>NZ_JBIVFA010000006.1:0-250494 GCF_044747975.1 Streptomyces sp. NPDC090045
GTACGACCTGGTCACCACCTTGGCCGGGGAGGGGATCGCGGTCCTGCTGGTCTCCCCGAGTCCGGCGCAGGCGATCCGCTGCGCCGACCGTCTCACGGTGCTCACCTCGGGGCGGGCGGTCCTGCGCTCGGACGGCGACCAGGCACGTGCCGACCCCACGGCGCTGAACGCCGCGCTCGAACTGACCCCGGCGAAGGGCTGAGACGCCGGACGGGGCCAGGGTGCCCGCGCACACGTGAGGGGCGGGGGGCCGCGGGCGGGCCCGCCCCCCCCCGCGCCTGCACCGCCGGACACGGTCTGTTCAGCCGCCCATGGTTCCGGTCCTGGAGCCCTGCCCCCAACTGGGGCCGTGGAAGTCGTGTAAGTCGGCGGGCCACGGGAACGATCAGGGCTTCCGAACGGCCTCTCCGCTCTCCTACGTTCAAGGACCGCCGATGCTTCCCGAGTTCCGCTCCCGCGCATCCGCCCCCCTTTCCCACCAGCTGGAACAGCGACTGGGACTGGACCCACGCCTCGAAGCGGGCCGAATCGACGTCGAGCGCGTCGCCGACATCGCCGTCGTCGCATCCGCCCACTCCGATGGGTACGCGGCCACCGCGCACCTCCTCGGACTGCTGGCCGCGCTCCCCGCTCCCACCGAGGCCGGAGAACGCTTCTGGTCGGACCTGTGGAGGACCTCAGGCTCCCTCTACCTGCTGCCCGCCAACATCAAGACGTTCGTACTGAGTTCGCTGGCCGGAGAAGGCACCGGTCTGGCCGGTCAGATCCTCTCGGCTGTCGACGAGATGACCCCGCCCCAGCGCGTCGCAGCCGGAGAGGTGATCGGCCAGGCGCTCGCCGAATCCGACCACCTCCCCGACCTCAAGACGCAGGTCATCGGCGAGCTGTGGCTCCGGGATCTCGAACTCACCGCCTGGCGGGTCCTGCACGCGGACCACAAATCAGCTGATCCGGCTGAGCGGAAAGCCTTCCTCGACGCATGGAGGCGTGCCTGAGCACCAGGTTTCCCCTCGACACAGCACGGCCGTAGACGGGCCATCGACGAGCGCCGCCGCTGCTGTTCGGGTCCAACGGCACCCGGAGAACCGGTGAGGGGAGGAAGGCGAGACACCGCCCTCCCCTCACCCGCCGATCGTCAGGCGCCCTTCGCCTGCCTCTTCACCGCTCCCTTGACGCGGGCAGCGCGTACCCGGGCGTCGATGCCCCCGGCGACCTCCTGCTGGCGTTCGTCGTCGGAGTGCTGGTAGATCATCGCGGCCTTCTCCGAGGACTGGCCGGCGCGGACCATCGTGTCCTTGAGGGTCGCGCCGGACTGGGTGGAGAGGGTGTGGCCGGTGTGGCGCAGGTCGTAGAAGCGGAAGCCCTTCGACAGTCCGACCTTCGCGCGGGCCTTGGCCCACTTGCGGCCGAAGGACGTGCGCCGGAACGGCGCCCCCTTCTCCCCCACGAACAGCAGCCCGTCGGGCTCCTTCTCCGCGAACCAGTCCAGGTGCCGCTTGACCTCCATGGAGAGGAAGGCCGGCAGGTGGACGGTGCGGACGCCCGCCGCCGACTTGGTGTCGCCTTCGACGCGGCGGCCGGTGTTCAGTTCCGGGGCGGCCTCGGTGATCCGTACGGCGAGGGGGGCGAGGGTGACCGAGGTCCGGCGCAGGGCCGCCTGCTCCTCCGGGCGCACCGGGCCGTAGGCGCAGAAGTAGACCATCAGCCGCCAGCGCGGGCCCATGGCTTCGGCGAGGGCGTCGACCTGGGCGACGGTCGCGGTCGAGCGCTCCTTGGCCTGCTCGCTTCCCGCGCCTCTGATGCGGCACGGGTTGCGGCGGATCAGCTCGTCGTCGGTCGCCGTCTCCATGATGGCCTTCAGCAGCCGGTAGGACTTGGCGACGGTCGTGGCGACGGTGGCGGCCAGGCGCTCGGCCCGCCAGGTCCGCACGGTCGGCGGGGTGATCTCGTCCAGGTCGAGGTCACCGAAGCCGGGCAAGACGTGCAGGCGCCAGGGGACGCGGGGGTAGGAGTCGGCGTTGTTCACGAGGATGTCGATGGGGCCGATTTCGGCGCGGACGAGGTCGACCATGGTCTGGACGGCGCCGGGGTCGGTGAGGTCGGCGTTCGCCGCGATTCCGGGGCTGCCGTCTCGCTCGAAGGCGGCGAGGAGGGCGTGGGCGTCGTGGTCCTGGCCGAGGTGGTTGACCGCGACGGTCGCGCCGGCGGCGGCGAGCGCGCGTCCGATCTCGGCGCCGATGCCGGTGGCCCCGCCGGTGACGAGGGCAGTGCTGCCTTGGAGAGGGCGGGCCTGGAGGGGGGCCTCAAGCAGGGGCAGGGACATGGCTGCTCCGTTCACCGGGGTGGGGGTGAGGGGCCTGTGTGGTGGTGAAGAACGTGTCGAGGCTCGTGAGCGGGTCCTGGCTTTCGGCGAGCTTGATCAGCACGAGCAGGAGGTCGTGGCCGGTCAGCCGGGCTGCCGGAATGACGCCGAGGACGCGCAGGGCGAGGAAGGCGTGGATCTCCTCCAGGGCGGTGCCACCCTCACCCCGGAGACCGTCCAAGGCCCGGGTGATGGCCGCTCCGCGGCCGGGGCCGGTGTTCCAGGAGTACCGGACATCGATGTGCCGGCTGCTCTCGTGGAGCTCCAGGTGTTCGATGCGGGGGCGGGTCCGTGGCGGGAGGGCGAGGCGGAGGGTGCGGGCGTACACGTCGGGCTGGTAGCGGGGGACGAGCCAGCCACCCAGGGCCATCAAGTACCAGAACAGGTTGGCGGCTTCGCCCACGGCGGTGTTGCGGCCGGCGAACTCGAAGTCCAGCCAGCACAGCGGATCGGCGATGTTGGGCTCCGTGGGGTCGCCCTGTGTCAGACCGGCCAGCCAGCGGCGGTCGGGGGCCAGGGAGTGCCGGAGGCCGTCGATGATGTCGGCGACGTTGAGCGTCAGCTGCCTGCCGTTGGCGGTGAGGGTGAAGTCGGCCAGCTCCCGGAGGGTGAGGGTCGTGCCGGTGTGGGGCAGGGCGATGGGCAGGTCACGGCGCAGGTACCAGCGGTCCAGCCGGCCACCGGGGCGGATCCGGTCGAGGTAGAGGTCCGGAACGCAGTCGGCGAGCACCACTCGCTTCCCGTTCTCCTCGGCCGCCGCCCGCAGATCGGCGCAGACGCCGTCCACGAGGCGGTCCAGGCGAGGCTGCGCGGCCGGGTCGCGGTCGGCAAGGGCGATCACGTCGCCCATCAGCAGCTCACACCGGCCGGTGGCGAGGACGTCCTCGTAGGCGAGGAGCTGCCGGTCCAGTAACGCTGCCCGTGAAGGTCCGGAACCGCGATACGCGGGGCGAGCTGCATCCACCCCCTCGTCTCGGCTTCTGCCTGCTCGCGAGTCGCCACCGGCTTGTGGAAGGTGCCCGCAGTCACCGCTTCTCCCCGGGAAGGGTGTCCAGCCAGCTCTGGAGAACGAGGGTCGCGAGCGCTTTGGCGGCGGGGCGCTCGGTGCGGGCGGTGGTGACCGCGCTGGTGTCCTGCCGCTTGGCGTCGAGGAGGACGGTGAGGGCGTCGCCGTCGGAGGGGCACTCGATCCCGCTGAAGCGGAGCTGGATCTTCGCGAGCAGCGCGGTGACCTTGTAGAGGCCGCGGAGGTCAGGCGCTCCCTTGAGCAGCTGGCGGCGGATCTCTATAGCGGCCTGGATGCCGTCGCGCAGGCTCACGTCGATATCGGTGGCGGCGTCCGGGGCCGGCAGGGCCATGCCGGGGGCCGACCACAGCGGGACCAGCGCCCCGCTGCCGATGAGAGCGAGGACGTGGAGGAGCCGGGAGGTCACGGCTCCTGCCCGGCACTCGGCTCGAGTCAGCACGGTGATGCCGAGTTTGACCCCGCCGAGTTCGGCCTCCAGCTCCGCGAGGACCTGGCGGATCCCGTCGAGAGAAGAGGCGTCGGCGACGACAAACACATCGAGGTCGCTCCAGCCGTGCTGGTACTTGCCGCGGGCGCCGCTACCAGTGACGGCCAGCAGCGCGTATCCGCGGTTCAAGCGGCTGGTCAGTGCGCATGAGCTGCATCTGTTCTTCGCGCCGACGCGGGAGGAGGCGGCGCGGGCGGCGGAGCGGATGGACGCGGATGGAGATCAGCTGGCCCTGCTGCTGGCGTTGAAGTCGTACCAGCGGATCGGCCGGTTCCCGAGGCCGGAGGAGTATCCGGAGGCGGTGGTCGATTTCGTGCGCCGCGCGGTGGAGCTGCCGGAGGACACGCCGGTTATGGCGGATGGCCGTACGGCGGTGCGGAAGCGGCGGGTGGTGCATTCGTCGACCCTTGACGGCCTCGGTCTCCTGTCCCAGACCCGGGTTCAAAGCAGGCGTCTCAGCTCTCGGCGGGGGCGGCGGACTGGTCTGCTTGCCGGGAATCGGATCGCCATCAACGGGGTTGGTGGGGGAAGAGCCGTTAATTGGAGGGCCATGCGAGCGATTCAGGTGTACGAAGTGGGCGGTCCCGAGGTGCTGCAGGAGGCCGAGGTGGACCAGCCGCGGCCGGGTCCGGGCGAGGCGATCGTGGAGGTCGCCGCATCCGGGGTCAACTTCCTCGACGTCTACCACCGCGAAGGCCGGTACAGCCTCCCGCTGCCCTTCACCCCGGGTACTGAGGGCGCCGGCACGGTCGTCGAAGTTGGACCCGGCGTCGCTGACGTCGCAGTCGGGGACCGGGTCGGTTGGGTGGAGATTCCCGGCACGTATGCCGAGCGGGCCGTCGTGGACTCCTCCCGGCTGGTGCCGCTGCCCGACGACATCGGCTTCGAGACAGCCGCCGCCGTGCTCCTCCAAGGCATGACCGCGCACTATCTCGTCAAGGACGCCTACCCGGTTCAGGGGGGCGACACGGTGCTCGTGCATGCGGCTGCTGGTGGCATGGGGCTGCTTTTGACCCAGCTCATCACCCATCTCGGCGGCAGGGTGATCGGCACGACGTCGACCACGGCGAAGGCCGAGCTGGCGAAGCGTGCCGGGGCCGCTGAGGTGATCCTTTCCTCCGCAGTCGACGATCTCGCAGCCGAGGTGAGGCGGCTCAACGGCGGTCAGGGACTGCCGGTTGTCTTCGACGGCGTCGGCGCGCACACCTTCGATGCGAGCCTCGCCAGCCTGCGCCCTCGCGGCCATCTCGTGCTCTTCGGCGCGGCAAGTGGTGCCGTGCCGCCGTTTGATCCGATGCGGCTCGCCCACGGCGGTTCGCTGACCCTGATCCGGCCCAGCCTCGGGCACTTCATCGCCGATCGGTCCGAACTGCTCCGACGGGCCGCCGATGTGTTCGAGTGGGTGCGCTCCAAGGCGCTTGAGGTCACCGTAACGGGCCGCTACGCATTGTCCGAGGCCGCCCAGGCCCACAGCGATCTGGAGGCTCGGCGTACCACCGGCAAGCTGCTCGTCGTACCCGATGCGGCCGCTATTGGACGCCGCGAGGAGACGCAAAGCTGATCGCGGGTGACGAGGTCGGGCACTCAGCAGGCCAAGATCAAGTTCTGGCGGGTTTCTGGCGTATCTGGGTCACACCCCTTCAAGATCCCTCAGCCGAGACCTGGCTCACCCGTCCACAACCTCCCGGGACAGAACAGCTAGGGCGGGTGAGGCACGTAGAGCCGACGTGAGCCGACCGGTGCACTGATGTCCGGGCGGGGACTCATGGGACATGGCCCGGCACCCGGCTCAGGTTCCGGGGAGGATACGGCGCGTTTCGTAGGCCCACATCGCGATCTCGACCCGGTTGCGGGCGCCGAGTTTGGCCATCAGGCTGGCCAGATGCGTCTTCACCGTGCTGAGGCTGATGTGCAGTGCATCGGCGATCTCGGTGTTGGTCAGCCCGCGGGCGACGGCGAGGAGCACCTGCTCCTCGCGGGCGGTGACGGGGGAGACCGGCTGGGCCACGGGCCGGCCGGCGGGCAGGTCCGCGAATGCCTGGAGCAGACGGACGGTGACGCTGGGCGCAATGAGCGCCTCACCGCCGGACGCCGACCGTACGGCCTGCGCCAGAAGGTCCGGTCCCGTGTCCTTGAGGAGGAATCCGCGGGCGCCGGCACGCAGCGCGCCGTAGACGTACTCGTCGAGGTCGAACGTGGTGATGACGACCACGGCCAGCGGGTCGGCGACGCCCGGGCCGGCGACCAGCCGGGTGGCCTCGAGCCCGTCGAGTACGGGCATGCGGATGTCGAACAGGCAGACGTCGGGGCGTAGTTCGCGGGCCAGACGTACGGCTTCCCGCCCGTCGGCGGCCTCGCCGACCACCTCGATGCCGGGCTGGGCGTTCAGCATGATCCGCAACCCGGTGCGAATGATCGTCTGGTCGTCAGCGACGAGGACGCGAATGGACACCGCTCTCGCTCCTCGCTCTCGGCAGTTCGGCGTCGACATGCCAGCCCCGGTCGGTACCCGGGCCGGCTCGTAGTGTGCCGCCGAGCAGCGTCGCACGCTCGCGCAATCCGGTAAGTCCGTATCCGTCGCGACCCCGGCCGGTGCGCCGGCCGTTGTCGCGCACGCTCACCCGCACCATGTGCCGTTCCGCGGCGACCCGGACGACGAGCTCGGTCGCGTCGACCGCATGGCGCAGCACGTTGGTCACCGACTCCTGCACGATCCGGTAGACGGCCGCGTCCACGGCCGGGGGCAGGGCGTCCAGCTCGCCGTCGAGCCCCAGGTCGACCCTGAGGCGACCACCCGGGGTGCGCACCAGGCGCTCCAGATCCGCGACTCCGGCAGGGGGCGCCAGCTCGGCGCCGACCCCGCGGTCGCGCAGCGTGGCGACCATGGCGCGCATTTCCTCCAGCGTGCGCGCCCCTTCCTCCTCGACCCCCTCCAGCGCCTCCACGGCGGCGGACGGGTCGGTGCCCGCGAGCACCCGGCCCGCCTGGGCGATGATCACCATCGCCGACACGTGGTGGGCCACCGTGTCGTGCAGTTCCCGGGCGAGCTGCTCGCGCTCGCGGGAGCGCACCTGCTCCAACTGCCGCTCGCGAGCGGTCACCCGGAACCGCACGGCAGCCCCGACCACGCCGGGCAGCAGCAGGAAGACCAAGCCCACGAGGTTTTCGACGACAGGGGTCTCGTCCGTGACGGAACACAGCGCGCCGGCCGCGAGGATCACCGCGCCGCCCAGCACGATCTCGCGTCCCGATCCCCACCGGGGCAGCGCGTACACCAGCACGAGCACGACCGCGCCGGTGTACAGGCCGACGGGCTCGCGCGGTGCGGCGACGAGCGAGGCCACCTGAAGCAGGATCACCGAGCCGAACGCCAGCGTCACCATCGCCAGCGGGCGGGTCCGGCGCCACAGTGGCAGCAGGCACAGCCATACGGCGAACACCACCGCCACCGGCCGCCACACGACGTTCTCACGCAGGGTGGCCTCCAGCGCCACGGCGGCAAGGCCCGCGGCGAGCAGCGCCCAGTCCCGCCGCACCCGGGCGGGCGCGTCGGGCGGCCGGGGTTCGGTCCACAGGGTTCGCAGGTCGTCTCGGAGCACGGTTCTCAGCCTAGGGACCGCGGCGTTCCGCGCATCGGCCGAAAGGACGGGTCGTCACTCCGCCCTGGGGCCGACGGATCCGCGGCCCGCGGGCCGATGCCGCGGAGCGCCGTGGCGACGAGCCTCGGCATCGGCGGCCGTACAAGGACGGCCGCCGAGGTGGTTGGAGGACCCGATGCTCTCGAAAGCCCTGTTGCACCTGGGCGCAAGCGCCGCCCGCCATCCCTGGCGGGTGATCGCGGCATGGCTGATCGCCGCCGCGCTTGCCGTCCTCGCCGCGATCGCCTTCGGCGGGCGGACCGCGGACTCGATGACCGCTCCGGGGCTGGACTCCCAGCGGGCCGCGGAACTGATCGAGCGGGCCGGCACCGGCCAGGAGGGGATGACCGCCCAAGTGGTCGTCACCCCCCTCGACGGCGCTGCGACGTTCTTCGACGACGACGGCGCGCGCACCGCTCTCACGCGGCTGCAGACCGAGGTGAAGCGGCTGCCGCACGTGCTCGGCACGAGCGACCCGGCGGGGGCGCTCGAAGCGGGCGGGGACACCGCCGTGCGCGGCGGCCTCGTCTCGGCCGACGGGCGGATCGCGGTCGTCCGGGTGCAGTACCCCGACCAGAGCCGACTGTCGGCCGAAGACCTCGACGCCCTCGTCGAACTCGGCGACCGGCTGCGCCCCGAGCTGGCGCTGCGCATCGAGATGGGCGGGAACCTCTTCTACGCGTTCTCCGACCCCGACGGCGGCGTGAGCGAGCTGATCGGCCTCCTCGCCGCGGCCGCGATCCTGTTCCTGGCGTTCGGTTCGCTCGTCGCCGCCGCGCTGCCGATCGGCATGGCGGTCTTCGGGCTGACCATCGGAGTTGCCACGATGACGGTACTGGCGGGGGTGACGGACGTCCCGACCTTCGCCCCCGTCCTGGGCAGCATGGTCGGACTCGGAGTGGGCATCGACTACGCGCTGTTCGTGCTCGCCAGGCACCGGGAGTACCTCGCGCGCGGGCTCGATCCCGACGAGGCGGCGGGGCGAGCGGTGGCCACGGCGGGGAGGCCCGTGGTCTTCGCCGGCGGCGTCGTCGTCGTATCGATCCTCGGCCTGGCGGTCGCGAACGTGCCGTTCATGACGGTGGGCGGGCTCGCCGTCTCGATCGTCGTCCTGACGATGGTGCTCGCGTCGGTGACGCTGCTGCCGGCCTTCCTCGGCGCCGCCGGCCCACGCCTGGCCCGGGCCGGCCGGATCGGCCGGGCTCTGCAGACCGGGAAGCCGGGCCGACTCGCACGGCGGCGGGACACGGCGGCGGGCGCCGCTCCCGCCGCCGGGTGGCGTCGCTGGATCGGGCACGTCAGCCGGCACCCGGTGCTGTACGCGATCGGCGCGGCGGGGCTGCTGCTGACCGCGACGCTGCCCGTGCTCGGCCTGCGCGTCGGCCTGCCCGACGACGGCTCACTGCCCCACAGCCGTACCGAGCGCCGGGCCTACGACCTCGTCGCCGAGGGGTTCGGCCCGGGCACCAACGGTCCCCTCGTCATCGCCGCGGACCCCGCCGGTGATCCGGGAGTGCTGGACCGACTCGTCGGGGCGGTCGCGGCGGATCCGGGCATCGCAGCCGCCGCGCCAACGCACATCGATCGGGCCACCGGCATCGCGACCCTCGTGGTGTTCCCGACCACCAGCCCTCAGGACAAGGCCACGGCCGACACCATCGCCCGGCTGCGCACCGACGTGCTGCCCACGGCGATCGGGCACGGCCCGGCCAGGGCCCACATCGGCGGCGCCGCCGCGAGCCTGTCCGATGTGGGCCAACGCACCAGCCAACGCCTGCCGGTGCTCGTCGCCGCCGTGCTGGCGATGTCGTTCCTGCTGCTGATGCTGGTCTTCCGCTCGATACTCGTACCGCTCAAGGCGGTACTGCTGAACCTGCTGAGCATCGGCGCGTCCTACGGCATCATGGTCGCGGTCTTCCAGTGGGGCTGGGGAGGCGCACTCATCGGGCTGGAAGCGACGGTTCCGATCGTGTCGTTCATCCCGATGTTCCTCTTCGCCATCCTGTTCGGCCTGTCGATGGACTACGAGGTGTTCCTCCTCTCCCGCGTACGCGAGGAGTACCTGCGCACCGGCGACAACGGCACGGCGATCGTCGAGGGCATCTCGGGCACCGCCCGGATCATCACCTCGGCCGCCCTCATCATGGTGGCGGTCTTCCTGTCCTTCGCCGTCGCCGAGGACCCCTCCACCAAAATGTTCGGGCTCGGCCTGGCCACCGCGATCTTCATCGACGCCACGGTCGTACGCATGGTGCTGGTACCGGCGACCATGACACTCCTCGGCCGGACCAACTGGTGGCTGCCGAAGTGGCTGGACCGGATGCTTCCCCGCGGCCCGGTCGGCACCGACGACACCGACGCGGAATCCCCGGGTGAGGCCCCGCGTCCACGGCTGGTTGACCGTTGACTCAACTCTGCCCGCTTCTCCGGGATGACCGCCTCGATACGGCGTTTGCGCAGGTGGGCGCGGATCCGCGGGACGAGTACGCCTTGTCCCCGGCGACCGCGTCCGGCCGGATGCGGGGTCGGCCGACGGGCCCGCGTACCCGTACCTTCTTCAGGAGGTTCTTCCAGCACGGGAGAGACGCCGGCGTCACGCCGCTGCCGGAAGCGGTTGTGGACGGTCGATCAGGCGCCAGGGCGGGTTGCAGACGATCAGGTGGGCGCGGCCCGCCGGGAACAGGTCGGCGTGCCGAACGGCGATCCTGTGGGCCAGGCCGAGGCGGGCGGCGTTGTCACGGGCGCACTCGACGGCGCGGGCGTCCTGGTCGGTGGCGACGATGTGGCGCAGGCCGCGCCGGGCGAGGACGGCGGACAGTACGCCCGTACCCGTGCCGATGTCGAAGGCCGTGTATCCCGCGGGGAGTTCGGCTTCGGCCACCAGGTCCAGGTACTCGCCCCGGACCGGGGAGAAGACCCCGTAGTGCGGGTGGATCCGATCGCCGCCGAGCGCCGGGATCACCACGCCCTTCCGCCGCCACTCGTAGGCGCCGATCACGCCCAGCAGCTCACGCAGCGAGCCCGCGCCCTGACCCGCGAACGGGCCGTAGACCTGGGCGCAGGCCTCCTGCACCAGGGGGGCGCGGCGCAGGGGGATCGCCCAGCCGGCCTCGTACGGGACGAGCAGCATGCCCAGCAGTCGTGCGCGGCGGGCCCGTCCGCTGCGGTGCAGCCGGTAGGCGTCAGCCGGTGTCGGGGCAGCGGGCGCGTGCCCGCGGTCGAGGCGACGGCCCAGGGCGATGAGGAGCCGGCGTGCGGACGGGTAGTCGCCGCGCCAGAGCAGTGCGGTGCCCTCGCAGATCAGCCGGTACGCCTCGGCCGTGCCGGTGGTGTCGTCGGCGGTGACGATGCGCCGGGGCGGCGGGGCTCCATTGGCCGAGTACCAGCGGGTCGGCACCGCCGCTTCGGTCCCCGCCACCGATTCCATGACCTGTGCCATCACCGGACATCAACTCCCTCGAGGGTCGATCCTCGGTGCCCTGGAGCGCTCCGGCCGTTCCGTACGGAATATTTCGCGGCATTTTGACGCGCCGCAAACGCGGCCCTTACCCCCGGCTCCGGAGCAGACCGCCTCACGATCCGGTGGGGTGGTGCGCCAACCGGTCGTGCGGGGTCACTCGGTGATGGTGAACGGCGTGTCCGCGCGCCGGTTGCTGTCCAGTCCCTTGGCCTCGACGGACCGCTGCTGGTCGTCCACGCCCTCCGCGGGAACCTTGATCTCCGCGACGAAGCCGCCGTCGGCCGAAGCCGTGACGTCCCGGAGCTGCCACTCCTTGCCGTAGCTGCCGTTGAAGACGAGGCGTACCCGCTCGCCCGCCGCGAAGCCCGAGCCGGTGAGGGTGACCACCGAGCCGTGGGAACCGCTGTCCGGGCTCGCTTCGATGCGGGCGTTCTTCGACACCTTCGGTGCCGGGCTCTGGACCGGCAGGGACTGGACCGGCTTCGAACCCACCGGGGAGGGGGTGGGCGAGGCGGAGGGCGGCGCGGCGGACGTGACGGCGACGGGGCCCGGCTGCGCCGCGGGCTTGCCGTCGTTGCCGCTCATCGCCACGGCGGCGATGACCGCGGCCGCGATGGTGGCGGCGGCCGTGATCAGCGCGCCGATCACGGGGCCCCGGTTCGGCCCGTGGCCCGGCACCGGTACCGGGCTCGGCGCCTGGGCCGGGGGCGGCGGAAACGAGGGGCGAGGCGCGTGGGCCGGGTGCGGGGGCGGGGGTACGGAGCCGGGCGAGGGACCCGGGCCGCCGAGTTCGGACACCGCACAACCTCCAGGGACAGCGATCTGATCGGACCCGGCCACCCTATAGACGGTGATCAGCAGTCAGCTCGCCGATATTCAAAGGCAGTTGCCTCCTGCTGGTCCGTCGGGGACGGGAGGGATGAGCCCCGTACGGAGCCGGTCCAGGAGGGCGGTGGCCGCGGGGCCGGAGGGGCCGGTCGTCCGCCAGGCCAGGGCGACCCGGCCGCGCAGGCGCGGCTCGGTGATCTCCAGCGCCCGCAGGCCGAAGGCCGGAGCCGCACCGGCGTCGGGGGCCGGAACCACCGCCACGCCCAGACCGCGGGCCGCGAGCTGCGCGAGGAACGGCGGAGCGGCTGCCTCGAAGGCGATGCGGGGCTGGAACCCGGCCTGCGCGCACGCCCGGTCGAGCACCCCG
The DNA here is from genome assembly GCF_044747975.1 of Streptomyces sp. NPDC090045. Classification (NCBI taxonomy): domain Bacteria; kingdom Bacillati; phylum Actinomycetota; class Actinomycetes; order Kitasatosporales; family Streptomycetaceae; genus Streptomyces; species Streptomyces sp. NPDC090045. Next base: position 12,170 of record NZ_JBIVFA010000006.1, read on the forward strand.
CGCAGCCCCGTGCCGCGTGGCAGGCTGATCAGCGGACGGTCGCGGAGCTCGGCCAGCGCGATGCTCGTGCGGTCCGGGGACGTGAGGGCGGGGTCGTCCGGGGCGACGGCCGCGAACAGGGGTTGGTCGACCAGGACTTGGACGGAAATCCCGGGCGGGGCCTCCTCGTCCGCGAGTCCGATCACGGCGACGTCGAGTTCGCCCCGGTGCAGCGCGGCGAGCATCCGCTCCGAGGTGTCCTCGGTCAGGGCGATCTCCACGTGGGGGTGGTCCTTGTGGAAGCCGGCCAGGACGGCCGGCAGGTCGAACGCGTCGGCTGCCGCGGCCGCGCCCGACACGTGTCCGAGGGTGACGTGTCCGCGCAGCAGTCCGGTGAACTCGTCCGCGGTCTGCCGTACCGCCTCGACGGCGGCGAGCGCGGCCCGCGCGTACGGCAGTACTGCCTCGCCCACCTCGGTCAGGGTCACCGATCGGCCGGACCGGTCGAGGAGCGGATGCCCGAGTTCCTTCTCGAGCCGGCGGACCTGGGCGCTCAATCCCGGCTGTGCGAGGTGCAGACGGGCGGCGGCGCGGGTGAAGTTGGCTTCCTCCGCGACCGTGACGAAGTACCGCAGCTGCCGGATGTCCATAACGGATCATGCTAGTTCCGAGACGTGCAAACTCTTGGACTTATGGCAGGCCGGCCGAGAGCCTTGGAGCCATGGGGAACACGACGGAACGCACGCCGGCAGCGGACGTCAAGGCCGCGATCGCGGCCGAACGCCGGGAGCTGGCCGCCATGTTGGACGGCCTGTCGGCCGAGGAGTGGGACGCGCCGACCCTGTGCGGGGGGTGGCGGGTACGGGAGGTCGCGGCCCACATGACGCTGGGGTTCCGGTACTCGCTCGCCAGGACGGCGGGGGAACTGATCAGGGCGCGGGGCAGCCTCCACCGGATGACCGACCGGTGCGCGCGCAAGGACGCGGCCGCCCATTCGACGCGTGAGCTGACCGCCTTCCTCGGGGACAACGCGGATCATCCCTGGAAGCCGCCGGTCGGCGGGATCGAGGCGGCGTTGGGCCACGATGTGATCCACGGCCTGGACATCACGGTCGCGCTGGGCCTCGGCCGGCGGGTGCCCGAGGAGCGCGTGCGCATCCTCCTGGGAGCCGTCAACGCCAGGACCGTCACGTTCTTCGGAGCCGACCTGAGCGGCGTCGAACTCCGCGCCGACGACCTCGACTGGTCCTTCGGTACGGGAACGCCGCTGTCCGGCGCCGCACAGGACCTCCTCCTGCTCGCCTACGGCCGGCGGCTCCCTCCGGGGCACCTCCGCGGCGACCTGGGCGACCGCTTCCTCATGGCGCAGACGTGACGGCGGCCATGCGCATCCGTCTGCTCCTGGGACTCGCCCTGCTCGCCACCGGCCTCCTCGCCGGAGCGTTCGGCTACGGCGCGGCCAACCTCGTCCCCACCTTCAACGCCGTACCGCTCGACATGCGACTGACGTTCCACGCCGAGCTGATGAAGATGAACGGCATCACCATGCAAGCCGCCATGGCCGTCTCGACCCTCAGCTCCCTCACCCTCGCCACCCTCACACACGGCCGCGCCCGCCTCATCGCAGCCACGGCAGCCCTCCTCACCCTCGCCTCCTTCCTCATCACCCGACTCGGCAACGTGCCCATCAACGGCCGGATCAAGCAATGGGCACTCACCACACCACCGGCCGACCACGCGGAGATCCTGCAGCGCTGGGAACTCTTCAACAACCTCCGCACCTTCACCGCCCTCACCGCATTCGCCCTCCTGATCACCCTCGCCCTGACGCGACCGCCGACCGGCCCGAAGCAGCCGTAGACCGCCCCGGGCCGGAAAGACGGCGGACGCCCGGCTAGGCCGCCCGGGCGGGGGTGGGCCGGGGCTGGGCTCGCTTGGCCTCCAGCCGCTGGGCGCGGCCGGGGCCGCCTGCGATCCGGTGGAGGCGGTAACCGCCGGGCTTCTGCGCCTCTCCGGCCAGGTGCTTGACGACGCCCTTGCACACGGCCTCCTTGAGCTTCGCGCCCAGGCGGCCGTCGATGTTGAACCACACCGCCACGTCCGACCGGTTGCCGAACTGGAAGATGCCGTCCGCCCGGCCCAGGCTGATGCACTGGGCGCCGAACGACTGGTTGAGGGTCTCGGGCTGCTCGCCCGCGATCCGGCTGAGCACCGTGTCGGCGGCCCGCGCGCCCATGGGCATCGCGGTCTGGCAGCTCATCCGCAGCGGCAGGTCCGACGGAGCCGCCGAGTCCCCGGCCGCGATGATGCGTACGTCGTCCACGCTGGTCAGCGTCTCGTCCGTGAGCAGACGTCCCTCGGCATCGGTGGCCAGCCCACTGCGCACGGCCAGGTCCGGGACCGCGAAGCCGGCGGTCCAGACGGTCACCTCGCTCCGGACCTCGCGGCCGTCGGCGAGCCGTACGGCGTCGCGCGTCACGGCCGTCGCCTTCGCGCCCGGGCCGTCGAGCACGGTCACCCCGAGCCCGGCCAGGCGCCGGGCGACCGAGCGCCGGCCCCGCGGGTGCAGGTAGGGGCCGAGTACGCCGCCGCAGACCAGGGTCACGGCGCGGCCCTGCCCGGCCAGTTCCGCGGCGGTCTCGATGCCGGTCGGACCGGCTCCGACCACCGTCACCGCGGCCGACGCGGGAGCGTCGTCGAGGACCGCCCGCAGCCGCTCCGCCTCCTCGAAGGTGCCGATCGGGTGGGCGAACTCCGAGGCGCCCGGCACGCGCGGGTCGGCGCTGCCGCTGCCCACCGCGTAGACCAGGTAGTCGTAGCCGACCGTCCCGCCCGACGCCAGCGCCACGCGGCGCCCGGCCGCGTCGATCCGCGCCGCGGTGTCGACCACCAGCCGCACGCCGTCGGCCAGGACCTCCCGGTAGTCGACGACCGCGCCGTCGGTCCCGCCCACCAGCTGGTGCAGGCGGATCCGGTGGACGAAGGTCGCCCGCGGGTTGATGAGCGTCACGCGCACGTCGCCGCGCCGCGTCAGGCGGTTGGCCGCCATCACGCCCGCGTAACCGCCACCGATGACGACGACGTCGAAGTTCTCGGCCATGGTGTCTCCTCCGCTTCTTGGGGCTTCGGCATCAAGACACCGGCCGCTCGACAGCTGTGACAGCATGTGAGGCAGATCACTTCACGTCACCACACGGGCCACGACCCCCTGACACCGCGGTGATCTTCCGGCCCGTGTTCACGGGCACGCCGGGCTCGCGGCAGGGGTGAAGATCCGGTCCAGGTGGTGGTGGAGTACCGCGAGGGCGGAATCCGGGCCCCGCTGGCCCACCAGGATGCTGGTGCCCATGGTCGCCGTCATCGCGAGCAGGCTGATCGCCTCCGTGCGCGCGTCGATGCCGGTATCGGCCAGACCCGACGCCTTGGCCTGTTCGAGCAGGCCGGTCAGGGCGTTCTCGGCGGCGTCCGGGTTGGCGATGAAGGGCTGGACGGCCAGCGCCTCGTCGGTCACGGACAGGATCGAGTAGGAGCTGTAGAGGAGGTGGAAGGTGCGGCTCTCCGCGTCGGTCGGCAGGGAGGCCAGCAGCAGCGCCTCGATCGTCGCGCGCGGGCCCGGGTCCGGGCCGGCGGCGGCCAGGCGGGCGCCGACCCGCGCGGTGAAGCGGTCGGTCAGGTGCTGGAGTCCGTAGAAGAGCAGTTTCTCCTTGGTCTCGAAGTAGTACTGCACGAGGCGGAGGGACACCCCGGCCTCGGCGGCCACGTCCCGCATGCCGACCGCATGCAGCCCTCGCCGCCCCGCGACCTGGATGAGCGCCTCGGCGATCTGGGCGCGCCGCTCCTCGTGGTCCACGCGCTTCGGCATCTGCCGGTGTCTCCGCCCCGTCGGTCGAATTCGTGGTCCGGGCTCCCCGGACGCCTTCATGGTACCGCCGTATCATGATCGTGGTACGGTCGTATCACGAAGAACGATTCTTCCTGGAGGTGCCCCGTGCCCGAGAACACGACCCGTGTGCGCCGTGACGTCGGCCGCTACGTGAACGACGAGCTGCGCGACCGCTACTTCGCCGCGAGCGACGCCGTCTACGCCATGGGTGCGCCCGCCCGCTCCGAGACGGACGTCGAGACCAGCTTCGGCACCACGCACGTCTACCGCTACGGCCCCACGGACCCGGCGGCCGAGTCCCGCACGCCGGTCGTCCTGATCCACGGCGCCGGCTACTGCTCCGCCATGTGGTACCCCAACACCCCCGCGCTCAGCGCCGAACGCCCCGTGTACGCGCTCGACACCCCCGGCGACGCCGGCCGCAGCGTCCACCGCGAGCCCATGTGGCAGCCGGAGCGGGCCGCCCAGTGGCTCGACGAGGCCCTCGACGGCCTCGGCCTCGACCGGGTCCACCTCGTCGGCTCCTCGTACGGCGGCTGGCTGGTCCTGAACATGGCGCACCGCCGGCCCGCCCGGCTCGCGTCGGTCACCGCCCTCGACCCCGGCGGCCTTGAGAAGGTGGGCCTGCGCTTCTTCGCCTGGGTCTTCGTCAGCCTCTTCGCCACCTTCGCCCCCAAGGCGCTGCGCCCGCGCCTCGCCGCCTGGCTGGAGCAGCCCGTCATCGCCGTTCCCGAGCTAAGGACGTGGATCCACGCGGGCGCCCGGGCCTTCCGGATCCGCCGCCCGGCACCGCTGCCCCTCGCCGAGGACGCGCTGCGCTCCCTCCGGACCCCGCTCTACCTGATCATGGGCAAGCGCAGCCTCCTCGTGCACCCGCAGCGGCAGCTGGAGCGCGTACCGCGGCTGGTCCCCGGGGCTCGCGCCGAGATCATCGCCGCGACGGGCCACGGACCGCAGATCGACCACCCCGACGTGGTCAACGCCCGGATGCTGAGCTTCATGGAGGACGTCGACTCCCTCGACCCGGCCGAGGCGCAGCGCTAGACCCCGAGGACACCGGGCAGGCCGGGGTCCGTCCGGGTGCCCGTCCGCCGTGTCGCCCCGGGGGCGGCGGGAGACGGGACGAGGATGTAGCCCGAGGCACCAGCGCGGATGGGGTGGACGGCCGTGTCGACATCGAGTCATGAAACGTTCGGCGCGCCCTGCTGGGTCAGTCTGATGGCCCGCGACCCCGGCGCGTCGCAGGCGTTCTACGGTGCCGTCCTCGGCTGGCAGTTCGGATCGGCCCGGCTCGGCGAGGGCTTCACCGTCGGCTTCAGCGACGGGGTCCCGGTGGCCGGCATCGGCGCCCTGCCCCCGGCGGTGAGGGCGCCCGTCGCCTGGACCCCGTACTTCGCCGTGGACGACGCCGACGTCACGGCCTCACGCATCCTCGAACGCAGCGGAACCGTCGCCGTCGGGCCCCTGGCCTTCGGCACCGGACGGGCGGCGCTCGCCTCCGACCGCGACGGGGCGGTCTTCGGGATCTGGCAGGGGGAGGCCATCCCCGACTGGGACATGGGCGGGGAAGCCGCTCCGGCCTGGCTCGAACTGCGCACCCGGGACGCCTTCGACGCCGCCATCTTCTACGGCGAGGTCCTGGAGTGGGCCTGCGGGCAGACCGGCTGCTGCGAGGTCGCCTACGTGGAGGAGGACAACCGCATCCAGCTCCGCCACGCGGGCCGGACGGTGGCCCGGCTGAACGGCGGAACCCTCGCGCAGGCCCCCGACCCGCACCTGCGGCCCCACTGGCACGTCCACTTCCGGGTGCCCGACGTCGAGACCGCGGTGAAGGCGGCCACCGGGCTGGGCGGCAGCACGGTCCCCGCGACCGACGCCGTGACCGGGTCCGGGCTCTTCCCCCACGAGATCACGCTGCGCGACCCCGACGGCGCCCTGTTCGGCATCGTCGGCCCGGCCGGCCGCGGCCGCGCCTGACCGGTCGGGCCCGACGACCGGGCGTCGGTCCGGTCAGCGCCCGGCGGCCCCGTCTCCCCCGGAGGCCCCGGAGGCCCCGGCGTCGCGGTCCGGCAGCGGGGTACCGAGCCAGCGGGCCGGCAGGGGCTCGCGGGCCACCACGTACCCGACGGCGATGGCGAGCGTGAGGACGATGAACAGCACGATCAGCCAGGACATCAGGGCGAAGACCGACCCGAGGCTGCCGAACTGCCGCATGCTGCGCTCCACGGCGTGCGGCATGTAGATCCTCGACACCACGGACAGCAGTTGCTCCCCCGCCCCGGCCAGCACCGCGCCGGGCAGCAGCGGCAGCCACGGGATCCGGGCGCCGAGCAGCAGGTGCTGGGTCCACCACCACAGCAGCGTGCCGCTGACCACCGCGAGCAGGAAGCCGCCGACCGGGCCGGCGCCGAAGGCGCTCTGGACCGGCCCCTGGAAGATCAGGGCGCTCAGCCAGACCAGGAGCCAGGCCAGCCACCGCCAGGCCGCGAGCCGGGCCTTGGCCTTGGGCAGGTGCCAGGAGCGCTCACACGTCATCTGCAGGGCGCGGCTGCAGGCGGTGGCCGACACCAGGGTCACCACGACGCCCACCGCGCCGGTGCTCGCGGTGGCGGTGGAATCGGTGGCGGAGTACACCTGCCGCACCTGGTCCAGGGCGGCGTTCTGGAGCCCGAGCGTGGCCCGGATGGACGTGACCAGCTCCTGCTGGAGCCAGTCGGGTGCGAGGGCGCCGATGACGAAGAGGGCCGGCACCGCGCCGAGGAAGGCCTGCGCGGCCAGCCTGAACGCGCAGTCCAGGATCTTGACGCTGGCGAGCTGTTCGAGGAGCCGGGTCAGCAGGGGCGTGTGCTTGCGCATCCAGGGGGGCAGGCGGAGCCGGCGCGCGGTGACCTCCGGATCGGACACGGTGCACTCCTCACGGGGACGGTTGCCGACGTCGGTGACCACCCTTCCACGAGAAAACACCGAACAGCGCATATCCGGCATTTCGCCGCCCGGCCCCGTCACTCCCGTGATTGCATCCCTCCCGTAACCCGCAACACGTGACCGTGACCGCGAGGGGGCGAGCCGCATGTTCCAACCGCCGACGCGCGCGATGCGCCGGGACCTGACCCAGCTGATCTGCGCGCTCGGCGGCCTGGCGCTCGGACTGGTGGCCCCCATGGCCGACGTGAAACCGCTGGTGGAGGCCGCGCGCGTGGCGACGATGCTCTTCACCGTGGGCTTCGGCGTCATCAGCCTGGTGAGCATCATCTACTCGATGCTGTTCCTGGTCGTGCAGTTCTCCGCCAGCACGTTCACACCGCGCCTCGCGTTCTTCCGCGACGAACCGATCGTCTGGCGCGCCTTCGCCTTCGCCGTCGGGGTCTTCGTCTTCTGCGTCGTCTCGGGGCTCGCCATCGGCGCCCGCGACCAGGTCTCGGCCCTGCTCCCCTGCGTGGCCATGATCCTCACGCTGGTCGCCCTCGCCCTGATGAGGTCGCTGCAGACGAAGGCGTTCGACTCGATCCAGCTCGCCCACTCGCTCACCGCGATCGCCACCCGCGCGCACCGGTCGTACGACGGCCTGTACGTGCGGCCGTACGATCCCGGCCGCGCGGCCGCGGCGCCCCCGGCCCCGCCCCCGCCCCCGGGGGCCGGACTGGCGGAGACCGGACCGGCGGAGACCGGACCGGCCGGGACCGGAACCCGCTCCACCGTGCGCTGGTCCGGGCCGGCGACCGTGATCCAGCAGATCGACGTACCCGCCCTGGTGGCGGTGGCCCAGCGGCACGACTGCACGATCGACTTCCGCGTCACCCCCGGCCGGACCCTCTCGCGGGGCATGGCCCTGGCCGAGGTGACGGGCGCCGAACTGCCCGAGGAGGTCCTGCGCGAGACCGTGGTCACCGGTGTGGAACGCACCTTCGACCAGGATCCCGAACTGCCGTTCAGGCTCCTGGCCGACATCGCGCTGCGCGCGCTCTCCCCCGCCGTCAACGACCCGGCGACGGCGGTGGAGAGCATGGACCGCCTGGAGGACCTGCTCACCCGGCTCGCCGACCGGGAGCTGGACTTCGGCCGGTTCCCCGACGGGACGGGCCGGGTGCGGGTGACGGTCCCCGTCCCCGACTGGGAGCAGTACGTACGGACGGCCTGCGACGACATCGCCGTCGCCGCCGAGGCCTCCCCGATGGCCCTGCGCCGGCTGCGCGACCTCCTCGGCCGGCTGCTGGAACGGATCCCCGAGGCCCGGCGGCCCGTCGTACGGGAGCGGCTCGCATGGGCCGAGCGCACGGGCAGCGCCGCGTACCCGCTCATCTGGACGCCGCGCGAGGAGTACGCATGAGCGACGAGCACCGGGGCACCGGCCACGACCCCCTGAGCGCCACGGACGCCACCGCGACCGCGACGCCCCGGGAACGCCGGCGCGTCCTGCTGGGCTGCGTGCTCCGCTCGGCGGCCTCGATCGTCCTGATCACGGCGCTGTACTACCTGGCGCCCCTGGACGGGGAGATCGTCCTGCGCACGCTCGTGTCGCTCGTGCTGGGCCTGGGCCTCTTCGGCTGGCTGGTGGTCAGGCAGGTCACCGCCGTCGCCCGTGCGCAGTTCCCCCGGCTGCGCGCCATGGAGGCGCTGGCCACCGCCGTACCGCTGTTCCTGGTGATCTTCTCCGTGACGTACTTCCTGCTCGCCAAGGAAGTGCCGGGCACGTTCACGGAGTCGCTGAACCGGACGGACGCCATGTACTTCACGGTCACGGTGTTCGCGACCGTGGGCTTCGGGGACATCACACCCGTCACGGAGACCGGCCGCGTGCTGACCACCCTGCAGATGGTCGCCGACCTGCTCCTGGTGGGCGTGATCGCGAAGGCGCTCTTCGGCGCGGTCGAGATCGGGATCCGCCGGCGCGGGGCGGGGCCCGCCACTGCGGACGACGACGGCGCGTGAGCGCACGGCGAGGGACCCCGGCCGGGGAGCCGGCCGGGATCCCGCTCGTTCAGCCCGTCAGCACCGGAGCCCCTTGGCGGCCGCCGTCGCGGCCTCGTCCAGCTTCTCGATCTGCGGCTGCAGCTGGGTGCGGGCGTCCTTGCCGGTGGTGTCGCCCGGCAGGTCCTCGTAGCCCTTCTTGAGGTCCTCGGCCGCGGACTGGACCGCCTCCCGCTCCGCGTCCTTCATCTTGGTGAGGTTCTCCTTGACCCCGTTCCAGTCCTCCTGGACGGCGTCGTACGCCTCCTGGACCTGGTCCTTGGTCGCGGTGGCCGGGTTCAGGGCCTTCAGCTTGGCGTTGTCGGCCTTCAGCGCGGTCAGATCGGTGCAGAGGTCGGCCGCGGCCTGGGTGGCCTCCTCCTCGGGCGAGGGGTCGTCGGAGCAGGCGGAGAGACCGAAAACCGCGCTGACGCAGAGCACACCGATCACCGGGAAACGCTTCATGGGGGCCTTCCTCAGTCAGACAAACCGGATGTACGGGATCTTCCGGTACACCTGACAAAATATGCAGATCCCCTGACATTCCGCATCCGCATGACTCCCGGCCGCTGCCACCCCCGCTGCCACCGCCGCCGTGCCGCTACGGCTTGATGTTCTGGTTCAGGTGGAACAGGTTCCCCGGGTCGTAGGTCCGCTTGACCTCGGCCAGCCGGTCGTAGTTCCCCTTGTAGTTGGCCCGGATGCGGTCCTGGTCGTCCTCGGCCATGAAGTTGATGTAGCCGCCCTCCTCCGAGTGCGGGGCGGTGGCCTCGTAGTAGTCGCGGACCCAGGCGATGTTGGCCTCGTTGCCGACGGGGTCGGGCCACATGCCGGCGATGACGGTGGCGAACGAGGCGTCGCGGTAGGCGTAGGCCGTGGCGTCCGGGGCGACGCGGTGGCAGGCGCCGTTGACCGGGTAGATGTGGACCGTCGAGTTCACGGCGGGCAGGCCGGGGGCGTGCCGCAGGTGCGCCGCGATCGCCTCGTCGGTCAGCTCGGTCACGAAGTTGGCCTTCCAGTAGTGCTGGAGGCCGGGCGGTACGAGGGCGTCGAAGGCGCTGTTGAGCGCCGGGTACGGCATGGGGCCCACGTGCTCGGCAACCACCGGCGCGAAGTCGTGGAAGGCCTGCAGGGCACGCGGACCCTCGTCGAGCGGCCCGGACCAGCACGCCACGATCAGCGCGAACGTGTCGCCGTGCCGGTCCTCCGGGATGAACGGGAGCGGCGGGGCGATCTGGAAGGCCGGGAACCCGCCCAGCTCCTCCGGGGCGTCGGCGATGTGATCGGCGAAGGAACGCAGCACGGTGGCGGCGTCCTCCAGCTCGAAGAGCATCGGCCCGCCGTAGATGTCCTTGACCGGGCCGAGCCGGTACTCGAAGGAGGTCACCGCGCCGAAGTTGCCGCTGCCGCCGCGCAGCGCCCAGAAGAGGTCGGCGTTCTCCTCCTCGCTCGCCACGAGCAGCCGGCCGTCCGCGGTCACCACATCGGCCGAGATCAGGTTGTCGCAGCTCAGGCCCATTCCGCGGCACAGGTAGCCGATGCCGCCGCCGAGGGTGAGCCCGCCGATCCCGGTGGTCGAGATGATCCCGCCGGTGGTGGCCAGCCCGTACGCGTACGTCGCCGCGTTGAAGTCGCCCCAGGTCGCGCCGCCCTCCGCGCGCGCCGTCCGGCGCGCCGCGTCCACGCGGACCCCGCGCATCCCGGACAGGTCGGCGACCACACCGTCGTCGCAGGTGCCGAAGCCGGGCACGCTGTGCCCGCCGCCGCGCACCGCCAGGTCGAGCTCGTTCTCACGGGCGAAGTCGACCGTGGCCATGACGTCGCCCGCGTTGGCGCAGCGCACGACGGCGGCCGGCCTGCGGTCGATCATGGCGTTGTGGACCGTGCGTGCCTCGTCGTAGGCCGCGTCGTCGGGCGTGACGACCGCCCCGCGGACCCGTTCGCGCAACTGGTCGATCGAGAGCTTGCCCATGGCCATCGCTCCTCGTACCTGGTGGCTTGAAGCTGGTCCCGTAGCCGGTCCGCAGAACCGGTCCGCGCTACGGCTGGAGGTGGCTGAAGCCCACCTCGAAGTGTTCGACGGAGACGATCCGCTGGCCCTCCCGCTGCGCCGTCTCCTCACGGATGCGGGCGGCCTGCTCCTCGCTGTCCCGCATGGTCCGCTCGTCCTCCCACAAGGTCAGCGACTTGGCCACGCCCGTGGCCCGGTCGACGAGGTAGTAGACGCCCCGGAAGCCGGGAACGTCCTCGACCTGCCGGACGACCGCTTCCGAACTCGCGGTCACGTCTCCCCCCTCGGGGACCGGCGATCCCTGGTAGGTGCTCAGCCTCGCGAACATCTCCAGTCCTTCCTGACCGGGCCGCCGGTCGGCGAACAGGCGGCTCCAGGACCAGGGTGCTCCGACGGGACCCGGCCCGCATGCCGGGACGGCGCGACAATGGGTGGTGAGGTCCACGTCCGCCGTTGCCGTTGCGGAGAGGCGGGTCATCGACGTGCCCTACATAGCTGTGACCGCCCTGAGTCATGTCGGGCTGGTGCGCGAACGCAACGAGGACAGCCTCGTCGTCGGCCCGTGGACGCTGTGCGGGACCGTGACCCAGAACCCCCAGACCCTGCTGTTCCCCTTCGGCAGACCGCTCGTCGTCGCCGTCGCCGACGGGCTCGGCGGCCAGCCGGCCGGCGAAGTGGCCAGCGAGCTGGTCGTACGCCACCTCTCCTCGCTCGGTCCCGAACTGGACGGCGAGGACGCCCTCGGCGACGCGCTGCGCCGCTGCAACCACGCCGTGCACTCGGCCACCGACGGACGGCCGGACCTGACCTCCATGGGGACCACGATCGCCGGGGCCCTCGTCCTGTCCGAGTCGCTGGTGGTGTTCAACGTCGGCGACAGCAAGGTGTTCCGCGCGGCGCCGGACGGCCTGCACCAGGTCAGCGTGGACGACAGCCCGCCACCCGCCCCCGGGCACCGCACCACGTCGGCCGTGACCCAGACCCTCGGCGGCAGCCGCGGCTACCACTCGATCGCGCCCCACATGGCGGCGTTCGAGCTGACCGAAGGGGACCGCTACCTGGTGTGCAGCGACGGGCTGACCGACCCGGTGCCCGACGAGGAGATCGAGGACCTGCTGCGGGTGCACGACGACGGCAGGGCCGCCTTCGAGCTGTGGCGGGCCGCCATCGACGCCGGCGGCCCCGACAACATCACGCTCGCACTGGTCCGCATCAGCGCGTAGGACCCGCCACCGCATGACCTGTGTCACATCGTGCGCCGCTCAGGCCAGGGAGGAACGCGTTTATAGGATTTTCAGGCATGGATTTCTGTTCCTGCGGGTGCGGAATTTCGACAGACCTGCTACGGGAAAAATTTACGCCCCCGATGGCACCCCCCGTGCTACTGTGATGTCAGTTGCAGTTGTGGTTCCCAAAAACTTACAAGTGCTCTCACCTGATTTTCGGTGGGCGCACTTTTTATTTCCGGCGCATGCAGTTCAGATTTGCACATTCCGGTCGGGGCAATCATCGCGGCGACGCCGGGCTCGCACAGTGCGATCCCGGGCACTGCCCCAAAGGAGAATTCATATGGCATCTGGCACCGTGAAGTGGTTCAACGCGGAAAAGGGCTTCGGCTTCATCGAGCAGGAGGGCGGCGGCGCTGACGTCTTCGCCCACTACTCGAACATCGCCTCTTCTGGCTTCCGTGAGCTTCAGGAAGGCCAGAAGGTTACCTTCGACGTCACGCAGGGCCAGAAGGGCCCGCAGGCCGAGAACATCGTTCCCGCCTGACGCTGACGCGTACACGCAGCTGAGGCCCGCACCTTGGGGTGCGGGCCTCGGCGCGTTGCTTTTTCCCCGCTCACGCCCTGTCGGTCCCCGACGGCCCACTGAGCGGCGGGTGACGGCGCTCGGCGCCGGCCCGCCTCATGTCCGGCCGGGCGGCAGTGTCTCCCCCGACGCACCGCCCCGCCTCCGCCCCGCACACCGTCCGCCGTATCCCGGCTCTCCGACGCACGGCGCGGCACCCTCTCCACGACGAACCGGCCCGCCTTTCCCGGCGCGGCACGGCCCCGTCCCGTCTTTTCTTCGGCACGTTCTCGCGAATCCCCCTGCCCGGGAATTCCTCGATACGCGCCGCATCGAGGAAGGTTCTGCATGAACCGCACCACTCGCTCGAACGACCGCACCTCCCGCGCCCCCCGCAAGGGCGGCTCCGCGGGCTTCGGCGGCTCCGGCGGCTCCGGCCGCGGCAGCCGTTTCGGCTCCTCCGCGCCCAGCCGCTCCGGTGGCTCCGGAAACTCCGGATACGGCGGCTCCGGCCGCTCCGGCTACGGTGGCGGCAGCCGCCGCCCCGCTGCCCTCCAGGGCGAATTCGCCCTCCCCGAGACCATCACTCCGGCGCTCCCCGCCGTCGAGTCCTTCGCCGACCTCGACATGCCCGGGCAGCTGCTGGCCGCGCTCGGCACCGAGGGCGTGAGCGTGCCGTTCCCGATCCAGGCCGCGACCCTGCCGAACTCCCTCGCGGGCCGTGACGTCCTCGGCCGCGGGCGCACCGGCTCCGGCAAGACCCTCGCCTTCGGCCTCGCCCTGCTGGCCCGCACGGCCGGACAGCGCGCCGAGTCCCGGCAGCCGCTGGCCCTGGTCCTCGTCCCCACGCGCGAGCTGGCACAGCAGGTCACGGACGCCCTCGCCCCCTACGCCCGCGCCATGAAGCTGCGTACGGCCACCGTCGTGGGCGGCATGCCCATCGGGCGGCAGGCGAGCGCCCTGCGCGGCGGCGCCGAGGTCGTCGTGGCGACGCCCGGACGGCTCAAGGACCTCATCGACCGCGGCGACTGCCGGCTGAACCAGGTCGCGATCACCGTCCTGGACGAAGCCGACCAGATGGCCGACATGGGCTTCATGCCGCAGGTCACCGCCCTGCTCGACCAGGTGCGCCCCGAGGGCCAGCGGATGCTGTTCTCCGCCACCCTCGACCGCAACGTCGACCGGCTGGTGCGCCGCTACCTGACCGACCCCGTCGTGCACTCCGTCGACCCCTCGGCCGGCGCGGTCACCACGATGGAGCACCACGTGCTGCACGTGCACGGCACCGACAAGCACGCGACGACCACCGAGATCGCGGCGCGCGAAGGCCGGGTGATCATGTTCCTGGACACCAAGCACGCCGTCGACCAGCTCACCAGCCACCTGCTGAACAGCGGCGTACGGGCCGCGGCCCTGCACGGCGGGAAGTCCCAGCCCCAGCGCACCCGGACCCTGGCCCAGTTCAAGACCGGGCACGTGACGGTGCTGGTGGCGACCAACGTCGCGGCGCGCGGCATCCACGTCGACAACCTCGACCTCGTCGTGAACGTGGACCCGCCCACCGACCCCAAGGACTACCTGCACCGCGGCGGCCGCACCGCCCGCGCCGGCGAGTCCGGCAGCGTCGTCACCCTGGTCACGCCGAACCAGCGCCGTGAGATGACCCGTCTGATGGCGGCGGCGGGCATCGTCCCGCAGACCACCCAGGTCCGTTCGGGCGAGGAGGCGCTGAGCCGCATCACCGGCGCCCAGGCCCCCTCCGGCATCCCGGTCACCATCACCGCGCCGCAGGCGGAGCGGACCGGGCGCAGCCCGCGTTCCTCCCGCGGACGGCGCAGCCGCCCCGCCCAGGAGCGGCGCCGTTCCATGGGCATGGCCGCCTGACCCGGGCTCCGTCCCGTTCCGTACCGCCCCGTAGCTCCCGCGTCCCGTACGCGTCCCGTCCGCTCCGCTCCGTTCCGTCACGTCTGTGAGGCATCATGCGCTTCGTCATCGCCCGATACCCCTTCGACCTCGAGAAGAGCGAGGTGGAGGAGAAGATGAAGGGCGTCAAGGCCGAGCCCGTCACGGGAGCGTCCGTGATCATCAGCCGCCGCACCTACCCCGTCAAGCAGGTCGGTGAGGTCATCACCCGGCAGGACCGGCGCGACTTCACGGCGGCCGAGGTGACCCGGGCGCTGACCCGCCTCGGCTTCACCTGCCGCGACCTTTCGGTCCCCGTTCCGGCGCCCGCCCTCACCCCGCTCCAGGAGGCCTCGGCACTCCTCGGAAGCCCGGCCGACGCCTGACCGCGCTTGCTAGAGTCACCGTCCATGTCGATCCCTGACGACCTGCTCCTCGACATCGCCGCCATGGTCGAGTCGGAGCAGACCAATCAGATGTCCCTGACCGTCGTGGTCCACGGTGCCGTCATCACGGGCCGGCTCGCCCCCGAGAGCGTCTGGCGTCAGCGGGTGGCCGAGGTCCTGCGGGACTCCGACCAGCTGGGCCCGTTCGCCGAGATCTTCAGTTCCGCCGACCGCGGTGACAGACAGGCCGCGGCGGCCCCCTCGCACCTGCACTTCCACGTGGCGCGCATCCTCCAGGGCACCCTGGGCATCCCCGAGACGGGCGGGATGTACCGGATCGCGGTGAAGGACGTCAGCGCGTGGACCGTCGGGGACTTCAGCTACTCCGACAAGTAAGAGCGCCGGAAGACGGCCCTCGCGTTCGTTCGCGGGGGCCGTCTTCCGTTGCGCGCCGCCATCGCCAACTGCCGTCATTCCGGGCCTATCCGGCAGCCGCCGATACGAAATGGCAAGAGCGGCGGGCCGAGTCGCACAATGTCGGCATGCGGATCTCGATGCTGGGGGCCCTGGACGTACGGGGCGAGGACGGAAGCGGCGTCGGGGTCGGGGGACCACGACTGCGCGCACTGCTGATACTGCTGGCGCTCGAACCGGGGCGGGTGGTCGCCTCCGAGCTGCTGATCGACGGGATCTGGCAGGACGAGCCGCCGTCGGGTGCCGCGAACGCCCTGCAGGCCCTGGTCTCACGGCTGCGGCGGGCCCTGCGCGGCAGCGGCGTGGACGTGGAATCGCATCCGGCCGGGTACCGGCTGACGGTCGAACCCGACGCCGTGGACGTGGTCCGCTTCGAACGGCTGGCCTCCGCGGGCCGCGGGGTGCTGGCCCGGGACCCGGACACCGCCGCGCGGGTCCTGCGCGAGGCACTGGAACTGTGGCGCGGGCCCGCCCTGTTGGACGTCGCGGCCGCCGATTTCTTCCGGGCGCCGGTGACCCGCCTCGCCGAACTGCGGATGGCGGTCCTGGAGGACCGGATCGAGGCGGACCTGCGGATGGGCCGCGGCCGGGAGCTGACCGGCGAACTCGCCTCCCTCGTCGCCGAACACCCCTTGCGGGAAAGGCTCGTCGGGGCCCTCATGCGGGCCCTCGTCGCGGCCGGACGGCCCGCCGAGGCGCTCACGGCGTACGGGAACGCGCGCGAGGTCCTCGCCGAGGAGCTCGGGGCCGACCCCTCGCCGGAGCTGTCCGCACTGCACACCGCCGTGCTGCGCGGGGAGGTCCCGGCCGGGCCGCCCCCGGCCGCTCCCGCCCCTCCTGCAGCGGACATGCCCACCGCACCGACCGCAGCGGCTGCACCGACTGCACCGGCCGGACCGGCGGCCCTCGACGGACCGCAGGCCGCACGCCCCGCTCCGCCGACCAACCTGCGGGCCGGACTGGCCAGTTTCGTGGGCCGGGAGGAGGACCTCGCCCAGGTGGACGCCCTCCTGGGACGGTTCCGGCTCACCACGCTCACCGGCCCCGGCGGCGCCGGGAAGACCCGGCTGGCCGTGCAGAGCGCCCGCCCCCTGCTCGACCGGTTCCCCGACGGGGTCTGGCTGGTGGAGCTCGCGCCGCTGAGCGCGCCGGGCGACGTACCGCTGGCCGTCCTGAACGCGCTGGCCCTGCGGGAACACGCGCCGGCGGCCGGCGACCCGCTGGACCGGCTCGCCGCCGCGCTGCGCACCCGGACGGCCCTGCTGGTGCTGGACAACTGCGAGCACCTGATCGAGGCGGCCGCGGCGACCGCCGACCGGCTGCTCGGCGAATGCCCCGGGCTGCGCATCCTGGCGACCAGCCGGGAGCCGCTCGGCCTGACCGGCGAGGCGCTGTGGCCGGTGCATCCGCTGGCCCTGCCGCCGCAGGACGCGGACGCGGCGCAGGCCCTGGCCTCCCCCGCGGTCCGGCTGCTGAACGACCGTGCGGCGGCGGCCCGTTCCGGCTTCGCGGTCACCGCCGAGACGGCCCCGGCGGTGACCCGTATCTGCCGGGCCCTGGACGGCATGCCGCTGGCCATCGAGCTGGCGGCGGCCCGGCTGCGCACGATGGACGCCGAGCAGCTCGCCGCACGGCTGGACGACCGGTTCCGGCTGCTGACGGGCGGCGCGCGGACGGCTCCGCGCCAGCACCAGACCCTGCGGGCGGTGGTCGACTGGAGCTGGGACCTGCTGACGGAGGCGGAACGGGCCCTGCTGCGGCGGCTCGCGGCCTTCCCCGGCGGCGCCACGGTCGAGGCGGCCGAGGGGGTCTGCGCGGGCGGCCCGGTCGAAGCGGACGGGGTCCTCGACCTGGTCACGTCGCTGGCCGACAAGTCCCTGCTGGTGACGGCGGGCGACGGGCGCTACCGGATGCTGGAGACGATCCGGGCGTACGGCCTGCAGAAGCTGGCCGAGGCCGGCGAGCAGGAGACGCTCCGGCGCGCGCACGCCGCGTACTTCACCGAACTGGCCCGCACCGCGGACCCGTACCTGCGCCGGGCCGAACAGCTGGAGTGGCTGGCCCGGCTCACCGTGGAGCACGACAACCTGTCCGCGGCGCTGCGCGGTGCGATCGCGGCGGGCGACGCGCGGGCGGCCGTACGGCTGGTGGCGGCGGCCGGCTGGTACTGGTGGCTCAGCGGGCACAAGGCGGACGGCGCCGAACTCGCCGCGCAGGCGCTCGCGCTGCCGGCTCCCGCGCACGAGGGCCCGCAGGACGGGGGGCCGCAGGACGGGCCCGACCTGGAGGCCCGCGCCGTGGCCTGCGCGCTGGCCGTGCTGTTCGCGACGGCCGGACTCGGCGACGACCGGCAGACCGGGGAGCTGCTCCGCGAGGGGGTGGAGCTCGCCGGGCGGACGGGAAGCCGTCATCCGGTGGTCCGCTTCCTGGGGCCGCTGGACCGGCTGCTGCGCAGCGCGTCCACCGGCGAGGCGCCGCCGGCGGACGCCTGGGACGGCCTGCTGGCCGACGAGGACCCGTGGGTGCGGGCGCAGGGCCGGCTGGAGGGGGCCAAGACCCTGCTGGGGACCGGCGGCCGGCCGGCGGACGCGGAGTCCGCGATCGGGGCGGCCCTGGCCGGCTTCCGCGGGCTCGGGGAACGCTGGGGGATCTCCTTCGCGCTGACCCTGCTGGCCGACCTGGAGGCCCGGCGCGGCGAACACCGTACGGCGATGGCGCACTACGAGGAGGCCGTCGCCGTCATCGGCGAACTGGGCGGCATCGAGGACCGGATGTACGCCTGGGTCAGGCAGGCCCAGTCGTGCCTGCTGGCCGGGGATCCGGCGGGCAGCGCGGCGGCCATGGCGCGCGCGGAGCGGGACGCGGAGGCGGCCGGCTGGCCCGAGACGCTGGCCATGATGGCGCAGGGCAAGGCCGACCTGGCCCGCTGGAGCGGCGAACCGGCCCTGGCCCGGGCCGAGCTGGAACGCGCCCGCGAGGCGGTCCGCGGCCTGGCCGTCCACCCGGTGTACCAGGTGGCGGCCCTCGACTCCCTCGGGTATCTGGACGCCGCGGACGGCGCGCTGTCCGCCGCCCGGGCCCACCGGGAGGAGGCGCTCGACCTGGCGGTGGCCTCCCTGCACGCGCCCTCTGTCGCCCAGGTGCTGGTCGGCGTCGCGGACCAGGCGGTGCGGCTTGACCGGCCGCGGGAGGCGGCACGGCTGCTCGCGGCGGCCCTGGCGGTGCGCGGCGGGCCGGACCACTCGCGCGCCGACGCCGCTCACGTGGAGAGCGCGGTGCGCGCCGCGCTCGGCGACCGGTACGAGGAGGAGCACGCGGAGCCGGCCGCCGCCGCGGACCTGGAGACCGTACGGAAACTCGCACGGTCCGCCCTGGACGGCTGAGGGCGGCTCCGGTGGAGGGCGGCGGCCGCGGCACTCGCCGAGCGCCACGCGGTGGACACGGTGGGCGACCCCCGCCGCGTCCACATCCTGGACAACTACGCTCGTTTCATGAACGCAGAAGCCGACGCCCTCGCCACCGTGAAAGACGCTGACCGGAAGCACGTCTTCCACTCCTGGTCTGCGCAGGAGCTCATCGACCCGCTCGCCGTCGCCGGTGCCGAGGGGTCGTACTTCTGGGATTACCAGGGCAACCGCTACCTCGACTTCTCCAGCGCCCTCGTCTACACCAACATCGGCTACCAGCACCCCAAGGTCACCGCGGCCATCCAGGAGCAGGCGGCCCGGCTGTGCACCGTCGCGCCCGGCTTCGCCGTCGACGTGCGCTCCGAGGCGGCCCGGCTGATCGCCGAGCGCACCCCGGGCGACCTCGACAAGATCTTCTTCACCAACGCCGGGGCCGAGGCCGTGGAGAACGCCGTCCGCATGGCCCGGCTGCACACCGGCCGGCCCAAGGTGCTGTCCGCGTACCGCTCGTACCACGGTGCCACCTCCACCGCGATCAACCTGACCGGCGACGCCCGCCGCTTCGGCAACGACTCCGCGACCGCCGGCGTCGTGCACTTCTGGGGGCCCTTCGCCTACCGCTCGCCCTTCTACGCGGCCACGGAGGCCGAGGAGTGCGAGCGGGCCCTGCGGCACCTGGAGGACACCATCGTCTTCGAGGGCCCGCAGTCCATCGCCGCGATCATCCTGGAGACCGTCGGCGGCGCCCCGGGCGTCCTGGTGCACCCCGACGGCTACCTGGCCGGCGTGCGCGCGCTCTGCGACCGCTTCGGCATCGTCTTCATCCTCGACGAGATCATGGTCGGCTTCGGGCGCACCGGCCGGTGGTTCGCCTCCGAGCACTGGGACGTCACCCCCGACCTGATCTGCTTCGCCAAGGGCGTGACCAGCGGCTACGTACCGCTCGGCGGCGTCGCCATCTCGGCCGCCATCGCCGAGACCTTCGCCCGCCGGCCCTACCCGGGCGGGCTGACCTACTCCGGGCACGTGCTGGCCTGCGCCGCCGCCGTCGCGACGATCAACGTCATGGAGGAGGAGGGCACCGTCGAGCAGTCCGCCCGCACGGGCACGGACCTGCTCGGCCCCGGCCTGCGCGCGCTGGCCGAGCGGCACCCGTCGGTCGGCGAGGTCCGCGGCCTCGGCACCTTCTGGGCCCTGGAGCTCGTACGGAACCGGGAGACGCGCGAGCCGCTGGTCCCGTACAACGCCGCCGGGGCGGACAACGCGCCGATGGCCGAGTTCGCCGCAGCCTGCAAGAAGGGCGGGCTCTGGCCGCTCGTCGCCGGCAACCGCATCCACGTCGCGCCGGCCTGCAACATCGCGCCGCAGGACGTGGCCAAGGGACTGGAGATCCTCGGCCAGGCCCTCTCGGTGGCCGACGCACACACGGTCTGACCTGGGGAGATGTGCGGTCGCCCAATCCGTGGGTGCCTGTCTTGGACGTTCCGCGCCATTACCAACAACGCGTTAACGTGCTGGAATCCGAACAGAGCACCTACGGACCGGGATGCACGTCAGTCCCGGGGCGGTCCTCCGTGACCGAACGGCGGGGAGCGGGCCTTCCGCTGGACGCCGGGCGTACGGGATCCAGTCAGCACATCAGCCGGACTCCGTGTACCCGAAGGAAGTCAGCCATGAGCAAGCACGTCCTGGCACAGAACCAGTACGGCAAGGCCGAGAACCGCATCGTCAAGGTCACCCGCAAGGGCGCCGACGGTTCCTGGCACGAGATCCGCGACCTCAACGTCTCGGTCGCGCTCCGCGGCGAGTTCCGCGACGTCCACCTCACCGGCGACAACGCCAACTGCCTGCCGACCGACACCACCAAGAACACGGTGTACGCCTTCGGCAAGGAGCACGGCATCGACTCCCCCGAGGCCTTCGGCATCCTGCTCGCCAAGCACTTCGTCTCCTCCCAGCAGCCGATCCGCGAGGCGCAGATCCGCATCGAGGAGTACGTGTGGGACCGCATCCCGGTCCCGACGCGCAAGGAGCAGCACTCCTTCGTCCGCAAGGGCCAGGAGGTGCGCACCGCGCAGATCACGTACAGCGAGACCACGGGCCTGCAGGTCATCTCGGGTCTGAAGGACCTCACGGTGATGAACTCGACCAACTCCGAGTTCCACGGCTACATCAAGGACAAGTACACGACCCTCCAGGAGGCGTACGACCGCATCCTGGCGACCAAGGTCACCGCGCGCTGGGCGCACTCGGCGCTGGCCGCCGACGACTCCTCGTACGACTGGGACCAGGCGTACAAGAAGGTCCGCAAGAACATGCTGGAAGCCTTCGCGGAGACGTACTCGTACTCGCTGCAGCAGACCCTGAACCAGATGGCCGAGCGCGTGCTCGACAACTGCCCCAAGGTCAACGAGGTGCGCCTCAACCTCCCCAACAAGCACCACTTCCTCGTCGACCTGGAGCCCTTCGGCCTCAAGAACGACAACGAGGTCTACTTCGCGGCGGACCGGATGTACGGCCTGATCGAGGGCACCGTGCACCGCGACGGCGTGCAGCCGGTGATCGCCACGTCCGACTGGATCGTCGCGTAACGCCCGTCAGGAAGGCGTGATCGGCCCGGACCGCGTCGCGGGGTCCGGGCCGAAGTGCTGCGGCGGCCCCTGATCCGCGTCCTCCGGCTGGCCCACGAGCAGGTTCCAGCGCCCGGCCCGCCCGGTGAGGGTGGTCACCGATTCCGGCCGCACGTCCAGCCGCCAGAAGGCCGCCGCGGGCAGCTCCAGGGCGTACACCACGGCCGCCCGTACGACGGCCTGCTCGACCTCCATGCGGTGGGTGCCCGCCGTCAGCCCGGCCAGCTCCGCCCCGACGCGGGCGATCAGCGCGTCCACGGACTCGCCGCCCGGCGGCGCGTACCCGGGGTCCGTCATCCACGCCTGCAGGGCCGCCGGGTCCTCGGCCGCCACCTCGTCCAGGGTGCGCCCGGCCCACTCCCCCGCGTCGAGGCCGCGCAGGCCCTCGTACCCGGGGCACGGCCGCGCGTGACCGAAGCGTCCCTGGCGGGCCGCCGTGTCCAGTGGGAGTCTGGAAAGACGGACACGTATCAACGGGGTCTTCATAAGGGGAGCGTAAGCGCGGTACGGTCCGGACGAGACAACTGCATGACGACGGAACGACGGAAGCACCGGTGAGAATCCGGCACGGTCGCGCCACTGTGAAACCTCCCGGAGGGGGAGGCAAGTCAGACCCGTCACCGTCGTCGCGAGCACCACTGACCGGGACGCGTGTTCCCTCTGGAGGTTCTGTCATGTCCCACTCCGCCGTGCCCACGACGAACGCCCCCGCCCTTGCCCCGATCTCGCTCTCCGCGCTGGCCCCCTGGGCCGTGTTCGTCGGGATCCTGATGCTGGTCCTGCTCTACTTCGTCGGCGCCGAGCAGGGCGCCACCGCGATCTTCGAAGGCGAGACGATCCACGAGTGGCTGCACGACGGCCGCCACCTCCTCGGTTTCCCCTGCCACTGATTCCCCTGCCACTGACCTCCGTCTCCGCAAGGGAACCGAACCATGAACGTTTCCCCCCGCACGCTGCTCGTCAGGGGCATGCTCGCCGGTCTGCTGGCCGGTGTCGCCGCCTTCCTCGTCGCGTACCTCCTCGGTGAATCCAAGGTGGACGCGGCGATCGCGATCGAAGAGGCCGCCGCGGCCGGACACGACCACGGCGAGGAGGCCCCGGTCAGCCGGGCCCTCCAGGCCACGGCCGGCCTCGGCACCGGCGTCCTGCTGTACGGAGTCGCGCTCGGCGGCATCGCCGCGCTCGTGTACTGCTACGCGCTGGGCCGCATCGGCCGCTTCGGCCCGCGGGCCACGGCCGCGCTGGTCACCGCGGCCCTGTTCGTCACCGTGACCCTGGTGCCGTTCTTCAAGTACCCCGCCAATCCCCCCGCCGTCGGCGACCCGGAGACCGCCGGGCGGCGGACCGCCCTCTACCTCCTGATGATCGCCCTGAGCGCGCTGCTGGCGGCGGGCGCGCTGATCCTCGGCCGGCGGCTCGCGCCGAAGCTCGGCAACTGGAACGCGTCGATCGTCGCCGGCGCCGCGTTCGTCCTGGTCATCGGCGTCTCGTACGCCGTCCTGCCCGGGATCAACGAGGTCCCGGCGGGCTTCCCGGCCGCGCTGATCTGGGACTTCCGCATCGCGTCCCTGGCCATCCAGACCACACTGTGGACGACTTTCGGCCTGGCCTTCGGCTATCGAGCCGAACGGGCCCTTGCGCCCGCCTCCCCGCCCAAGGAGGCTGTGCAGCCGACGAGTTGACCACGAGGGGGCCGGTAGTACATGCCGACGGCGATCAGGGAATGGCGAGGCTGGACGGGCGCCGCCCCGTTCTGGCTGAACTCGTTCCTGCTGCTCCTGGCCCCCTGCTGCGCGGTCACGCTGTTCGGCCAGATCGGCATCATCGCCGCGCTGGCCGCCCTCGGCGGCCTGGCCCGCCACCTCTGGTACGGCGACTACGGCCACCCGGCCGTCCACCTCGCCGCCGTCCTGATGGGCGCGGGCACGGCCGCCGTCGTCATGTGAGGCCTCGCCCGGCCGCCTCGCCCGGCCGCCTCGCCCGGCCGCCTCGCCCGGCCGCCTCGCCCGGCCGCCTCGCCCGGCAGCACCGTCCGGGGGGCGCCGGCCGGGGGACGCGCGCTTGCCGTCTCACCCGTTCGGGGGCATCCCTCCCGCTCCCGGCGCGGGGCGGGCACATCCGTCGCGAGCTGGGGAAACGCGCGGATCTCGGGACGACACGCCCGTGACGCATCGTCAGTCCCCCGTGTTTCACCGGGTGCCGACGGGCAGAGGAGGTGTCCACTGCTCACATGACCCGGCCGCACGTGCCGGACAGGAGGGATTCCCATGCCCCGCGCCCAGTGGGTCGTCGCCTCGCTGACGGTGGCTCTGTTGTCCACCGGCATCGTGGTGTTGCAACGGACCGAGGGCGCCAGGCCCGCAGCCGTGACCACCGACGACGCACTGCCCTCGCGGGCGCTGGGGCTGTCCGGACACCGGCGGCTCGTGCGGGAGCTGGAGCAGTCCGGGCAGCACGTCCCCGGCCGGGGGGAGCGGTCGCCGAGAACCGCCGCCGGGCCGCTGCGCACGGTCACCGGACCCCTGCGGGCCGCACGGCCACTGCGGTTGCGGATCCCGAGCCTGGGCGTCGACGTGCCGTTGACCGACGACCGCGACGAGGTCTCCTGGGACACCGACGGTCCCGCGCCCGGGGCGGCCGGGACCGCCGTGGTCATCGGAGAAGGGCTGCGCCTCGGCGAGCTGCGGAGGGGCCGGACCATCGAGATCCCCCGCGCGGACAGCCGTACGGCCGTGTTCACCGTCGTACGGGTCTCACCCGGCGGGACCACCGCCCGCGAGGATCCGGCCGGCCGGCCCCAACTGCGGCTGCTCGGCGGCGAGACCGCCGTGCTGGCCCGGCTGACCGGGCAGCGCCGCACCCGCTGACCCGGCCGGCGAGCCCGCCGTCCCGCGCCCGGCCCGCAGCCCCAACCCGCCCCCCACGGCCGTCTGTCAGCCGTGGGGGGTGTCTTCGTCCCCCGGTCGGGGGCTTCTTGGGGCCGGTCCGGGAGTCGTCCGGCGTGTCGGGGCACACCCCTCGCATGAGTGGGAGGCGACGCGCACATTCGGCACTGACCCGGGCCCTGACCGCGGTCTGTGTCGTGCTGCTGTGCGTCTTCGGCGCCGGTCCCGCCGGCGCCGCGGCCGCGGAGTCCCGTCCCGCCTCCGCCGCGCCCTCCGAGCCCGGCGAACCCGGCGAGGGCCCGTCCGATCCGGCCGCCGACCCCGAGGCGCGGACGGCCGTACGGACCGTCACGCGCGGGCTGCCCGGCGTACGGCGGACACCGCTTGCGGTGTTTCACGTGAAACACCCGGATGCGCCGCTGCGCGGGCCGATCGCGGAGACGGCCGAACCGGACCTGTCCCTGCGGACGGTGCGGAGTGTGGTCCTGCGCTGCTGAGAGGGCCGAGGAGCTGTCCGGCCCCACCGGCAGGACATCCCCGCGACACCCCCAGTGAGAGCGCAGCCCCCACACCCCCTGAGCACCGTGAGGTTCCGCCATGCCCATCGACCCGTACGCCGCACTGAACGCCATGCTCCGCGCCGAGGTCACGCGGTTCACCCCGCCGGTCCGTCAGACCGAGCCGGCCGAGCCACCGAAGGCCCAGGCCGTGACCGTCGCCGCCGCCGTCGAGTCCGAGAGTGAACCGCAGCAGAAGGCCGCCGACCCGGCCGCGTAGGAGCACCCCGAGGCGCCCGCAGGGCCGTGTGGCCCTGCGGGCGCCTCAGGTACCGCCCCGCGAGTCCCTCGCGTCCCTTGCGTGCCGCGCGTCAGTCCTCGCGCGTGTAGTACCGGTAGAAGGCCGCCAGGCCCACGCCCAGCCCGACGAAGAGACCGATGACGGTCGAGCTCAGCACGGACGCGTCGGTGAGGCTGTGCAGGTAGCCCGCGGCGATGCCGGTGAAGACGCCGTACGAGGTGGCGTGGACCTCCCGCATGAGGCGGGGGCCGATCCGGGCCAGGGCGAACATGATCCCGGCGAAGAGCACGCCGCACAGGATCCCGTAGAAGACGTTGCCCGCGTCGACCGGACCCATCTGACGCTTGAGGTCGGCGGCCCAGAAGCCGTACACGAGACCGGCGAGCAGGGGCCGCACGTAGGCGCCCGCGCTCAGGTGGGCCTTGTCCGCCGACTGCCAGGTGGGCCGCCGGTGGGCGGTGGGTGCCGCATGTGCCATGACGGGCTCCTCTCATCCATCATCCAGAGCACACCCGCCACCCCGGACCGGCAAGTGGATCAACGGTCAGGGCGTGCGCACGGCCACGGCGTCGATCTCGAAGAGCATGCCGGGCAGGGCGAGGGCCGCCACCCCGATCAGGGTCTGGGCGGGCAGTTCGGTGCCCCAGGTGGCGTGCAGCTCCTTGAGGAGGACCTCCAGCTTCCGCTGGTCGTGGCCGACGATGTAGGTGCCGATGCGGACGACGTCGGCAGGACCGAGGCCGACGGCCGCGAGGGCGGTCCGGAGGTTGGCGAAGGCCCGCTCCACCTGGTCGGCGAAGTCCTCGGAGACGACGTGGCCGCTCTCGTCGGAGCCGTACTGGCCGGCTATGAAGACCTGCTCGCCGGGGGCGGAGACGATGTGGCTGTAGCCGTAGTCGGTCGGGGTGTGGAGTCCTGCCGGGTTGATGATGCTGCGCGTCATGCCGAGCTCCCTGTTTCCGTTCACGTTGCGGTTCACGTTGCCGTTTCCGATTCCGTACGTGCCGTGGTGCCGCCGCAGGTGCTACCGCGTGGCGAGCCAGGCGCGCAGCCGCGCCGGGGCCTCGGGCGCCTGCCGTTCGGCCTGCTGCCGGATCTCGTCGAGGTTCTGGGCCGCCAGCGCCCTGCGCCAGGCCAGTTCGGCCCGGGTCATGGCGTGCGCGATGGCGCAGCTGGGGGTCCCCCCGGACGGAGTCTGGGGGATGGCATCGGCCGCCGGTTCACCGGCGCCGGGGCCCTGCCGGCGGATCTCCGCGCACCGGAAGGCCTCCTCGGGCCCCTCGACGGCGGCGACCACGTCCATGAGCGAGATGGCGGCGAGCGGGCGGGCCAGCTTGAAGCCGCCCCGGGGGCCGGGGGCGGAGGTGACGATGCCCGCCCGGGCCAGCGCCTGCAGCTGTTTGTTGAGGTAGGCGACGGGCAGGTCGTGCCACGCGGCCAGCCGCGCCGCCGACACGGCCCGGTCCGGCCCGCTCCAGGCCAGGTTGACGCAGCTGTGCAGCGCCCACTCGACGCCCTCGCTCATCTTCATATTCTGGATAGTAGATATCCAGAATAGGGAAGGCAAGGATGCCGCGCCGCCGGACGCTCCACCCCCCAACCGCAGCAACACCGCTCGCGCCCGGCCCCGCGCCCGCATTCCCTGGTGACGTGCGCACCATCCTGTCGGCGGTACTCATCGCGCTCGTGGCCCTCCTGGTGCCCGCGAGCGCCATCGCGTACTGGGCGGACCGCGAGCTCGGCAACGCCGACCAGTACACCGCCGCGATGTCCCCCCTCGCCGCGAACCACGACGTCCAGGAAGTCGTCATCACCCAGGTCACCCGCGCCCTCGCCGGGCAGATCGATGCGGGCCCTTTCCAGATGGGTGTGGACGCGCTGCTGGGCGAGGCCCTGCACTCCTTCGCCGGCACCCCCGCCTACCTGACGGCCTGGGACGCGGCCAACCGCGCCGCCCACGCCGCCTTCCTCGACGCGCTCACCACCGGCCACGGCGACGCCCTCACCATCGACCTCGAGCCGGTCATAGCCCAGGTCAAGGGCGAACTCGTCGAGGGCGGCGTGCCCTTCGCCGACCGCATCCCGGTGACGCACCTGTCCGTGAAGGTCATGGAGTACGACAACCTCGCCGCTCTCCGGGAGGGTTTCCACATGCTCCAGATCGCCGGCGTCTGGCTCCCCGTGCTGACCCTGGTCCTGGCCGCGGCGGCCATCGCGGTCGCCGTCCACCGGCGCCGCGCCGTGATGGCCACCGGCCTCGGGCTCGCGGTCGGGGCGGGGCTGCTGTGGCTCACGGTGGAGGTGTGCCGCCGGCTCACCCTGGACGACCTGCCCGCGGACATCGACCGGCCCGCCGCCGGCGCCGTGTACGACGCCCTCACCTCGTTCCTGCGCACCACCGCCTGGGTGGTGCTCGTGATCGGGCTCACCGCCGCACTGGCCGCATGGGTGATGGGCCGGGTGCGCCGCACCCCATAAGCTCGGAAGGTACGCATCGCACACAGAACGACATAGAAGAGACCAGAAGAACCGATTCGCGAGCGGCGGCACGGAAGCGGGATGAGCACCGAACGCACCGAACACATATCGTCGCGGCGAGCCCGGCACCATCCGCTGGCTCCCCCCGCCTGGCTCCTCCAAGGGCTGAAGCCGAGTACCGCACCGATCCCGTGGGCCGCCGTGGCCCGGGCGGCGATCGCCCTCTCCGCCCCGCTCGCCGTGGGCTTCGCCCTGGACGAGCCCGAATACGGCGCGCTCGTCTCCATGGGCGCCCTCTCCGGCGTCATCGGCGACACCGCCGACGCCTACCGGATGCGGGTCCTCAACATCGCCGTCCCGCAATGCTTCGGCGCCGTCGGCGTGGCCCTGGGCACCCTCGTCTACGGCCACGGCTGGCTGGCCGTCGCCGTGCTCACCCTCATCGCCCTGGTCTCCGGGATGATCTCCTCCATCGGCACGGTCGCCTCGGTGTCGGGGCTGCTGCTCCTGCTCAACGCCGTGATAGGCGCCGGCATCCCGATGCCGGAGCCCTGGTGGACGGCGCCGCTGCTGCTGAGCGCGGGCGGACTGTTCGTGCTGGCGCTCAGCCTGCTGGGCTGGCCGCTGCGCGGCAGACAGCCCGAGCGGGCCGCGGTCGCCGCCACCTACCGGGCCCTCGCCGACGCCCTGGAGGCCGCCGGACACCCCGGCTCCGCCTACGACGAGCGCCGGCTGGAGGTCACCGTGGCCCTGAACCAGGCCTACGACCTGGTGCTCGGCCGCCGGGCCCGGGTGCACGGGCGCAGCCCCTCGCTGGTGCGGATGCTGGCTCAGCTCAACGTGGTGATCCCGCTCGTGGAGGCCGCGCCCGCCGCACACCTGCGCGGCAGGCCGCTGCCGCCCGAGATCCCGGCGGCCGTGCGGTCCCTCGCCACCGCCGTCGAGGAGGGCCGCACCGGAACCCCCGTACTGGACCTGCCCGCCGCGCACACCCCGGCCGAGCGGGCCGTGGACGCGGCCCTGCGCCACGCGGCCAGGATCGTGTACCTCGCCGAACCGGACCCGTACAACGTGGACGACCGCCTCGGCCGGCCCGCCGCGCTGCGGGTGCGGGCCCGGCGGGCCGTGCGCGACATGATGCTGTCCAAGGCCTCCTGGCGGTACGGGCTCCGGCTCGCGCTGTGCATCGGGCTCGCGCAGGTGCTCGTATCGGTGATCGAGTTCGAGCGGTCCTACTGGGTCGCGCTGACCGTCACCTTCGTCCTCAAGCCCGACTTCGGCTCGGTGTTCTCGCGGGCCGTGCTGCGCGCGCTCGGCACCGCAGGAGGGCTGGTCATCGCGGCCGCCGTACTCGCCGAGGTACCGCGCGGCTGGGCGGTCGTGCCGGTGATGATGGTGCTCGCCGGGCTGATCCCGGCCTTCTCGGTCAAGGGTTACGCCTTCCAGACCGCCGCGATCACCCCGGTGATCCTGCTGCTCTCGGACATGCTCAACCACCAGGGCTTCGACCTGATCCGCCCCCGGCTGCTGGACAGCCTGATCGGCTGCGCCATCACCCTCGTCGCCGGATACCTGCTGTGGCCCGAGAGCTGGCACACCCGGATCGGGGACCGGCTCGCCGACACCGTGTACGACGCCGCCCGCTACGTGGAACGGGCCTTCGCGCCGGTCGCCGACGAGGCCGCGCACGCGGCGGCGCGCACCGCCCGCCTCCAGGCCCGGCGGCGCATCTACCGCGATCTGTCGGGCGTGCGCAGCGAGTTCCAGCGGGCGCTGACCGAGCCGCCGCCGACGGGGGCGCGGGCCGCCGCCTGGTGGCCACTGGTGGTAGCCGTCGAACGGATCGTGGACGCGACCACCGCCGCGCGGGTCCGGGTCAACCACGGTGCGGCGCCGCCCGACGCGGACGAGGTGGAGCGGATCGCGCGCCAGCTGCGCGAACTGGCCGGGCGGGTCCGCAGCAGCACCGTCCCGGTACGCGTCGAGGCGGAGCCCCCGGGCGACGCGTCGAGCGTCCTGGCCCCCGTCCACCAGGAGGTCGCGGCGGCCCGCGCCATCGCCCAGCCGGAACCCTGACGCCGGTCCCGCCGGTCCCGCCGGGTCTCCCGCAGTTCCCCGGGAGTCGCCCGGATGGGCCTGAGTCCGGGCCGGGAGCCGCCCGGCGGGAGAGCATCGGACCATGCACCGCGCCCCGGCCGTGATCGTCCTCGCCGTCCTCCTGGCGGGGTGCGCCGATGTGGAGGGGCTGCAGAGCGAGGGCAACCTCGGCACGGTGCACGCCCCGCAGAGCCTGTGGAAGGACATCCGCCCCGACCCGCCCGAGCCGGACCAGAAGCCGGGCACGGCCGCCGTGGTGCCCGGGCTCCCCGAGGTGGCGGGCCTGAGCATGCGCGGGGTGAACGCGCTGTCCGTCGTACGGGCCGACATCACCTCGGCGACGGAACAGGACGGCGGGACGGGCCGGCTCGTCGACCCCCGGGCCGTGCAACGGCTCGCACTCTGCACACAGGCTGTGGACGGCGGGCCCGACTGCCCGGTGCGCCCCGCGGTCCTGCACGACCTGACGGGCAACGGCCGGGAGGAGCTGATCACCGCGCTGGACCTCGACGGCCGGCTCAGCGAACTGCGCGTCTACACCGTCCAGGACGACGGGCGGGTCGCCCGGATCCTGTCCCGTCGGGCGGTGCTGGAGGGGGTGGAGGTGGCCGCCGAACACCTGGCGGTCCGCGAACCGACGTCGAACCCCGCCTACGTCGCCGTCTCCGACTACGTGTGGGACCCGAAGGCCCGGACCATGAACCTCACCCAGCTCACGCTGGACGACTGCCCGTCCCTCACCGGTGCCCCGCTCAGCCCGGACGCACAGCGATGCACGCGCTGAGCAGCCTCCGCTGGAAGATCGCCCTGACCACCACGGCGGTGTGCTGCATGGTCGCCGCCGTGCTCGGCATCCTGGTGCACAACGTGGTCGCCGAGCAGATCGTCGGCGAGGTCCGCAAGGACGCGGGCACGGCACTGGAGCACGCCCTCAGCCACTACGAGTACGGGACCACGCACGGCGACGTGAACATCGTCCTCGACCCGCCCCAGCTGCCCCGCCTGCTGCGCGACCTCGTCGCCCGCGGCGGCACCGGCAGCATGGTCGGCTCGTACGACGGCAAGCCCGTCATGTGGGCCGCCGCCCCCGCCGACCGACAGGCACTCGCCGTCTGGATCCCGTTCCAGGGCACCCGCAGCCGGCTGCGGGACATCGACACCACGATCCTCGCCTCCGCGGCGCTCGCCGCCGGTGTGGTGGCACTGGCCGGCCTCTTCCTGGCCGACCGGATCAGCCGGCGGCTCGCGACCACCGCCGCCGTGGCCCGCAGGATCAGCGCCGGGGACCTGGACGCCCGGGTGGGCTTTCCCTCCCGGGCGGACGACCGGCGGCCGGGCCGCCGCTCCCGCGACCGGGACGAGGTACGGGACGTGGCGCACGCACTGGACTCGATGGCCGGGTCCCTCCAGGACCGGCTGGAGGCGGAGAAACGCTTCACGGCGGACGTCGCACACGAGCTGCGGACCCCGCTCACCGGCTCACTGGCCGCGGCGGCGCTGCTGCCCGAGGGCCGCCCCAAGGAGATGATCAACGACCGGCTGAAGGCCCTGCACCTGCTGACCGAGGACCTGCTGGAGATCTCCCGGCTGGACTCGGGCGTGGAACGGGCCGATCTGGCCCGGGTGGAACTCGGCCGGGCCGTGGAGCGGGCCGTCGCCGGGGCCGGACCGGCCGCCTCGGTGCGGGTGGTCCGGGACGCGGTGGTCCTCACCGACCGGCGGCGCCTCGACCGGATCCTGGCGAACCTGCTGGTCAACGCCCACAAACACGGCCGGCCGCCGATCGAGGTGAGCGTGGAGGGCCCGGTGGTGACGGTCCGCGACCACGGCCCCGGCTATCCGCCCGAGCTGATCGAGCAGGGCCCCCAGCGGTTCC
The DNA here is from genome assembly GCF_044747975.1 of Streptomyces sp. NPDC090045. Lineage (NCBI taxonomy): Bacteria > Bacillati > Actinomycetota > Actinomycetes > Kitasatosporales > Streptomycetaceae > Streptomyces > Streptomyces sp. NPDC090045. The sequence continues at coordinate 43,714 of NZ_JBIVFA010000006.1, forward strand.
GCACCGGGGACCCGGGCCGCGGACGCGGCCACGGGCTGGGGCTCACGATCGTGGCGGGGCAGGCGGCGGTGCTGGAGATCGAGCTGAGCTTCGCCAACGCGCCCGACGGGGGCGCGCTGACGACCCTCAGACTTCCGGTCGGACGGCTGCCGGACGGAAGTTGACGAAGGGCCGACGCTCACGTGAGGTGTGTTTCACGTGAAACATCGGCCCAACAGCCGGATCAGACGCCGATGTTCTTGCCGTCCTTGCGCCAGACCGAGACGACGGCCGGGCGGACGATCTTGCCGGGGCCGTCGGGCCACACCGACTGCGGCTTCTCGACGGACGCGCCGTCGATCTCGCCCGGGTGCTGGACGGCGACCAGGACGCGCTTGTCCTGGATGATCGGGCCGCAGGTCTCGGCGCCGCGCGGGACGGTCAGGAACTGCTTCAGCTCACCGCGGCGCTCACCGGCCGTCGCGACGCCGAACAGGCCGTCGTGGGAGCCGAGCTGGTTGCCGTCCGTGGAGATCCACAGGTTGCCGTGCGGGTCGAAGGCCACGTTGTCCGGGCAGGAGATCGGGCTGACCTTGTCCTTCGGGAAGCCCGCGAAGTACGTCGCCGGGTCGTTCGGGTCACCGGCGACCAGGAAGAGCCGCCAGGCGAAGCCGTCGCCGGCCGGGTTGTCGAAGTTCTCGGCGAGCTCCAGGATCTGGCCGTGCTTGTTCAGGTTGCGCGGGTTGGCCTCGGTCGCACCCTCCGCCTTGCCGGGCTTGCCGCGGTCGGTGTTGTTCGTCAGCGCGACGTAGACGCGGCCGGTGCGCGGGGAGGGCTCGACGTCCTCCGGGCGGTCCATCTTGGTGGCGCCCACCTTGTCGGCGGCCTGGCGCGTGAAGACGTACACCTCCTCGGCGGTCATGCCCTCGACGTGCGAGACGTTGCCGGTGGCCAGCTTGATCCAGACGCCGGAGCCGTCGAACTCGCCGTCGGAGGGGTGCTTGCCGGTGCCGTCGATCTCGGCGGCCGGGGAGTCGCCGGTGAGCTTGGCGACGTAGAGGGTGCCCTCGTCGAGCAGCGTGAGGTTGTGCTCCTTCGCCGCGCGCGAGTTGCCCTTCTTCATCTGCTTCGACGAGACGAACTTGTAGAAGTAGTCGAAGCGCTCGTCGTCGCCCATGTAGACGACCGGGCGGCCGTCCTCGGTCAGGCGGGGCTGCGCGGCCTCGTGCTTGAAGCGGCCCAGCGCGGTGCGCTTGCGCGGGACGGAGTTCGGGTCGTACGGGTCCAGCTCGACGACCCAGCCGAAGCGGTGCGACTCGTTGGGCTCCTGCGCCACGTCGAAGCGCTTGTCGAAGAGCTCCCACTTGCGCTCGGTGGCGCCGGCGGTCACGCCGTAGCGCTTCAGGCGGGCGGCCGCGGCCGGGTCGGTGACCTGGCCGGCGTTGCCGAAGTACTGGTTGAAGTTCTCCTCGCCGTGGAGGGTGGTGCCCCACGGGGTGGTGCCGCCGGCGCAGTTGTTGAGGGTGCCGAGCACCTTGGTGCCGGTGGCGTCGACGGAGGTCTTCAGCAGGGCGCTACCCGCGGCCGGGCCGGTCAGCTTGAACTCGCTGGTCGCGGTCAGGCGGCGGTTGAGCTGGTGGCGGGTGACGGCGGTCAGCTTGCCGCTGCGGTGGTCCTCCTGGACGACGACCACGGACAGGCCGTGCGCGGCCCAGGCGATCTCGACCTGCTCGCGGGTCGGCTTGGCCGGGTCGTAGCCCTTGAACATGAGGATCTCGTCCGTGTACTCGTGGTTGGCCACGAGCAGCTGCTGGCGCTCGTAGTCGCCGCCGAGCGGGAGGAGGCTCAGGAAGTCGTTGTTGTAGCCGAACTGACCGGCCTGCGCGGCGGCGGTCTGCTTGTCCGGGTTGAAGCCCGGAGCGCCCTTGATGATCGGCTCGCCCCAGCGGATGACCACGTTCTGCTCGTGGCCCTCGGGGACGGTGACCTTGTCGTCGGTGTTGGGCGCGACGGCCTTGAAGCGGAGGCCGCGGGCGGCCTCGCCGCCCTTGCCGGCGCCGGCGGCCGCGGCCTCACCGGACGGGCTGGCGTTCGCGGTCTGCCCCGGGCCGCTGAGGGCCACGGCGGTACCGGCGGCGGTGGCGACCGTCACGACGGCGGCGGTACGCAGCATCGAGCGGCGGGAGTACGCGCGGGCTATGACGTCGCCGGCGTACTCGTTGTCGCTGGTGTTCGGCACCTCGTGGAAGCAGGCGTCGCCACAGCGGTAGCGACAGGTGAGAGCGGACCGGCCGCTCCCATGCGGGTTGCCGATGAGCGGCAGAAGCTTGCGCACGAGTGTCCTCCGAGTAGCTGCGTGGGCGCCGACAACCTGTCGGTACGATCCAGCCGTGACGCTAGGCCCGGGTTGCGCCGAAGCGGCGGCGCAGGGATGAACGGTCGGTGAACCCGGCACGTCGGAGCGGCAGTTCGAGGGCGGTCTGAGGGTGTTTGGAAGCCGGACGCCACGAAAGGCGACCCTGCCGAAGATCCAGCCGGGCGGCCGATAACCTTACGTGTCCACTCTGGGCAGGGATCAACCGCGCAGCACGGACAAATGACGCACGCACTCATGCGAAAGGCCTGGCCCATGGGTATTCGGAGCTTGTTGCGCAAGGTGTTCGGACGGTCTGAAGAGCCCGTTCCGGAGACTACGGACGCCCCCTCGGCCGCTGTCCCCAACCAGGCGGAACGTACCCCCCTGGACGTGGCCGCCGATCTGGTGGCGGCGTCCTTCGACAACCCCACTGTTCCTCCTCAGTCCGCCCCGCGGGACCGCGAGCCCGGCACGGTCCTCACGGCCCCCGCCCCGGCCGCGGACCCCACGGTCCCCGAAGCCCGCCGCGCCCCTTCGCCAGCGGCGAAGCCCGGCCCGGAATCCACCCCGCCCGCCCCGGAGGCGAAGCCCGAGCCGGCTACCGCCGAGGCCGAACCGCCGGCCGCGGAGCCCACCGCTGCGGAGCAGCCCGAGGCCGAGGCCGAGCCGGACGTCACCGCGCCCGAGGCGCAGGCGGAAGCGGAGCCTCTGGCCGACGTCGCGGCGGAGCCCGAAGCCGCGCCGCAGGCGCAGGACGAGCCCGCCGCCGCCGAAGCCACCACGCCGGAGGCGGACGCCCCCGCCGCTGCCGAGCCGCTGACGGCAGAGGCCGACGTAGCCACGCCGGAGGCGGAGACCGCCCCGGCCGCAGAGCCGGAGGCCGAGCTCGCGGCGGAGCCCGACACCGCGCCGCAGGCGCAGGACGAGCCCGCTGCCGCCGAGGCCACCGCGGCTGCAGAGCAGCCCGAGACCGAGCCGGCAGCAGCCGAAGCCCCCGTACCCGCGGCCGAGCCGCTGGTGGCAGAGGCCGCCGCGGAGCAGCCCGAGGCCGAGGTCCCGGCGGAGCCCGAGACCGCGCCGCAGGCGCAGGACGAGGCGGCCGCCGCCCCGGCCGCAGAGCCGGAGGCCGAGCCTCTGGCCGAGGCCCCGGCGGAGCCCGAAGCCGCGCCGGAGGCGCAGGACGAGCCCCAGGCCGCCGAAGCCGCCGCGCCGGAGGCGGAGGCCGCACCGGTCGCCGAGACGGACACCACCGCGGCTGCGGAGCAGCCCGAGGCTGAGGCCACGCCGGAGGCGGAGACCGCCCCGGCCGCAGAGCCGGAGGCCGAGCTCGCGGCGGAGCCCGACACCGCGCCGCAGGCGCAGGACGAGCCGGCCGCGCCGGAGGTGGAGCCGCTGGCCGCCCGGGCCGACGTGCCCGCGCCGGAGGGGGACGAGGTCGACGGGGCCACCCAGACGGCCGCGCACGCGCTCGCCGCCGTACGGCGTCGCGCGCCCGAGGTCGTCGGCGCGTACAAGGCCGCCGGCCAGGTGCTCCGCGCCAAGGGGAAGGCCGGGGCGCGGGCCAAGGTGTACCTCGTCCTGGACCGGTCCGGGTCGATGCGCGGCTTCTACAAGGACGGCAGCGCGCAGTACCTCGCCGACCACGCCCTCGCCCTCGCCGCGCACCTCGACGAGGAGGCGACCGTGCACACCGTGTTCTTCTCCACGGAGGTGGACGGCACCGCCGACCTGGCCCTCGACGGCCACGACGCGGCCTGGGTCGAGGCCCGCCACGCCGAGCTCGGCCGGATGGGCCGCACCAGCTACCACGTGGCCGTCGAGGCCGTCGTCGAGCGCTACCGGAAGGACGGCGGCGAGGGCCCGGCCCTGGTCGTCTTCCAGACCGACGGCGCCCCCGACAACCGTCAGCCCGCCCGTCAGGCGATCACGGACGCCGCCGCCACCGCGCCCGGCATCCACTGGCAGTTCGTCGCGTTCGGCGACCACGACAACAAGGCCTTCGACTTCCTGCGCAAGCTGGACGCCGAGAACGCCGGCTTCTTCCACGCCGGCCCGGCCCCCACGGAGCTGACCTCCGCCGCCCTGCTCAAGGGCGTCCTGGACCGGTTCTAGGCCCCGCCCGGGCCGTACGCGAAAGGCGGCGCCCCCTCCCGCGAGGAGAGGGGGCGCCGCCTTCGGCGTTTCAGCGGGTTCAGCCCCGCGGGGACCCGGCGTCCGGGACGACCGCGTCGGAGACGGGCCGCTCCGCCGCCTTCGTCTCGACCGGCTTGCGCAGCGCGATGTTCAGCTCGCGCAGACGGGCCTCCTCCAGCACCGTCGGCGCGCCCATCATCAGGTCCTGCGCGTTGCCGTTCAGCGGGAAGGCGATGGTCTCGCGGATGTTCGGCTCGTCGGCCAGCAGCATCACGATGCGGTCCACGCCCGGGGCGATGCCACCGTGCGGCGGGGCGCCGAGGCGGAACGCGCGCAGCATGCCGGCGAACTCGCGCTCGACGGTCTCCGCCTCGTAGCCGGCGATCTCGAAGGCCTTCAGCATGACCTCGGGCTCGTGGTTGCGGATGGCGCCGGAGGACAGCTCGATGCCGTTGCAGACGATGTCGTACTGCCAGGCCAGGATGTCGAGCGGGTCCTTCTCCTCCAGGTCCTTCATGCCGCCCTGGGGCATGGAGAAGGGGTTGTGCGAGAAGTCGATCTTGCCGGTCTCCTCGTCCTTCTCGTACATCGGGAAGTCGACGATCCAGCAGAAGCGGAAGACGTTCTCCTCGAACTGGCCCGCGCGCTTGGCCGCCTCGACGCGAACGCCGGACATGATCTTGGAGACCTCGTCGAAGTCGCCCGCGCCGAAGAACACCGCGTGGCCGGGGACCAGGCCCAGGCGCTCGGTGAGGACCTTGACGTTCTCCTCGGTGAGGAACTTGGCGATCGGGCCGGTCAGGGCACCGTCCTCGCCGACGCGCACCCAGGCCAGGCCCTTGGCTCCCAGCGAGATCGCGTACTCGCCGAGGCCGTCGAAGAACTTGCGCGGCTGGCCGGCGGTGTCCGGGACGGCCAGCGCGCGCACGTGCTTGCCGGCGAACGCCTTGAACTCCGAGCCCTCGAACACGTCGGTGATGTCGACGAGCTCCAGCTTGGCGCGCAGGTCGGGCTTGTCGTTGCCGTACTTCAGCATCGACTCGCGGAACGGGATCCGCGGGAACGGCGAGGTGACCTCGCGGCCGTTGCCGAACTCGGTGAAGAGCTCGGTCATCAGGCGCTCGATCGGCTGGAAGACGTCCTCCTGCTCGACGAAGGACATCTCCACGTCGAGCTGGTAGAACTCGCCCGGCGAGCGGTCGGCGCGGGCGTCCTCGTCGCGGAAGCAGGGCGCGATCTGGAAGTACCGGTCGAAGCCGGAGATCATCAGCAGCTGCTTGAACTGCTGCGGCGCCTGCGGCAGGGCGTAGAACTTGCCCGGGTTCAGGCGGGAGGGCACCACGAAGTCACGGGCGCCCTCGGGGGAGGTCGCGGTGAGGATCGGGGTCGCCATCTCGTTGAAGCCGAGGGCCACCATCTTGGAGCGGATGGAGGCGATGACCGCCGAGCGCAGCATGATGTTGCGGTGCATGCGCTCGCGGCGCAGGTCGAGGAAGCGGTACTCCAGGCGCCGCTCCTCGTTCACACCGTCGTCGGTGTTGATCGTGAAGGGCAGCGGGGCGGACGCGCCGAGCACCTCGACCTCGGAGACCTCGATCTCGATCTCGCCGGTCGGCAGCTCGGGGTTGACGTTGTCCGCGCCGCGGGAGACGACCTTGCCGTCGATGCGGACGACGGTCTCCTTGGTGACGCTGCTGAGCGCCTCGTTCGCGGCGGTGCCGGGCCGGGCGACGAGCTGCGTGATGCCGTAGTGGTCCCGCAGATCGATGAAGAGGATGCCGCCCAGGTCTCGACGGTTGTGCAGCCAGCCGCTCAGCCGGACGTCGGCGGCGACGTCAGAAGCGCGGAGCTCGCCGCAGGTGTGGGACCTGTACCGATGCATCAGTCATCCAGTTCTACGCGATACCAGGGTGGATTCAACCGTCCCAAGGTTACCGTCCGGGAAGGTGCCGGGTCGGGCACTCCCTCCGGCCTGCGCAAATGCGTCCGGCGGTCCCTCCTGACAGGCAATTTACGGATATGACCTGTAAAGATGGCCGGGTGCGCACCGAGGACGTCCTGGCCGCCATCGCGACGGGCCTGTGGCGATGGGACAACGCCTCCGGGACGGTCACCCTCGACGGTGAGGCCGCCCGGCTCCTCGGGCTGCCCGCGGAGCCCGTGGTGCTGCCGGAGGTCTCCGTACGGTCCCGGTTCCACCCGGTGGACTGGAACGAGATCAACGGGATCGTGAACCTGGCCGTCGCCGAGGGCACCCTCGCCGAGGCCCGGCTGCGGATCATGGACGTGGACGGGCGCGTCCTGCGGACCGTGCGCAGCCGCTCCAAACCGCTGGAGAGCCGGTCCGCCGAGGGCCGCGTGGACTACGAGCTGATCGGCACCATCCAGGAGATCGCCGAGCCGCAGCCCGGCACCACCGCCGCCCACACCCCCATCACCGGCGACTGGCGGCGCTCCCGCGAGGCCTTCCTGCTGGACGCCGGCCGCGCGCTGGCGGAGGCCCGGTCCACGGCCGAGGTGCTGCGGGTCGCTGCCTCGCTGTCCATGCCGGGCTTCAGCCCGGACGGGCTCGCCGTCTTCGGCGTGGCCGGGGAGCGGCTGTCGATCATCGGGCACCACGGGCACGATCCGGGGGACGAGGAGCCCTTCACGGACATGCTGCTGGAGACGGACTACCCGGCCGCCGAGGTCGTCCGTACCGGCCGGGCGATCTACCTGGCCACCCCGGAGGACTACAAACGGCGGTTCCCGGCCACCTGGCCGCTCGCCCAGCGCTTCGACCGGGTGTCCTGGGCCTTCCTGCCGCTGACCGTGGCCGGGCGCACCATGGGCGCCTGGATGGCCGCCTTCAAGCACCCGGCGTCCTTCTCCCCCGACGAGCGGTCCGTCCTGACGACCGTGGCCCGGATGCTGGCCCAGGCGCTCCAGCGCGCCGGGGTGGCCGAATCCGAGCGGGAGCTCACCACCGGCCTGCAGCGGTCGATGATGCCGCAGCTCGGTCCGGAGATCCCCGGCATGCAGATCGCGGCGCGGTACGTCCCGACCGGTGGCGGGCTCCAGGTGGGCGGCGACTGGTACGACATGATCCCGCTGCCCTCGGGCAGGTTCGCGCTGGTCATCGGCGACGTGCAGGGCCACGACGTCCGGGCGGCCGGGCTGATGGGCCAGCTGCGGATCGCCGTACGGGCGTACGCGTCCGAGGGCCACCGGCCCGACGCGGTGCTCTCGCGCGCCTCCCGCTTCCTGGCCGGGCTGTGCGCCTCGCAGGATTCCGACCCGTACGAGGACGCGGGCGCGCGGGCCGCCATGGGCTCGGGGTCCGGCGCGGGGCCGGCCGCCGACCTGGACGCGGACTTCCAGAGCCCGCGGTTCGCGACCTGCCTGTACGTGGAGTGCGACCCGAAGACCGGCATGCTGGAGGTGGCTCGCGCCGGCCACCCCGACCCCGCGATCCGGATGACCGACGGCACCGTCCTGATGCGCCCCACCGCGGGTGGGCTCCCCCTCGGGATCGTCCCCGACACCGACTACCCGACCACCCGGTTCACCCTGGAGCCCGGCGAGACGATGATGCTGTGCACCGACGGGCTCATCGAGACCGGCGGGCACGACCTGGACACGGGCTGGGCGCGGCTGCGCGCGGTCCTGGAGTCCGACACGTACGGGTCCGGGGGCGCGCACGAGGCGGAGGGCGCGGGTGCCGGGCACTTCCAGCCCCCGCACCTCGAAAGGCTGGCCGACCTGCTGGTCCAGGCCGTGCACGGGCCGTCCTCGCACCACACCACGGGTCCGCTGGCCGACCGCCGCGAGGACGACATAGCCGTGGTGCTGCTGTGCCGCGAGGGCGAGGCCTGCGGCTGCGGCACCCCGGTGACGCACCCGGTACGCCCGGCGCGCCGCACGGTGCTGACGGTGGCCCAGGCCGAGCCGGAGCGGATCGCCGGCGCCCGCCGGCAGGTCCGCGACCTGCTGCACGACTGGGCCGACGCCGACCAGGTGGACTCGGCCGTGCTGATGGTCTCCGAGATGGTGACGAACGTACTGATGCACACCGACGGCGACGCGCTGCTGGTGGCGGAGGCGGTCGGCGAACTGGGCGCGCGCCGGCTGCGCGTGGAGGTCGCGGACGGGAGCGACGAGCTCCCGCACAAGCGGCACCCCGGCGAGATGTCCTCCAGCGGCCGCGGTGTGCTGCTGATGGAGATGCTCGCCGACGCCTGGGGTGTGGACCCGCAGGGCGAGGGCAAGTCGATCTGGTTCGAGCTGCACGAGCAGTCGAAGACGGACGCCGACCCCGTGGTGTGAGCCCCGGGCGGGCGGAGCGGGCCGTGGTTGGATACACCGTGCCCAATGCCCCCGTTCCCCTTCTGCCGGAGCCCGTTCGGCGGCTCGCCGCCTGGTGCGGGGTCCTCCTGCTCGTCACGGCGGTCCTCGCCGTCGCCGTCTGGCTGTGCGTGGTCTTCCAGACCGTCGTCACGCCGGTCCTGCTGGCCGTGCTCGGTACGGCCCTGCTCGGGCCGATGCACCGGCGCCTGGTCCGCATGAAGATGAACCGCTCCCTCGCCGCGGCCCTGACCTGCCTCGCGGTGATCGCCGTCGTCGGCGGGGCCGCGTACCTGGTCGTCCTCGCGCTCGTCGAGACGGGCGACGAGATCGTCGACGCGCTGCGGCGGGCCGGCCGGACGCTCTCGGAGCACTTCGGGGCGGTGGGGACCTCCGTGGAGGACATCACCGAGAACTCGAAGGAGCTGCTGGAGAAGTTCGGCGGCACGGCCGCCTCGGGCCTGGTCGCCGGCCTCAGCGTGGTCGGCTCGGTGATCGCGATGGCGCTGCTCGCGCTGGTGCTGATCTTCTTCTTCCTGCGCGACTCCGACCGGGCCGTGGGCACGCTGCGCTCGCTGGTGCCGAGCCGCTCGGGCGACCTGATGGAGGCCATGGGGCGGCGCGCCTTCGACGCAGTCGAGGGCTTCATGCGCGGGACCACCTTCGTGGCCCTGGTCGACGCCGTGCTGATCGGCGTGGGTCTGCTGGTCCTCGACGTGCCGGGGGCGCTGGGGCTGGCCGCGCTGGTCTTCGTGACCGCCTACATCCCGTACCTCGGCGCGTTCCTCTCGGGCGCGGTGGCGGTCCTCGTCGCCTTCGCCGACCGGGGCTGGGCCATCGGGCTGTGGACGCTGGGCCTGGTGCTGCTGGTCCAGATGATCGAGGGGTACGTGCTGCAGCCCGTGGTGCAGAGCCGCACGGTGCAGATGCATCCGGCCGTCGTGATGCTGGCGATCACCGCCGGGGCGAGCGTGGCCGGCATCCTCGGCATGCTCCTCGCGGTACCGGTGACCGCGGCCCTCTTCGGGGTGATCTCGGAGCTGCGGGCCCTCTACGCCAACGCGGAACCCGGGCCCGCGGACCCCGCCTAGGGAACACGTCCTGCGCCGAGGTCCCGTGTGCACTGCAACCACCTGCAGTGCACACAGGTGAACCAGGCCGGATCTGGACCGTCGCCCTGTCCTGAAGGAGGGTCCAGACTCTCCGCACTGCGGCCGCCGCCGGGCTGGGCGGTGACCACCTCCTGGACTCCAGCTCGGCGTTGATGGCCTCGATGCCCACGAGGGTGCGAAACCCCTGTCCGGCCTCGGGGCCGCGCGCGGCCTCCTCGTGCACGCGCTGGTAGCGCGCGAACCCCTCGCGGACCTCGGACGCCTCCTGCTCCAGACGTTCGATCTGCTTGTCCGGCGGCGCAAGAAATCCGGAAATGGCATTCCGGGGTGTGGAGATTCCGAAGGTCTTTTCGTCTCCGGCGAGAGGAACCAGCAGACGGTATTCACAGAGTCGCCCAATGGCATCGGCCGTCCGCTCCGCAGACCATCCCAACGCCTCTCCGGCAGCGGCGGCGCGGAGTAAATTCTGACGGACCGCCAGGCGATAGAGATCCTCGGTGTCTGTCACTCCATGGCCTTCCACCTGGACTTCGTACGCGTCGGTCACGCTCACTCCCCCGAGCCACCAGCTGTACCACCGACGCGGCGACCGCGGCGGTGGGTCTGGAACCTGCACTGCAGTTTCCGGACCCCGACGGGGTGCAGCTCGTAGCGATGGTTGAGGCGGCGGTAACCGGTCAGCCAGGCGCTCGATGACCCACCGGTGACGGCCGAGACGTTCGCTGGACTCGATACCTTTGCGGGCGATCCGGACGCCGATGCGCAGCCGCTGACCAACACGTAAATGATCGCGGCGAAGACCACCCTCGTCATCGATGTCCGCGACGCCACCGCCTTGCGGCCGCACCCGCGCCGGCGGCAACAACGGCCTGGCGATCTCCCACAGGCCCTCCGGAACGATCCGTCCCCACCGTCCACTCCCCATGCCTGCACCAACCATCAACCGGCCATGCAGGACAGGATCTAAGTGCTGTTGACCGGCGCGGCGGATGGCTTATGATCCCCAAACCAAGCCTTTGACCTTGGGTATTCTGCACGGGCGATAGAGGATCGATGACAGTCGCAGGCTCGGGAAAGGATGGGTTTCCGTCCGCACAGGAACCCCGGTTCCATGTACTCGGCTCGCTTGAGGTATGGGCCGGCGACATACGAGTGCGTCTCGGCGGAACCATCCAAGAGCGAGTGCTGGCCACCCTGCTCCTCGAACCCGGGCGGGTAGTACCGATTGCCAGACTGGTTGAGGCCGCCTGGGAGGAGGACCCTCCTGCGACTGCGTCGCACCAGGTGCGCAAGGCTGTCGCCGATCTCCGCCGACGCCTGCCGTCCGGTGGAGAGATGATCAGCACGGACGGCCCGGGCTACCGGGTGATCACGTCGGTCAGCCAACTTGATCTTCTCGATTTCAACGCACGGATCCAGCGAGCGGCACAAGCCGTGGGCGTCGGGAGGCTAACCGATGCCTGCGCAGAGCTGCAGGGCGCTCTCGATCTGTGGCGGGGACCCGTCCTCGCGGGTGAGGGCGGCCCGGTGATCGGCCGCGCGGCAACTGCGCTGGAGGAGCGCCGTCTCGCCGCAGCCGAACAGCTCCACGAACTGCGCCTCGAGCTCGGCGCAAGCAGCGAGCTTGTCGCGAGTCTGCGGGCACTCGTCGATGCACACCCCTTGCGTGAGACGCTGCGCGGCCAACTCATGCTTGCCCTGTACCGCTCGGGACGACAGGCGGACGCCCTGGAGGAATACGGGAAGGTACGCCAGTTGCTCGTCGACGAGCTCGGCATCGATCCGGGGTCTCGACTGGTCAAGCTGTACGAGGGGATCCTGCGGGAGAGTCCGGAGCTGACAGCCCCGCAGGGTGGGCCGCCCGCCACTGCCTCCGGAATGCCGGCTGAGCAACGCGGTCCAGTTTCCACACTGCCGTATGCGCTGCCGGATTTCACGGGCCGGGACAAGGAGCTGGCAATCCTGCTCAGCCGGGTCCGGGCCGAGAGATTGCCAGATGAGCACAGCGCCCGGGTCGCAGCCATCGACGGGATGGGCGGCGCGGGCAAGACCTCATTGGCTGTACGCGCCGCTCACCAGCTGACCGAGGAGTTCCCCGACGGGCAACTCTATGTGGACCTGCGCGGGTTCACCCCCGGTGAGCAGCTCCCCATACCGGCATCGACGGCACTGGACATCCTGCTGCGCGCGATCGGTACGCCGAGCAAGCACATACCCGAGGACCTGCCTGGCCGCACCGCAACATGGAGGTCTGCACTGGCGGGGCGCCGGATGCTACTACTACTCGACAACGCCTCCGACGCCGCTCAAATCCAGCCGCTGTTGGCGGCTCCCCCCGGCTGCCTTGTGCTCATCACCAGCCGGGTGCGGTTGCTCGACCTCGACGGCATCGAGTGGATCTCCCTGGGGCTGATGCCACCCGAGGACAGTGCCACGCTGGTGGCACGGACGCTGGGCCCGGCCCGTGTGAAAGCCGAACCAGAGGCGGCCGCCGAGCTCGCCGAGCTGTGCGGCCATCTCCCCCTGGCGCTGCGTATCGCCACCGCACGGCTGCGCAACCGGCCCCGGTGGACCGTGCGGCATCTCGTCGAGCGACTGCAGGACGAGAGCCGCCGGATGGACGAGCTGAGCTCAGGCGAACGCAGCGTCGCAGTGACACTTCAGTTGTCATATCTGGCCATGGACAACAAGCACCGCGCCGCGTTCCGCGCCCTCGGGTTGCACCCTGGTGATGGCATCGACGCACACTCGGCGGCCGCGCTGCTCGACACCGATGTCCGGGATGCCGAGGACATTCTGGAGCTTCTGCTCGACGTACATCTGCTCCAACAGCCCGGATTGGGCGAGTACACCTTCCACGACCTCGTACGCAGCTTCGCCCAGAGCCAGCACGGACCGATGACGGAACAGACCGACGCGGACGCCGTCGAGCGGTTGCTCAGCTACTACCTGACAGCCACCAACGTAGCCTGCGACGTACTGTTCCCGGGCCGTACCGCCCGCTCGACCGGGATCCCTCGGTATCAGGGAGAGCTCCCGGAACTGGCGGAAGAGAAGATCGTCAGCCTCTGGTTCCGTCGCGAACATCAACGACTGCTGGCGGTCGTGGACCTGGCCGATCGGCTCGGCTACGACCGGCACACCGGCTGGCTGGTCCGCGACCTGGTCTTCCATCTGAATGCGGGTGGTTATTTCGAAGAGTTCCGAGCACTCGGCCGCCTCGCGGTCCAAGCCGCGCGCCGGCTCGACGATCCGGTCCTGTTGAGTATCAGCCTGTCCAGTCTTGGCGCCGCTTGCTGGAAGCTCGGCTACTTCGAGGAGGGCATCAACGTCGCCCGCGAGGGACGCGAGGTCGCGGTACGCCTCGGCGACCGTGACGCCGAGGCGAACAGTGAGTCCACTCTCGGGCTGCTCATGTCGATGCTGGGGCGGTACAACGAGGCCCTTCCCCTGTTGGAGCACGCGGTCGAACTGGCCAGGGAACTTGGCACTGCCCGCGCTGAAGCGGAGACTCAGACGAATCTCAGCTCGCTGTACGCACGATGGGGCCGCTTTCCGGAGGCTGCAGCGTCCGCCCTCCGGGCCCTTGAGCTGGAGCGGGACACCGCGAATCCGGTCAACGAGACCATGGCTCTGGCCGATCTGGCTTTCGCCCAGCTGGGCCTGGGTCAGTACGTAGATGCCGAGGTGAGTCTGAGACGGGCCCGCGAGTTGTGTGACGAGAGCGCGCCGCAGGGCGATGTCGCCCTGGTGCTGGCTCTGTCCGCCGAGGTAGCGCACCGTCTAGGCGACAGTGATGCGGTGTCCGAGCTCGCGGAACGTGCCCAGATCCTCGCACGGTCCGGTGGTACGCCGGTCCGCCAGGCGAAGGCCGAGAACATCCTCGGTCGGCTGCATACCGCACAAGGGCAGTACACATCGGCGACGGCGTTGCACGCCCACGCGCTTGAGGTCGCCTCGGCAATCCAATTCCGCTCTGAGCAGGCGTCCGCGTACCTGGGTCTGGCCCAAGCGGCCGAGGGGCTTGGCGACGGCGCGACGGCTGGGAAGAACCAGCTGGCAGCAGCCGAGTTGTTCGACCTCATGGAAATTCCGGAGGCCGGCCGCAGTCATTGAGGAAGGTGGCGCGGACCTCATGGCTTGGGGGTCGCCGGCCCCTTGTTGTCCGCGAGGATCTGCTGCTCGGCTGACTGGCCGGTTGCGGCGGCCTGCACGGTCGCACTGAGCCCGAGCGCCAGGACGGCAGCCGCAATGATTCCAGTCAGTCTGATCAGCTTGGTGTGCATGGTCCGTCCCCCTGTGGATATTCGGGCGGATAAGGCGCCGTGGCATCGTATCCGTGTTCGACATCCGTGAAGGTGTCACAGGCCGATCCCGGAACGTTCCCGCCCGCTTACCTTGGAGGGAAATACCTGGTCGAGGTTTCCCCGGGTTCGGTGAGAACTCGATTTCGGCGGCGATGTCGGTGACGCCGGCGAGTTTCAGGGTGCCGATGGCCAGATTGCGCCAGGTCGCGGCCGAGCTGTTCCAGCACGTCCGTCGGCGCATCGCTGATCCACCCGCCGACCGCCAGCAGCGAGGTGGCCCCGGTCAGAACCACGCACGCGGCGAGTGCGAGGACGACGGCCAGGGCGTGGCGTACCCCGCGGGAGTCACGCGGATGCGTCGGCAGGCACGGTCTTCCAGTCGGATCACGGGGCGTCGAGAACTCCATGATCTTGAAAGCCCGTGCCTGTTGCGCTCCCGGCCCTCAAGCTGGCAGACCGTCACGAACCGGACAACACAAAACTACGCCGAAGCCCTGAGCCAGACCCTGCGCGGTGTGGCGCTCTTCGCCCTACTACGCGTTGAGCAAGTTCGCCGCGACCAGCTCGGCGAGTTGGACAGCGTTGAGGGCCGCACCCTTTCGCAGGTTGTCGTTGCTGATGAAGAGTATGAGGCCACGCCCCTCCTCGACACTCTGATCCTGGCGAATCCTGCCCACGAAACTAGCGTCCTGGCCGCACGCTTGGAGCGGGGTCGGAATGTCGGACAGCTGGACACCAGGGGCGTGCTCAAGCAACACGGATGCGCGTTCAGCGGAGATAGGACGGGCAAACTCCGCATGCACCGCGAGGGAATGGCCGGTAAAGACCGGGACCCGGACACAAGTCCCGGCGACACGCAGCGACGGCAGGCCAAGAATCTTCCTGCTCTCATTGCGCAGCTTCTGCTCCTCGTCCGTCTCGGCGGATCCGTCGGTCGCAATCGAACCGGCCATCGGCACAGTGTTGAAGGCGATGGTTCTGGCGAATTTCACCGGAGGTGGGAAGTCCACCGCTGCCCCGTCGATCGCCAAGCCGGCTGCTCGGTCGATCACTCCGCTCACCTGAGACCTGAGCTCTTCCACTCCGGCGACCCCGCCGCCGGACACCGCTTGGTAGGTGCTCACAGTGAGCCGCACCAGACCAGCCTCGTCATGCAACGGCTTGATCACTGGCATCGCGGCCATCGTCGTGCAGTTGGGATTGGCTATGATGCCGCGTCGCGCCTCAGACACAGCCTCCGGGTTGACCTCACTGACCACCAGTGGCACATCGGGATCGCTCCGAAACGCCGAGGAGTTGTCGATGACGACGGCTCCGGCCGCCGCGAACCGGGGTGCCAGTTGCAGTGCTGTTGCTCCTCCGGCGGAGAAGATGGCGATGTCCAGGCCGGATGGGTCTGCCGTTTCGGCGTCTTCCACCACGATGCTGTCGTCGCCCCACGGAAGCCGTAGACCCGCCGATTTCGCAGAGGCAAAGAAGCGCAGCTGTCCGATCGGGAAATCACGCTGCCGAAGGATGCTGCGGATCACTACTCCAACTTGCCCGGTCGCGCCCACTACGCCGACTCGGAGACCTTGAGCGGCCATGACTGCCCTACTTTCTTGTCTTGGGTTCGAACTGGTCACTCGTAATATCAGCGGGACCACGACCAGCCGGTGGTCTACATCACCGGCCTGACCGTGCACCGCGCGTCGGCCTCCTACCGGGGCGAAGGCAAGACGGACGCCAAGAACGCCTTCGTCGTCGCAGCGGTGTTGGTCTACGTGGAATGCGGCTAAATGGTGGTGACGACCAGTGTCTGCTGGACGAACGTGATGGCACTCTCGAGCTCGGAGGAAGACGGAGCGGCCAGCACGATCTCGCCCGTCCGATGACCCGAACTCCGCACCGCCAGGACCGTGTCCCCGGGCTCGACCTCCACGCCCGCCTGGAGCACCGACGGGTGACTTCGCACTGCGTCCAGACCGCGGATGTCCTGCACCACACCCGGTTCCGAGATGGTGAAGATGCTGGCGGCATGCCGGAACGGGCCAACTGGCGGTTGGGGCAGCGGCATCCCCACGGCCATCCGGACCACCATCTCGTACCAGTCAATGCCGTACGTGGCACCAAGGAGATCCATCAGATAGTCGCCCGGAGTTCGGACCGCAACCTCGATGGGAACCGGCCCAGCGGCGGAGAGGCGAAACTCCATGTGCACCAAGCCGGTCCGCATCCCCAACGCGCGCAGCACCCGGGCACCGGTATCGGCTACCTGACTGGCGATCGGTTCCGGCAGGTGTATGCCCGTGCGATGACCCACCTCGACAAACTGGGGCGGCCCGGTGGTTTCCTTGGCGGTGATGTTGGCAAACCACACCTCGCCGTCGCGGACCAGTGCCTCCCAGCTGTACTCCGGGCCGTCGATTGCCTCCTCCACGATGACCCGCTCACCGGCGCGGGCCTGCGCCACGGCACGGAAGCTCTCGGCATCGGTCACCAGTTCCACACCGTCGCTGCCGGCGGAGGACAGCGGCTTGACGATCACCGGCCAGCGCTCGGCGGCCCAGGCCATCTCCTCGGCGAGGGAGTCGGTCACGGTGTACGCCGGCTGAGTGACCCCGGCCGCGGTGAACAGCGCCCTCTGCAGCGCCTTGTTCCGAGAAGCCGTCGCGGCGTGCAAGGACGGCCCGGGGAGACCGAACCGATCCTGGATCATGGCCGCGACGATGACCTGGGGCTCGTTGAAGGCGATGACGCCGTCGAACGGACCGTCTTGCAGGGCGAGGCAGGCGCCCTCCATCCAGTGCTCGTCGAGCTCGCCCCGGGCCGGCGACACACTCGCCGTACCCGTCACCTGATCGGCGCGGGAGGCCGCCTCGACAGCATGGACGCTCACCCCGAGTCGACCTGCAGCGGCGACGTACGGCCGGCCCATCTGGCCGACCCCGATCAGCATGAGCTTCTTCACAGGGCTCCCTCCAACACGGGCAGCGACGCGCCATGGTGAGATGACCAGGCGCTGTATTCGCCGCGGCGGTACAACAGCGGGACGCGGGGAAAGACAGCGGTGCCTTCCACCCGGGCGGTGAAGAGCCAATGGTCGTCAGCACGGGTGGTGCTGACGATCCGGCACTCGGCGTAGCTCAGGGCGATATCCGTCAAGAGCGGTGCCCCTGCCGCGAGGGCGGAGGGCTCCCAATCCACGTGCGCGAACTTGTCGGCTGCCTTGCTCGCGAACAGCTCCGATGCCGACTGGCCCTCCACCGAAAGGAAGTTCACCGCGAACGCCTGCGAGGCGACGATCGCCGGCAGCGTCCGCGAGCCCGCACCCACCGAAATCAGTAGCGAGGGCGTCGCTGCCGACACCGCGCACACCGCATTGCTGGTGAAGCCGAACGGGGTGCCGTCCGCACCCATTGCGGTCACGATTGCGACCGGGGTGGGAAAGGAACCGAAGAGTTCCCTGAAGCGGCTAGAACTTTCCATCATCGCCCTTCTCTCTGTTTGACTGACCGTGGTCATAGCGATGGGCGACATGATTCAACATACGGTAGAGATCGCTCGACTGGAGCTGTCCCATCGCATTCTGTCGTACCGATCCCCGGAATGGCAGATTCCCGATGTCTCCCCATTTGAGGGCACCCTGATCGTCCAGCACACACGTTGTTCTGTTCTGGTTATCAGCGTGCAGACAAAAGGGAATGTCGAGCAGTCCCAATGCGAAGGCACGGGTGAGTGCCGCGCCAATATCGGCGTCCAGATTGAGGACTGCTTCGATCAAGCATCGGGCTTCTTCCATTATTTCATCGAAGTATTCCTTTTCCTGCGGTCCGGCAGCTACCCGCGGCCCACCGGCGGCAGCGGATGCCACCCGCAGTGCGTCCAGGTTTTCTGCCACGCTCGGTATTTGCCACGCCTCGGCCACCGTTTTCACAATGAGGCGTTCACAGTGCGTATCACGGGCTAGCCGCGCGCTGCTGCGAATCAGCTCCGTGGCACCGTCAGGAGTACTTGGAAACAAGCCCATGTAGTTGTAGAGGACGACATGCCACGTGACCGAAGGAAGATACTCCTGCGCCAAGGTCCGCAGCACGCGCACAGCCGCTCTGTCCTGATCGTCGTGCGTCCCCTGTGCGTAGCTCAGCGACATGGACCGCACGCCGTGCTGTGCGAAGAACAGTCCTTCGAGCACCGTCATGGCGATCAGCAGCGACGGCGGGCACAACTGCCCCAGCAGGCACCCTCCGAAGCTCTCAATATGCCCGTGCTCCACCTCGCCGGCGAGGTAGCGGCAACTCTCGGCCCACGCCGATACCGCATGCTCAAGCGGGAGACGGCTGTACGGCAGGCAGTAGGAGACCGGCCCGCCTTCCGTCGTGTCCAGGCCGGCGAGCACCAAGCTCTCGATCACCCGCAACGGCAGGGCAGTGCCGTGCCGGACTTGAATGGGAAACCCGGGCCCGTACAATCCGGCGAGCATTTCTCGGGTTTTGTCCATCGGGTGGGAGACGATGGGGTACCCGTTGAGTTCCTCCCCCGCCCTCAGCCGCTCGATTGAGCTCACATGGTCGCCGACGCGGGTATAACTGTCGACGGTGATGGTTCCGACGACCGGGATATCGAGGTCATGTACGTCGCGCAGGCCCGCGCGCATCGTAGCGATGTTGCCGAACCCCATCCGGGGCTGCACCACCAGGGTTTCGCGTCGG
This sequence comes from Streptomyces sp. NPDC090045, assembly GCF_044747975.1. Classification (NCBI taxonomy): domain Bacteria; kingdom Bacillati; phylum Actinomycetota; class Actinomycetes; order Kitasatosporales; family Streptomycetaceae; genus Streptomyces; species Streptomyces sp. NPDC090045. Next base: position 62,615 of record NZ_JBIVFA010000006.1, read on the forward strand.
CGGGCGTCGGCAATGAACCGATCCATGTAGCCGGACATGCTATTGGGCCACGGACAGGCTGGCGACGCGCCCGTCCCACGGCGCGACCACCGGCATGCTGGGCTGCCAGGCAGCGAACCCGTAACGGGCGCCGAAATCCAGGAATTCCCGGAAGCGATCGATGGCATTCTCACCCAGGAAGACGTCGGTGCAGCCCTGGGAGAGCAATTCCCGGCGCACCCGATCATTGTCTGACGGTGCAGTGGTGAGTTTGCCGCCCGCGACACAAGGAACGTTGATGCCGGCTCGCTCGAGCTCCGTCAGAACGACGCTGGTGCCGTAGTAGCCATGACCGTTGATGCTGGAAACCACAAGCAGATCCGGCTGAAAGTCGTTGACCTCCTTGACGACCAGTTCTGCGGGCGTGCAGCCGCCTAGATTGCGAACCTCTCCGCCATTCTCAGCAATGAACTTCTCCAGATAGATGAGGTTCCAGAAATGAGAGTCGGATTCGACAGTGGTCAGCAGGCAGCGAAAGGCTTTGCCTTCCCCAATGCTCATGGTACGGGCTTCCTCTTATGTGGAAAGTGCGAAACTGAGCGAACGTATCGTCAGCAACGAATAGAATGGAGACGTTGCCTAACTGTTCAATGCGCGATGGAAGGAACGCATCGTCAGCGGGAGCAGGACGGCGGCAACTCCACTCAGCGCGATCGCGGAAATCGCGATAAGCGGTTGCGGCCCGAGACTGGTGCCGAGGCCGGCCAGCAGCAGTCCACCGAGCGGTGCCGCCAGGAGATTGATCATGTAGAACGGCCCCATGACCTTGCCCAGATGCTCCGGCGCGATCACCCTGATCCGCTGGGTGCGGTTGTAGACATTGAAGTAGGTCACCCCGACCATCGCCACGACAAAAGCCGGACCGTAGATCAGCAGCGACGGCGCGAAGCCGAGCACCACCAGACAGGCACACAGGATGGCGAGTCCGACCACCCCGATCACCCTGACGTCGAAGAAGCGCAGCAGGAACGGGATGGCCAGCAGGTTGACCAACCCGACCACGCCGATACAGACATTCAGGAGAGCGAATGCCGATTCCGGGCCGTCGAATACGTCGGTCACCAACGCCGCATTGGCGCTGAGCGCCGTGCCGAAGACCAGGTTGATCGAGAAGTTCAGACCGGCCAGCAGGACCAACGGCTTGCTCCTGGCCAGAAGTTTCCAGCCCAGGCCGAGCTCGGCCATGGTTTCCCTCGCCGTGCCGGGCTTTGCGGCCCTCGGTCCGCGGGGTATCGGCAGCCAGCAGCAGGCAGCGGCCATGAACACCGCTGCGGCGACGCCGAGGAGCATGGTCTTGTCAAAGAACATCACGCCCAGCAGCGCGAGCGCGGGGCCGACGGCCATCGCCGAAACCTCCATGCTCTGGACCAGCCCCTGCGTTTTCGGCAGGTCATTGCCCGTGGCCACTTGTGGCACGACCTTCTCGATCGCCATGTGAACCGGCGCCAGGAGCAGGGCGAGGAGCGCTCCGCAGGACATCAGGATCGGAGTCTGCCAGTCCGACAGCAGCAGGCAGCCGGCCAGGGCGAGGATGAGAACGACCGACCGGCCGGCGGTGACGACAGAGAACAGCCGGGGACCCCCGTCCCGGTCGGCCATCAACCCCGCGAACGGATATGCCAGCAACGCCGGAAGCCATTCGATGGCATAGGCGAGGCCCAGGAGGGCGACATCGTTTGTCTTCTGGAAGATGAGCAGGGGAAGGGCGAAGAGCACGACCTGTTCTGCCACAGCGCCCAGCAAGACCCCGGTCAGGAAGAGGGGGCGTTGCCGGTTGGCGCGGTTCACCACTGGCGGAATCGGCGTGACGGTCTTTACTGGCGACGACATCTCTCCCCCTTCACACCGGAAGCAAACTGGTCTCAATACGGAAGTTTTCAATGATGTGCTGAATGTCCGCTTCGACTTGTGCTTCGTCCCCGACGAGGATGTACCGCCCGCTGTGGATCGAGTCATAACTGCCGTCCGGGTCCAGCACCTCCCCCGGGCTGGGCACGAGTTCGCGCCAGACCGTCGGGACCGAGGACCGCATCGAGGTCCGATGGAGCACCTTGGCAGGAAGCTGGTCAGGCTTGGGAATGATCAGCCAGCCACCGGACGGGTCCGACGTCTTGGCCGGGAGGGAAACGGGCTCTCCGCAGATCGCCTGCAGCCAGACCCAGCTCAAGTTGACGCCGAAGAGCCGGTTGATGAGATGCGGCACCTCGGCACCGCCGACACGTCCGGCGATCTCCAGGAAGACGATCTCTTCGTCCTGGGTCACGAAGAGTTCCAGGTGAATCGCCATTGACCTCATATTGAGCGCGGCGACGCAGGCCCGGGCGAACTCTTCGATTCTTTCCCTCAGCGCAGATTCCTGGACGACCACCGAACCGAGTGGTTCTCCCGACGTCTCGAACGCAAGGCAGTCGTTGATGTAGCGGGACACCACCTGGAAGGGCACCCGCGCCTCGTGGTCGGCGAATCCGTCCACGTGGTAGACGGTCCCATCGATCAATTCTTCGATCTGGTAGTCGGCACTGTCGACGCTCTCCAGCCACGACCGGAGCGACGCTTCGTCCGCCACGCGGTGTACGCCCTTGCTGGCCGCGCCGGCGACCGGTTTGAGGATCAGGGGGTAGCCGATGTCCAGGGCGACCCGTGCGGTCGTCTCCACATCCGCGCACGGGGCGAACCGAGGCACCCGTACACCCGCGTCGGCGAGGAGCTGCTTCATGGTCAGCTTGTTTCGATAGGTACTGACCTCCGCCGGTCGCGGACCGGGGATCTCCAGTTCCTCGCGGACCTGGGCAGCCACTTCCAGCAGATACTCCGACAGCGCCACCAGGTGATCGACGGGTCCGACGCGGTCGGCTATTCCCCGTACGGCGGCACACACCGCGGCGAGATCTGTCAGATCTTCGAGAATGACGAAATCCGCGATGTGCGAACGATCGGCAAGGACTCCGGTAGCCCCTTCTGCGTCGACCACATAGCTGATCTGGTGCCGGTCATGGTCGAGATCCTCGAATCGCTCAAGTTCGTTGTCCCAGCGCCGTTCGTCGGAGAACCTGGGCCAGCGGTTGAGCACCACGATGTGCATGGGATGCCTCTTTCAGTGAGTTGAGTTCAGCGGGCTTGAGCGAGCAGTCATGACTGCAGCTGCGCGTCACGCTCCAGCTCACGGATGAGGGGCACCACGTGGGTGAAGAAGGTCCTCATTTCCGGCCGGGTCGGCCAGCCGGAGAAGATGAACTCGCTGATGCCGGCGAGCTTGTACTGGAAGAGGTAGTCGGCCACCTCTTGGTAGCTACCGACCAAGCACAGCGCCGGGCCTCCGCGATAGGGGACGGCGCCGGTGTAGATGTAGGGCGAGAGCCACTTTCCGGAAGCCTGATCGGCGAGCCGGAAGGAGGACTTCACCGCTTCGGAGTCAACGTTCTTGACGAATTCGCGGATCCACGCCTCGTGTTCGACGTCGGGGTCGCCCATCAGCTCGGCGAGTTCGGCCAGGGCCTCCTCGCGAGTCTCCCGGGCGAGCACATGCATCCGGGTGCCGACCCGGCAGCCCCCCTCGATCAACGGCAGGCTTGCCTGCCGCATCCCTTCCGGGGTGTCGCCGTAGCGCATCCAGCAATCGCCGTAGCTGAGGGCGGTCTGCTGCGCCACCTCCGAGGCACCGCTGATGTAGATCTCCGGACGCTTGCCGCCCTTGTAGCCGAGGTGCAGTTCCGCGTCCTTGATCGTGTAGTGGTGCCCGTCAAAGGTCTGCGGGACCTCGCCCTCCCAGAATTCCCGGAGGATGTGGAGGAACTCACCCGATCGGGCGTACCGCTGGTCGTGGTCCAGGAAATCACCGTAGCCGGCCTGCTCGGCCACCGAGATCCCGGCGACCACATTGAGGGAGAGGCGGTCGTCGGACATCCAGGAAAGGGTATTGACGATCTGCGTGAAGAGCGTCGGCGAAAGGAGCCCCGGGCGGTACGCGAGCATGAACTTGACCCGCTCCGTCTGCTGGGTGAGGGCCGCGATGATCGGCACGGGATCCGGCAGGTAGTGCCCGATCCCGAACAGGAGGCTGTCGACGCCGAGTTCCTCGGCCTCCTTGACGAAGTCGGTGATTTCGCCCATGTCCAGGGCGCCGAGCTTGTACTTCTCCGTGGGCTTGGCCTGACCGCCCCCGTCCGTCGGTACGTCCCAATGGATGCGCAGCGGTTCCACTGTTTTTCTCCTCATTCTGAAAGATTTACGGGTTGGTGCCGGCGGAACCGATGAGCAGTCCGCTGTTGGCCGAGCGGGCCTTCGGTGCGAGGCGCGCCGGATCCGTGGAACCGGGCTGCTGATACAGCCGGGCGTGTTCGCGCCGGACGTGGGCGTCCACCTCGTCCAGTGGGACCAGCCACCGCCGGGCGGTGCCGTCCGGTTCGACGACCGACATCAACCCGGTTCCGTGCACGGCCTCGGCCGATACCCCGGCGTCGGCCAGGGCTTCGGCCACACCACGCTGGTCACCTGTGAACGCCAAAACGGGCTCGGCGGAGGGCACTGCCACGGAGACGAGTCCCGTCTCCCGCATCAGCGTGGCGACCTGGTCGGGATCGACACCGGTTGCGAGCCGGAAGACCTGGGCCTTCCGGTCACCGACCACCGTGGTCGTGCCCGCCCCCGGACCCACGACGGTTCCCCGGTCGTTGCCCAGGGACCGGCACGCGATGGCAACGCCGTACCGCCTGGCCGCCGCCACTGACCCGCCGAACAGGACCTTGGCCCCGCTGTCCGACATCGCTTCGCACTGCGCGTAGGACAGCTCCGGCATCAGCCGGGCCGCGGGTTCGGTGTAGGGGTCGGTGGTGTACACACCGGGGACATCGGAGTAGATCTCACACTCGGTGACGCCGAGTGCCCCGGCGATGGCGACCGCGGTGAGGTCCGAGCTGTTGCGGCCGAGCATGGTGATGCGGCCATCGGGCCGTACCGCCTGGCCGCCGGCCAGCACGACGACCTGATGCTCGGTCAGCGCTTTCAGCACGGGCGCGGGGTCGATCGTGACGATCTTCGATCGGGTGGCGGTGTCATCACCGACGATGCCCAGCTGGTGCGCCCAGAGATCGATCGCCGTACTCCCCTGCGCGTGCAGGGCGGCCCGGAGCAGCGTGGCGCTCAGCATTTCGGCGGTGGCCAGCGCCTGGTCCTGCACCTCCGGCTTCAGGTCCGGATCAACGGCCAACGCCGCCTCGAGCAGACGTCCGGTGGAGCCGGACATCCCGCTCACCACGGCGATCACCCCGGTGCCGCCATCGTTGGTCATCTCGATCAGATGAGCAGCGACCCGGGCGTAGTCCGCCAGCTCCAGGAAGGACGATCCACCGAACTTGACGACACGCAGGTGCTCGGAGTCACGCGGCATCGTTCACCATCCTCGACGACGAGTTCGCTGCCTGCGCGCCCTCGGACGTGCGCCTCTTCTCGCCGCCGAGCCCCCATTCGGTGGGCTTCTCCTGGCTCAGAATCGTGAACACCCGGCCGATGGCGTCGTTCATCCCCCAGACGTCGGTGTACGCGGGCCACTTGGGGTGTCCAGCGTCGATGTCGTGCTGACGGGCGTATGCCGCGCGTACCCACTCTTTGGTCGAGGGCCGTCGGTGGTGGAAGTCATGCTGAGCGAGATCGCCGGGTACGACGAGGGCCCGAGCCGGGATGTGGTAGAAGGCGAGGCGGGCACCCCATCGGAACCAGGCACCGAACGCGGCGGACAGGCCAAGGCCCGTCGGCGGCAGCGGATCACCGCAGAACCGTCCCCAGGAGTGCGACACGTGGAAGGCCCGGCCGCTCAGGCTGCCGTCCTTGGCCTTGAACCAGGCGTGCTCGCTGAGGAACTCCAGCAGCGCGACGACCTGGTACAGCGGGATCATCGGGACGAGCACGGCGACGGTGAACTCCCACCACACCCCTTGCCAGGTCACCACGCCGAGAACGCTGGCAAGGTAGGCGAACCCCATGACGCGTCGGTACGGCGCACAGCGGACGAGGTTCTGGGCCAGCCGGGTGTACAGGAACTCGGCATGAAACCGCGGGGACACGATCATCAGGGCCAGCCGGCGCCACAGCTCCCGGGTGGACATCCCGGGCCGGAAACCGAGCACGAGCAGGTGCTGGATGGTGGGATCCGCGAGGGTCGCGAAGGTTTCCTTGCGATGGTGGAGATTGACGTGGTCCTCGTAGTACTGATCCGCGTCGTCGGTGCATACGAGCGTGGACAGCACCTGGTGGATCAGTCGGTCCTGCCGTATCCGACCGGTGAAACGGGTGTGGATGGCGTGGTGCGCGATCACCGTCGAGCACACGCGCGACGCGGACACGGTGATGCACCAGGACAAGGGCAGCAGTGCGAGCGTCCAGAGCGGACCCCCTGCGACGATCCACCAGGCACTGCCGATACCGGCCGCGAGTGCGACGAGGTCGCAGAGCAGGTAGGTGACAGGGTTCAGGCGAACCAGTGGCTGCTGGCCGGGGAGCGCTTTACCGGTGATCCACGTCCAGCCGTGCTGCGTCCACCGGGGGAAGCGCTGATAGGAAGCTCTGATCTCTTCCGAACGTACTGAGGATGTTGCCGTCATACGAGGATCCCTTCCTGCTCGTGACTGCCGTCTTGGCGGCCGGCGTGGGCACCGAGCGCTTCGGCGCTCACTTCGGCGAAGGCCGCGCCCAGGATGTTCAGGGCCTCCTGAGCCTCCCCGCGGCTGAGGTTCAGGGGCGGCAGGAACCGGGCGACACAGTCGTCCCGTCCTGCGAGCTCGAAGAGCAGCCCCCGGCGGAGCGCAGCCATCCGGACCCGGCCGGCGACTTCGCTCGCAGTCCAGCTGCCGACCGGGTTCAGCTCGACACCGAGCATCAGCCCGCGCCCCCGGACCTCGCCGATCATGGGGCCGATGGCGTGGTTCAGCTGCAGCGCATCCAGTCCCGCACGGAGGAACTCCCCGATCTCGAGGACATGCGCCAGCACCTCATCGCGCTCGACGATCCGCATGAGGGCGGCACCCGCAGCGAAGGCGAGCTGGTTGCCGCGGAAGGTTCCGGTGTGCGCGCCGGGCGCCCAGCCGTCCAGCCGCTCGTCGTAGATGATGACCGAAGCCGGGTGGCCGCCGCCCAGGGCCTTGGACGAGACGATGACGTCGGGTTCGATCCCGTACTGCTCGAAGGCGTACCACGTACCTGTCCGCCCGCAGCCGGTCTGCACTTCGTCGACCACCAGCGGGATGTTCAGCTCGCGCGTGATCCGGCGAAGCTCGGTGACGAACTCGGGCCGGGCCGGGACCACCCCGCCTTCGCCCTGAACCATCTCGAGCACCACAGCGGCCGGGAGGCGTACACCGCCGTTCGGATCAGCCAGCAGATTCTCCAGGTAGCGCACGCAGTTGACCTGGCAGCTGTCCGGGTTCAGAGCCAGCGGGCACTTGAAGCAGTACGAGTACGGGAAGAACGTCGTACCGGGCAGCAGATTGTGCAGGTGCTCCTTTGAGCCACGCAGCCCGGTGATCGCAAGCGTGCTCTGCGTGCTGCCGTGGAAGCCGCCGTGGAACGAGATCACATCCGCCCGCCCGGTCGCGGTCTTGCAGAGCTTCAGCGCAGCATCAATTCCGTCCGCACCGGTCGGCCCGCAGAAGTGGATCTTCATTCGGTCCCGCATTGCCTCGGGCAGCATCCCCAGGAGCCGGGTGGAGAACTCCGACTTCGCTTCGGTGGGGAAGTCGAGCATGTGGGAAGCGACATTCAGCTGCGCCTGTGCGGCGGCGATCAGTTCGGGATTGCTGTGGCCGAGAGCAAGCACGCCGGCCCCGGACAGAAAGTCGAGAAACTGGTTTCCGTCGACGTCGTGCAGATAGGAACCTTGTCCACCGGCGACCGCGATCGGCGTGTGTCGCGGATAGGTACGGGCCGAGGACTCATTCCGCTCCTGCTGCTCCAGCAACCGCCGCGAAGCGGGCCCCGGGAGACTGGTGACAACGGACGCACTCACGACGAATTCCTTTCGCCCCACTCAGGAGCCGGGTTTGACTGCTTGATGCCCTGGTCGAGAGGGGCGACGAATGCGAGGTGGAGCGGGTCGCGCGCAATCCCGCTGAGCCGTTCCGCTCTGCTTTCCGCCATCACGGTTCAACGCTGAAGAGGTTCTGGCTGTGTGCCGCCGCCAGCTCCGCCACCCGCGCCTGGAATTCTTGGGAGTCACCAGGACCGCGCCCGTGCTCGAAGCACTCGATGACGCCCTCGCGCCCCAGGTAGGAGGTCGGCGGGCGGGAGTGGTCGCCGGGCTTCGCCGTCACATAGAGCGCGCGCTCGACCGGATCAAACCCATGCGGCCGGTGTACACCGGTGATCGTGCCGCCGGCGGCCTTGAGGAAGCCGGTCGCCGCGATCCCTTGTGGCGTGTCGGGGATCGGCGGCAGCTCTTCGATCGTCCGGCGGTACGCCGCAATGTGCAGGTCGTACGGGCTGAAGCCGTAGACCCGATCGATAAGGTCCATGATGCCGTCGCCGCCAGGACGGGCCCCGACCTCGACCACGCTCAACTCGTCCCCGTTGACCAGGATCTCGACGTGGGCGATACCGCGGTCGATGTGGAGCGCCTCGCATGCCTTGAGCGCGAGCTCGCGCAGTGCAGCGTTGCCGGTCTCCCGGCTCGGCACCAGCTGGCCGGTCTCGGCAAAGTACGGGGGTGCGCTCTTGTTCTTGTCGGTGACGGCCAGCACCGCGCGGCTGCCCTCGTAGTTGATGACCTCGACAGAGACCTCGTGCGTCGAGACGAAGAACTCCTCCGCCTGGAAGCGTCCGTCAGTGAGATCGAAGGTCCCGGCGACCTCCATGAGCGAGGAACGGCAGTGCTCATAGGCGTCGTCGAGTTCGTCAGCCGCGTTGACCCTGATGATCCCGACGCTCCCGGCGAAGTCCCTCGGCTTCAGCACCAAGGGGAACTCCAGCTCCGCGGCTATTGCTCGCAGCTCCTCAGCGGTGGAGAACAACCGGTGCCGGGCGCAGGAAACACCAGCTTCTTCAAACGCCACCTTCATCGTGTGCTTGTCCCGCGAGCGCCGGAGCGCTTCGTCGGAGAGCGCCGGCAACCCGTAGTGGTGGGCAATCGCCACCGAGGCGTGCAGGTTCATCTCGTAGATGGGGACCACCGCGTCCGGTTTCAGGCCGGTCTGCCGCTCGAATTCCTCCACTGCCTTCAGCGCGGGCTTGGCTTTGTAGCTACTGGCCGGGAGGACGTGGTCGAAATACCGGTTCGCACCGGAAACGGGATCCTCCGTCATACCAATCACCGGGCCGGGATAGGCACGCAGGGCAGAAACGATGGCTCGCTCACGCAACATCAGATCGGCACCGAGCAGCAGAAGGTACCGGTCCCCGTTAGCGTGGGCACGCTGCAAACTGAACATGGACTTCCTTAGCGCGTCGTCACCATGATGTGGCGAGGTTGTCCGTGGTGGTTCCCGAAACGTTCCCCCTCCGATACTGAGAGGGCGTTAAGTCCCGTTCTTGGGTGATGGGACGGTTCCGTCCTCGCGTCATGTCGTGTGCATGACGGGGTCGCAGGCGCGGAACGGATGCCGTACGCAACCGACTTGTCCGACGAGCAGTGGGCGTAGATCGAGCCACTGGTCACCGCGTGGAAGCAGGAGCGGGTGGCGCGGTCTGCGACCGGGGCCCCGGGCTCCTGCGACCTGCGCGAGATCGTGAACGCGCTGCTCTACCAGAACCGGACGGGCTGTCAGTGGCGGCTCCTGCCACACGACCTCCCGGCCTGGTCTGCGGTGTTCTCCTACTTCACCCTGTGGCGCCAGACGGCCTTGACCAGCGGATCCAGGAGATCCTGCGCTGCCAGGTGCGGGAGCGGGCCAGACGATGAGAGGACCCGTCCCTGGTGATCACCGGCACCCAGTCCGTCCGCGTGACGGCCGGTGTGCCGAAGGACACGACGGGACTGGACGCGAACAAGCAGACGCCCGGAAGAAGCGCGGGCTCGCCGTGGACGTCCTGGACCAGGCGGCCGAACGATGCGGGCTGCGCCTGGAGAAGGCCCTGGTCGACCAGGGCTTCAATCGCCACGGGCAGTCTGGGGACCGGCGCCTGGGTGGCCGGAGTGCTGATCACACTCAACACGGCCTGGTGGCGTTCACCCAGACCGTCGCCACGCGCTGGATCGAGCGCCACCGGGCCACCCGTGTCATCGCGCTGGCCTCCCTGGTCAACGCCGTGGCCTTCGGCGTGTTCGCCGCCCTCAGCCTGGTCCCCTCCTGGGCCGTTCCTGCGGGGCTGCTGGGCACGGTCGTCGTCCACACCCTCGCCGAGGTGCTCGGTTCCCCGTCCATGGGCGAAATCAGCGTCTACATGGCACCCGCGCACGCGCGCGGCCGCTACCTGGGCGTGTACCAGCTGTCGTGGTCGCTCGGCGGGGCCGTCGCGCCGGTGGTGCCGACCTCGCTGCTGGACCTGGTCCCGTCTGGCCCTGGCTCTGCCTCGCCGTCCTCAGCCTGCCGGCGATCCCCACCGTGCTGAGCCTGGAGGGCGGCAGGATCCCCGCGGAGGACAGCCCGGATGCCGGCGCCCTAGACATGAGGGAGCAGGCCCGGAGCGTCGCCCCGGGCCTGCTCCCTCGATGCTGCGGCTCTGCGGCGCGGCCGCTCAGTCCTCCGCGTCGCCGGCGCCGCGGTGGCCGAGTCCGGTGCGCGCGGTGGTGGGGATGCGGCCCAGCCGGCCGGCCTGGAAGTCGTCGAAGGCCTGCTGGAGTTCGTGCTGGCTGTTCATGACGAACGGACCGTAGTGCGCCATCGGCTCCCGGATCGGGCGGCCGCCGAGGATCACGACCTCCAGGTCAGGGGCGTTGGAGTCCTGGGACGCGTCCGCCCGCAGGGTGAGCGAGCCGCCCTCGCCGAAGACGGCCGTCTGCCCGGTCTGGACGGGCCGGCGGTCCTCGCCGACCGAGCCGCGTCCGGCCATGACGTACGCCAGCGCGTTGAAGTCCTCGCGCCACGGCAGGGTGATCTGCGCGCCCGGGGTGACGGTCGCGTGGATCATCGTGATCGGGGTGTGGGTGATGCCCGGGCCCTGGTGGCCGTCGAGCTCGCCGGCGATCACGCGGAGCAGGGCACCGCCGTCCGGGGTGGTCAGCAGCTGGACCTGGCCGCCGCCGATGTCCTGGTAGCGCGGGGGCATCATCTTGTCGGAGGCCGGGAGGTTCACCCACAGCTGGAGGCCGTGGAAGAGCCCGCCGGACACGACGAGGGACTCCGGCGGGGCCTCGATGTGAAGCAAACCGCTACCGGCAGTCATCCACTGGGTATCGCCGCCGTTGATGACTCCGCCGCCGCCGTTGCTGTCCTGGTGGACGAAGGTTCCGTCGATCAGGTACGTGACGGTCTCGAAGCCGCGGTGCGGGTGCCAGGGCGTGCCCTTGGGCTCGCCCGGTGCGTACTCCACCTCGCCCATCTGGTCCATCATGATGAACGGGTCGAGGTACTGGTAGTTGATCCCGGCGAACGCGCGGCGCACCGGGAATCCCTCACCCTCGAACCCACCGGGGGCGGAGACGACGGCCAGCACCTTGCGCGGGACGGCGGCCTGCGGCTCGGCCACTCGCGGGAGCGTCAACGGGTTCTCAACAGTCACTGCGGGCATGGTCAGGACCTCCTTCTGCTTCGAGTTTAGTTGAAACTCGAACTTTCTGCCACACCCCGCAGAACAGAAGGAGCCCGGGGGGAATTCCCCCCGGGCTCGGATCAGGCACGCGGTGCGGCTCAGCCCCACTCGACGTAGCAGTTCACACCGTCGGACTCCCGGTAGCAGTGCGCGTTCTCCGCGTCGTTGATCTTCGTGTAGATGCTGGCCCCGACGCGGTGCCAGGTGCCGTGCATGTTCAGCCAGTAGGCCTCGTCACGCACGGTGAAGGCGTCCGTGTCGCTGTACACGGTCCAGCTGTACGTCCTGCCGTTCATGCTGGTCGTCCAGCAGTTGCCGCCCGGATTGACCGGGTTGCTGGCGCTGCCGCCGTCCCAGTTCCAGATGGAGCAGCTGCTGCCGCGCCCGACGTTCGTGGCGGCGATGTCCTTGGCGATGATCAGGTTCTGGATGCTGTCGTGCCGGATGACGTCGCCCCCGACGACGGCGGGGGCCGGCGGGACGGCGTGGGCGGGGGCGACCGCGGCGAGCAGACCGCACGCCGCCGCCGTCGCGACGGCAAGACTCCGGAGCACCGTCTTGCGGGCCATGAGGGCCTCCTTCATGTTCACGAGGACGCGATCCGGATCGAGTTGATCGGGGTGAGGTTCTCCGGCCAGCCGTCGCCGGGCTTCATCTTGGGCAGGCAGTCCGTCCCGTAGGAGGTACGGCAGAGCTGCACCGTCCAGCCGTGGGTCTGGTTGTTGTAGACGATGTGGGACCCCCACTGGTTGTAGAGCTTGTGGACGCCCGCAGTCCGGTACTGGTTGGTCGGCTTCGTGTCCCATCCCGCGTTCTGTCCGTAGATGCACACGTCGCCCTCGGGACACTGGAACGAGTCCGCCTGCGCCGGACCCGCGCCGAGCACCCCCATACCGAGCGCCATGACCCCGGTGGCCACCGCTGCTGCGGCCTTCTTGCCGATCGACATACGTGCCATTTGCCATCTCCTTGATCCGAATGAGCGGGGCCCCCGTGACGCCCCCCGTGACGTCCCCCGCGGCACTGATGTTCCATCGCGGCACAGCCGCGCCGCGATGGTTTCGTTCCTGACCGAAAGGTCGCAGGCCGGTTGCGTTGTAGCCATTTGTCTGCGATGGATTTCAGCCCCTCGCCGAGACACAGCCTGAGAGAGAGCACTGCGAGGTCGCAACCGATTCGACTAGGCTGGGACGCTGGGATAGTTCATCCGCTCTGACCTGCGGAGATGCCGTGTCCTGGGACGCGAGTCCGGCACGGAGGGGGGAATCTTTCGTGAGTGAATCCGCCAGAGGGCGACCGGAAGGCACGCCACCGGGGGCGCGTGACCACGCCAAAAGCCGGCAGGATTTCGCAGACCTGCTCACCGAACTGAAAGACCGGCGCGGCCACAGTTATGAAGCACTGGCCCGCAAAGCGCACATGAGCCGCTCGTCCGTGCACCGATATTGCCGGGGAACCATCATTCCCGTGGAATTCGGAGCGGCGGAGAGAATCGCCCGGATATGCGGGGCGACTCCCCGCGAACTGGCGGACCTCTACCGCCATTGGGCGGCGGCCACCGCCCTGCAGACCGAAACCGAAGCCGAGGCCGAGACGGAGCCGGAGCCGGAGCCGGAGCCGGAGCCGGCGGTGCAGGCCGTACCGGTGCAAGCCGTACCGGTCCAGGCCGAGCCGTCACCGGCCGTGCCCCGTACGGCGCCGTCCCCGCCCGGCGGCGCCCGGCTGGCCCTCGTCTCCGTTGCCTTCGTCCTGCTGTGCGTGGCTTCGCTGAGCGGATCCACGCACGCCACGGCCCCGCGGGCCGTGTCCCGCCCCCTCCCCGCAGCCACGGCCACGGCCGGGCCTGGGCCCGCGCCCTGGGCCCAGTCACCGGTCCCGGTGTCGGACGGCCTCTTCGGCATGACCCTCAACTCCAGCACCGGCGCCATGCCCACGTTCCAGGTCGACACCGTCCGCCTCTGGGACACCCGTACGAGATGGGCGAACATCCAGCCGCGGCGCGGCACCTACGACTGGTCCATCCTCGACCGGCTCGTCGCCGGCGCGAACCAGGCGGGCCTGCCCGTGGTCTTCACCATGGGCGGGACTCCCGACTGGGCCAGCCCCCACGGCCCCCGCGCGGCGTACGACGACGGCTCGCGCACCAGCCCGCCCGACGACCCGGCCGACTGGCGGGCCTTCGTCACCGCCGTGGCCGAGCGCTACCGGGGCCGCATCGACGCGTACGAGCTGTGGGTCATGGGCAACGACGCGCGCTACTTCAGCGGGAGCCTGGAGACCCTGGTCGACATGACCCGCAGCGCGAAGGCCGTCCTCGACGCCGTGGACCCCGACGCGACCGTCGTCTGCCCGTCCATGGGCCGGCTCTGGGAGCCGGACGCCCTGCGCGCGCTGGAGCGGTTCGCCGAGCTCCGCGGCTACGACTCCTGCGACGTCGCCGGCGTCAAGCTGCACCAGCGCACCGCCACGGACCCGCCCGAGCAGGTGCTCGGCCTGGTCGAGGAGATCGACCGCGCGCTCCACCGGGGCGGCGCGCACCCCAAGCTGTGGAGCACCGGCACCTTGTACGAGGTCGCCCTGCAGAAGCCGCTGGACGAGAACACCGCGTCCGCGCACGCCGTCCGCTTCTTCCTCGTCGGCCTGTACGCGCGCTACCCGCGCATGTACTACTACAACTGGGGCGGCACCAAGATCCCGATCGTGATGCAGCCGGAGGGACAGCCCCCGACCCGGGCCGCCCTGTACGTCGAGGAGCTGCGCCGCTGGGTGCACGGGACGCGGATCCACTCGTGCGGGACCGGTGTGGCCGCCGGGCTCCCGGTCGGCGTCTGGCAGTGCCGCTTCGACCGGGACGGCTCCGAGCAGGTGATCGTCTGGCACGCGACGGGCACCGCCCGCATCCCGGCCCCGCGCGAGACGGCGGCGGTGCACCGCCTCGACGGCACCGTCTCGGCCCTCGGCGGCGACCGTACGGTCGAGGTCGGCACGCTTCCGGTCCTGCTCACCAGGGCCCCCTGACCCCGGTTCGGCGCGCCCGCGCGGCTCAGCCGCCGCTGCGCAGCAGGTCCGCGCCCAGGCCCGTCACCGAGTGCAGGACCGCCTTGCCGTCCCGCTCGGTGGTGATCAGGCCGGCCGCGCGCAGGGTGCGGGTGTGCTCCGAGACCGAGGGGAGGCTGATGTCGAGGTCCCGGGCCAGTTCGCTGGTCGTGCGCCGCCGCACCAGCTGCTGGAGCACCGCCGCCCGGGTCCGGCCCAGCAGCGCGTCCAGCGCGCGCTCCGCGGGACCTGAGCCGACCAGGGGCAGCGGGGTCATCGCCGGGTGCATGAGCACGGGCGGCCCCTGCGGGCCGCCCGGGCCCTCCGCGACCAGCGGGCGGCCCGTCCAGAACGGCGAGGGCATCAGCAGCAGCCCGCGCCCGCCCAGCCGGACCTCGTAGTGCGGCGGCCCGTCGACCTCCAGGACGGTGCCCGACCAGCCGGCCCGCGGGTGCGTACTGGCCAGGCACGCCTTGATGCCGTGGGTGGCCAGCAGCCGCGTGCGCCAGGCCACGTCCGCCTGGAAGGACTGCCGGATCCGGGACCAGTGCGGGGCCACCACGACCTCGTGGGCCGCCCCGAGCGCCCCGCACAGCTGGTCCCACGCCACGCCGTCGCGGCGCCACAGTGCCCGCAGCCAGGAATCCGGCCCGGGCGCCCGGGCGGCGGCGCGGGCGAGCTGCTCGCCGGTCAGCAGCGGTGCGGCCTCCCGTACGGCGGCGAGCCCCTGCGCCAGCGTGGACGCGTACGGCTCGACGAACTGGGGGTTGTCACCGTCCGGGCGCACCAGGTCCAGCAGCGGGCGCACCCGGCCCGGCAGCTCCCGGCCGGTCCTGCTCCGCCAGCGGCCGAAAACCGCCGGTTCGTCGGTGCGCTGCCAAGCAACGAGCGCCATGGCCAGCTCCACCATCGGCAGCGGCTCGCTCGCGAAGGTGACGTGGAACAGGTCCTCGGCCGTGAAGTGCACCCGCAGCATCGCCCCGCCCCCCGTCAGGCTTCAGCCGGTACGGCTAGCCATCTGCACAGCAATGGCGTCTAGCCACCTGCGCAGCAATGGCGTCTAGCCATACATGCGGCGCATGGCGAAGTCGACCATCTGCTCGACCGCCTTGGCGTCGAAGACCATCCGGTGGTCGCCCTCCATGTCGAGGACGAAGCCGTACCCGGTCGGCAGCAGGTCGATCACCTCGGCGCCGGTGATCACGAAGTACTTGGACTCCTTGCCGGCGTACCGGCGGAGCTCCTTGAGCGTGGTGAACATGGGGATGACCGGCTGCTGCGTGTTGTGCAGCGCCAGGAATCCGGGGGTCTCGCCGCGCGGGCAGTAGACCTTCGAGGTGGCGAAGATCTGCTGGAAGTCCTCCGCGGAGAGGGAGCCGGTGGTGAAGGCCCTGACCGCGTCCGCGAGGGAGGGTGGGGACGGCTCCGGGTAGAGCGGCGGCGCCTGCTGCGCGTAGCCCTGCGGGGGCTGCTGCGCGTAGCCCTGCTGGGCACCCGGGTTCTGGTCGTAGCCGTACATGGGCCGAAGCCTACCGAGCCCGTGGCCCGGGAGGACGCCGAGTTCCGGTCAGCGACCCGTCCGGGGGGCGCCCGGTGGGCGGGTCCCCGCGTCAGCGCGCCTCGTACCGGTCCTGCGCGTCGAGCACGTCGTCCGCGTACCGCGCGGCCCAGGCGCCCATCGCGCGCATCGGGGTAAGCAGTGCCGTACCGGCCTCCGTCAGGGCGTAGTCCACGCGGGGCGGGGCCTCGGCGTACGGGCGGCGCTCGACCAGGCCGTTGAACTCCAGCCGCCGCAGCGCCTCGTTGAGCACCTTCGGGCTGATCCCGCCGATCCGCGCGACCAGCGCGCGCGGCCGCATCGGGCCGGTCGCGCCGAGGGTGAAGACGACGACGCTGTCCCAGCGGTTGGCCAGCACCTCGAACGCGACGCGCGCCCGGCAGTCCGCCGTGTGGACGAGGTCCGGCAGGCCCGCGGACGGATCGGTGAACTTCTCCATGCCCGCCATCCTGCACCCGCCGATGGACACCGGATGGTGTGCGTCGGCCTCCGTAGCGTCGGCACCGGAGCAGTACGGCACTACCGGACTACCGGACTACGAGAAGGAGAGACCATGCGGATCGGTGTCATGGGTACGGGGGCGATGGCGGCGGCGCTGGGCGGCGCCTGGGCGCGGGCCGGGCACGAGGTGTTCGTCGGCGGCCGGGACGGGGCGGCCGCCGCCGCGCTCGCCGGGCGGATCGGAGCGGCCGGACACGGGTCGCCGGCCGCGGCGGCCGCGTACGGGGAGGTGGCGCTGCTCGCCGTACCGGCCGGGGAGGCCCCGGCGCTGGCCCGGGAGCACGCGGCGGCGCTGGCCGGGCGGACCGTGGTGGACTGCACGAACCCGCTGGAGCCCGGGCCGGGCGGGGTGATGCTGTCCATCGCCCCCGGACGGAGCGTGGCCGCCCTGATCGGGGCCGCGGCGCCCGGCGCGCACGTGGTGAAGGCCTTCAACCTGGCGCACTCCAGCGTGTGGGAGCGGCCGGCGGGCGCGTTCGGCGCCGTCCCGCCCGCGGTGCCGTTCTGCGCGGACGACGCGGGGGCCGCGGGGCGGGTCGTGGAGCTGATCACCGGGATGGGGTGGAGCCCGATGCCGGCGGGCGGGCTGGACCGGGCGGCGTACGTGGAGGCCACGGCCGCGTTCGCGATCGGCGTGTGGTGGGCGGGCGGCTCGCCGCGCCTGGCCTTCCCGGAGGCCCTGGCTTGACGCTGGTCACAGTCGTCAGGGGTTGCGCCTTATTACCGACGGGTAGCATCATTACGTTACCGATTGGTATGTACGAGGAACCTCTCTCCCCGAGCCTTAACGGAGCCGTCGCCATGGGGCACTACAAGTCGAATCTCCGCGACATCGAGTTCAACCTCTTCGAGGTGCTCGGCCGCGACAAGCAGTACGGCACCGGTCCGTTCGAGGAGATGGACACCGAGACCGCCAAGAGCGTCCTGTCCGAGCTCGCCCGCCTCGCGGAGAACGAGCTGGCCGAGTCCTTCGCGGACGCCGACCGCAAACCGCCGGTCTTCGACCCGGCCACCAACACCGCGCCGGTCCCGGCCTCCTTCAAGAAGAGCTACGAAGCCTTCATGGACTCGGAGTACTGGCGCCTGGGCCTGCCCGAGGAGATCGGCGGCACCACCTCGCCCCGCTCCCTGATCTGGGCCTACGCGGAGCTGCTGCTCGGCTCGAACCCGGCCATCTGGATGTACTCCTCCGGCCCGGCGTTCGCCGGCATCCTCTTCGAAGAGGGCAACGAGGCGCAGAAGAAGGTCGCCCAGATAGCCGTCGAGAAGCGCTGGGGCTCCACCATGGTCCTCACCGAGCCGGACGCCGGCTCGGACGTGGGCGCCGGCCGCACCAAGGCCGTCCAGCAGGACGACGGCTCCTGGCACATCGAGGGCGTGAAGCGCTTCATCACCTCGGGTGAGCACGACATGGAGGAGAACATCCTCCACTACGTCCTCGCGCGCCCCGAGGGCCACGGCCCGGGCACCAAGGGCCTGTCGCTCTTCCTCGTGCCGAAGTTCCACTTCGACTGGGAGACCGGCGAGCTGGGCGAGCGCAACGGCGTCTACGCCACGAACGTCGAGCACAAGATGGGCCTCAAGGCCTCCAACACGTGCGAGATGACCTTCGGCGACCAGCACCCCGCCAAGGGCTGGCTGATCGGCGACAAGCACGACGGCATCCGCCAGATGTTCATGATCATCGAGTTCGCCCGCATGATGGTCGGCACGAAGGCCATCGCCACCCTCTCCACCGGCTACCTCAACGCGCTGGAGTACGCCAAGGAGCGCGTGCAGGGCCCGGACCTGGCGAACTTCATGGACAAGACCGCGCCCAAGGTCACCATCACGCACCACCCCGACGTGCGCCGCTCGCTCATGACGCAGAAGGCGTACGCCGAGGGCATGCGCGCCCTCGTCCTGCACACCGCGACCGTCCAGGACGAGATCCAGGTCAAGCAGGCCGCGGGCGAGGACGCCTCCGCCCTCATCGGCCTGAACGACCTGCTCCTGCCGATCGTCAAGGGCTACGGCTCCGAGAAGTCGTACGAGCAGCTCGCGCAGTCCCTGCAGACCTTCGGCGGCTCCGGCTACCTGCAGGAGTACCCGATCGAGCAGTACATCCGCGACGCCAAGATCGACACCCTCTACGAGGGCACCACGGCCATCCAGGGCCAGGACTTCTTCTTCCGGAAGATCGTCCGCGACCAGGGCGCCTCGCTGAACCTGCTCTCCGAGACGATCAAGAAGTTCCTGGCCGAGGCCGTCGGCGGCGAGGAGCTGGCCGGCGCCCGCGACGCGCTCGCCAAGGCCGCCGTGGACCTCGAGGCCATCGTCGGCCAGATGATCGTCGACCTCACCGCCACCGGCGAAGACGTCAAGAACATCTACAAGGTCGGCCAGAACACCACCCGCCTGCTGATGGCCTCCGGCGACGTGGTCGTCGGATACCTGCTGCTCAGGGGCGCCGCCGTGGCCGCCGAGAAGCTCGCGACCGCCTCCGCGAAGGACGTCCCCTTCTACACCGGCAAGATCGCCGCCGCGAAGTTCTTCGCGGCCGAGGTCCTCCCGGGCGTCTCGGTCCAGCGCGCGCTGGCCGAGGCCGTCGACAACTCCCTCATGGAGCTCGACGAAGCCGCCTTCTAGGCTGCTCGCGGGCCGCGCGCCGGCCCGCCGCACCAGTACGCCGTGTACGCGCAGCGGCCGGGTCCCCCGCAAGGGGGTCCCGGCCGCTCGCGCATGCGCGTCCGGTCCGCCCCGGGGCCCCTGTCCTGCGGCTTTCCCCCGATGTCAGTCGTTCATGGGACGCTCGTACGCATGAGTCCACAGGATCAGCACGGCAGCAGGGGGTACTCCGTCCCCACCGGGCGCCCGTACGCCCTCAAGGAGCTGCAGGCGAGCCTGGGCAGTCTCGGCGACCACCTGCGCGAGCTGTACGAAGGCGCCCACCCCGCCGAGTACGACACCATCGCCGACGCGCTGTACGTGGCCTTCCAGACCGCCGCCGGACTCGCCCCCGCCAAGAGCTACACCGGCTGCTCCGAGCACCCCAACGGCGCCCTCGACCCCGAGGCACCCGACGGCTGGGGCCGCTGCCTCATCTGCAACGACCGGCGACGCCTCGGACAGCGCCACCGCGGCGGCCCCGCGCCCGCCCCCGCCGGGGAACAGCGCCGCCTCGGGTACCCCGTACCGGGGGGCCCGTACACCCTCCAGGCGCTGCGCGCGTGCGTGCGCACCGTAGAGGACCAGCGGTTCCACCTGGGCCTGTCCTCGCCCGCCGAGGACTTCGTCCGCATCGCCGACGACCTGCACCGCGCCTTCATCGTCGCCCGCGAACTGTCCCGCCCGCGCAACGCCTCCGGCTGCTCCGAGCACCCCGGTGCGCCCATCGACCCCGATGCACCCCCCGGTGAGGCCTGTATCTTCTGCGCCGGACGCAAGAGACGCGCGCAGCGCTCCCCGCAGACCCCGGAGATGCTCCCGCGCATCCGCCGGGGCGAGCGCAGACAACTGCAGCGCCGATTCGAGCGACCGCCGGGCTGAAAACCGACGGGACCGCGGAGGCAACGGGCGCGGAACCAGCTCTCCGGCTGTCGAACGGTCCGGTCATGACGAACATGAACCCGACCCTCGTTAAGGTGAACCACTTGGCTTCCTCCCCTCCCTAGCGGGAGGGGATTCCCACACTCACGCATGGGGATTCCTGTTTCGCCACGGACCGCCCCGACCGAGAGGAGGACTCCCGATGAGGTCTCACATCCGCTCCACAGGCAGCAGCCGCCAGCCCGGCGGCCAGAAGATTGATCGCGGCGTTCCCGTCCCGGTCGTGAGCGGTCCCGCAGCTCTCACAGGCCCACTCGCGGACGCTCAGTGGCATCGCGTCGGCGATCACCCCGCACGCCGAGCACAGCTTGGAACTGGGGAACCACCGGTCGACAGCGATCAGCTCGCGGCCGTACCAGGCTGTCTTGTACTCCAGCATCGACCGCAGCTCACGCCAGGCGGCGTCGCTGATGGAACGTGCCAGCTTGTGGTTCCGCAGCATGTTGGCGACCGTCAGATCCTCGATCACGAGCGTTTGGTTTTCGCGCACGAGACGAGTCGTCAGCTGGTGCAAGAAGTCCCGGCGCCGGTCGGCGATCCGGGCATGGATCCGCGCCACACGGGTGCGAGCCTTGATCCGGTTGTTGCTTCCCTTCTCCTTCCGCGACAGCGCTCGCTGCGCGCGGGCCAAACGCTCGCGGTCCTTCCTCTCATAACAGGGGTTGGGGATCTTCTCGCCGGTGGACAGGGTGAGCAGGGCCGTCAGTCCTGCGTCGATGCCGACCGCGTTCGTGGTGGCCCGCATCGGAGCCGGGGTGTCCTCGCACAGCAGCGAGACGTACCAGCGGCCGGCGCTGTCGCACGAGACCGTGACCGTGGACGGCGCCACCCCTTCCGGCAATGGGCGGGACCACACGATGTCCAAAGGCTCGTCCATCTTCGCCAGCCGCACCCGGCCCTCCGCGTAGCGGAACCCGCTGCGGGTGTACTCGGCGGAGGCACGCGACTTCCGCTTCGACTTGAATCGCGGGTACTGGGACCGCTTCTCCCAGAACGCAACGAACGACGACTGCAGGTGGCGCAACGCCTGCTGCAGCGGTACCGAGGACACCGTCGCCAGAAAGGCCAGTTCCTCGGTCTTCTTCCACGCGGTGAGCATGGCCGATGTCTGCCCGTAGCCCATCCGCTCGCCGCTCGCCTTCCAGGCCTCGGCACGGGCGGCGAGAGCAAGGTTGTACACCTTCCGCACGCACCCGAACGTCCGCGACAGTTCCACGGCCTGCGCGTCCGTCGGATAGAAACGGTACTTGAACGACCGCTTCACGGAAGGACACCCCATACCGCGGAGGCTACGGTCGGTCACGATCCGAACACAAGCACAGGTCACAGCCTCACGTTGCGGCACTTCGCCGCAGCGAGGCTCCGAGCCGGAACTGCGTTTCCTCACCCGGCTGAAGCCGGGGGCTTCCACACAAGGGAAATACGATGAGCTCTCCCGCCCGCTTCGACCGCGGCCACACCGACGATCTGATGACCTTCCTGACGGCCAGTCCGTCGCCGTACCACGCCGTGGCCAACGCGGCGGAGCGGCTGGAGAAGGCGGGCTTCAGGCAGTTGTCGGAAACGGACGCCTGGGATGCGGGCACCGGGGGCAAGTTCGTGCTCCGCGGCGGTGCGCTCATCGCCTGGTACGTCCCCGAAGGCGCGGCCGCGCACACCCCGTTCAGGATCGTCGGCGCACACACCGACTCCCCCAACCTGCGGGTCAAGCCGCAGCCGGACACGGGCTCCCAGGGCTGGCGGCAAATCGCCGTCGAGATCTACGGCGGCACCCTGCTCAACACCTGGCTGGACCGGGACCTGGGCCTCGCCGGGCGGTTGACCCTGCGCGACGGCAGCGAGCGCCTGGTCAACGTGGACCGCGCACTGCTGCGCGTGCCCCAACTCGCCGTGCATCTGGACCGGTCGGTGAACACCGACGGCCTCAAGCTCGACAAGCAGCGGCACATGCAGCCGATCTGGGGTCTGGGCGACGTGCACGAGGGCGACCTGATCGCCTTCCTGGAGGAGGAAGAGGGCCTGGAACAAGGCTCGGTGGCCGGCTGGGACCTGATGGTCCACTCCATCGAGCCGCCCGCCTACCTGGGCCGCGACCGCGAGCTGGTGGCCGGCCCGCGCATGGACAACCTGCTGTCGGTGCACGCCGGCGTCGCCGCGCTGGCGGCCGTCTCGGGCGCCGAGAAACTGGACCACATCCCGGTGCTGGCCGCCTTCGACCACGAGGAGAACGGCTCGCAGTCGGACACGGGCGCGGACGGCCCGCTGCTGGGGAACGTGCTGGAACGTTCAGTCTTCGCACGCGGAGGCTCGTACGAGGACCGCGCGCGGGCCTTCGCGGGCACCATCTGCCTGTCCTCGGACACCGGGCACGCCGTCCACCCCAACTACGGTGAACGGCACGACCCGACGCACCACCCGCGCGCCAACGGCGGCCCGATCCTGAAGGTCAACGTCAACCAGCGGTACGCGACGGACGGCAGCGGGCGCGCGGTGTTCGCGAGCGCGTGCGAGCGGGCCGGCGTGCCGTGGCAGACCTTCGTCTCCAACAACTCCATGCCGTGCGGCACGACGATCGGCCCGATCACGGCCGCCCGCCACGGCATCCAGACCGTGGACATCGGCGTCGCGATCCTGTCGATGCACAGCGCCCGCGAACTGTGCGGCGCGGACGACCCGTACCTCCTCGCCAACGCCCTGGTCGCCTTCCTGGAGGGCTGACCCCCAGGAAGGCGGTACGTCACTCCGCGCCGGCCTCGTCCATGCCTGCGAGGACGAGGGGCAGCCGGGCGGCGCCGTCGGCGGTGACGCGGACGGGCACCCCCCAGTCCTGCTGGTGGACGTGGCAGGCCGGGTACTCGTTGGCGGGGTCGTCGTCGCACGACGCCGCCATCGCGGAGACGTGCAGCACGCCCTCGGTGACCTCCGGGTTCAGCTCCAGCTCCCGGAACAGGTCGGTCCCGGCTCCCTCGCCCCCGGCGAGGAGTTCGGGCGGGGTCGAGGAGACGAGCAGCCGGGTGGACGGCCCGTAGCGGGTGTCGAGCTTCTGTCCGCCCGGCGCCTGGAACACCACGTCGAGCCGGAGCGTGCCGGCCGCCACCTCGGTGGCGGCCCGCTGCGTACGGTGGGCCACGGACTCGACCCGTACGGCCTCCTCCGGGAGCCGCAGCCGGGTCAGCCGGTGCCGGGCCGACTCGACGACCACGATGTCGTCGCCGACGAGCACGGCGTCGCTGGGCTCGCGCAGATCGGTGGCGAGCGTGGACACCTGCCCGGTGGCGGGGTCGTAGCGCCTCAGGGCGTGGTTGTACGTGTCGGACACCGCGACCGAGCCGTCGGGCAGGGCGGTCACCCCGAGCGGGTGCTGGAGCAGGGCCTGGCCCGCGTCCCCGTCCCGGTGCCCGAAGTCGAACAGGCCGGTGCCGACGGCGGACGTGACGGCGTAGCCGGTCTCGGTGGCGTGGACGTACCTGAGGGCGCTGGTCTCGGAGTCCGCGATCCACAGCCTGTCCCCGGCGGCCGCGAGCCCCGACGGCTGGGCGAACCAGGCCTCGGCGGCCGGCCCGTCGAGCAGCCCCTCGTTGGTGGTACCGGCGGCGACGGCGACGGTGCCGCTCTCCGGATCCCAGGTCCACAGCTGGTGCACGCCGGCCATGGCGATCCACACCCGGCCCTGCCACCAGGCCACGTCCCACGGCGAGGACAGGTCCACCTCCAGGGCGGGCCCCGAGGTGGGCGAGCCCTGCCACCACTGGCGCCCGGTTCCGGCGACGGTCTCCACGTGCCCGGTGGCCGGGTCGTAGGTCCGCAGGGCGTGGTTGACGGTATCGGCGACCACGACCTTGCCGTCGGGCAGCAGCGCCAGCCCCTGCGGCTCGCTGAAGGCGTCGCCGCCGAAGCCGCGCTCGCCGCTGCCGACGCGGCGGACGACGCTCTCCCCGTCCGCGCCCAGCTCGACGAGCTGGTGCCGCGTGGTGTCCGACACCAGCAGGTTCCCGCTCGGCAGCAGCAGCGCCTTCCCGGGGAACCGCAGGTCGCTCGCGACCGGCTCGGGCGCCACGTACGGCCCGTCCCCGCGCCGCAGCGTCCCCTTGGCCTCGTGCTCGGCCTCCAGCTCCTCGACCAGCTTCGCGAGGGCGTGGGCATGCCCCTCACCGGCGTGCTGGGCGACGATGTACCCCTCGGGGTCGATCACGACGAGCGTGGGCCAGGCCCGTACGGCGTACTGCTTCCAGGTCGCGAGCTCGGGATCGTCGAGGACCGGGTGGTGCACCTCGTACCGCTCGACGGCATCGACGACGGCGGCGTGCTCGGCCTCGTGCACGAACTTCGGCGAGTGCACGCCGATGATCACGACGGTGTCGCGGTGCTTCTCCTCCAGCTCGCGCAGCTCGTCGAGGACGTGCAGGCAGTTGATGCAGCAGAAGGTCCAGAAATCCAGGATCGCAATACGTCCCCGCAGGTCGGCGAGGGTCAGCTCCTTCCCTCCGGTGTTCAGCCAGCCACCCTTGCCGATCAGCTCGGGGGCACGGACACGGGCACGGCGGGGCGCGGGCGCGGGGGTGGGCGCCGGGGCGACATCGTTCATGCTTCAAGCTTGCCATCCGGGTATGAACGCCGGGTCACAGGTTCCGGTGCACCCGCAGGGGTGACGACGGGCCGACGGGACGCGTGGGAGGCTGGCCGCGGGCCGGGCCGGGCCGGGCAGGGGAGGCGTCCACGTGAGCACCGCGCGGGAGTACGGCGACGGAATCGATGCCGAGCTCGCTCTGAAGTACGCCGTGCAGCGGGTCCGCGGAGAGCGGGCAGAGGTGCTCGAAGGAGTCATCGACTACGTGCCGCCCGGCTGGGACCACGAACACGCACGGAGCGTCCTGCGACAGCAGCTGGCGGAAGCCGTCGGCCGGCTGAGGTGCATCGCGGGCTCCGGAGACCTGGACCTGCCGGGGTCGCTGAACTGGTACGTCCCCGACCTTGCGGTCGTGCCCGAGCACCTCACGCGGGGAGCAGGCGCCTTGGTGCCTGGTCAGACCCTCCTGATTGCCGAAGTCACCTCGGAGTCGAGTGTGCAGACCGACCGGGTCGTGAAGCGCAAGCGGTACGCCGAGTACGGCGCCCCCTTGTACCTGCTGGTCGACCGCGCGGAGCAGACGGTCACGCTGTTCGCCGAGCCCGGGCGGCTCGGGTACACGAAGGTCGACGGCCCCCACCCCTACGGGACGCCGGTGCGGCTGCCCGAGCCGTTCGGGATCGAGCTCGACACCAGCGGGCTCTAGTCGGTGACCGCCCGGTAGCGTGCGGGGGCGTGACGATATTCGATGCCGTGAACGCCACCGCCGTCCGGAGCACCGAGCAGTTGCGCGAGCTGTACGAGGAGCCGGGCGAGATGGCCCGGCGCAAGGCCGTGGACCGGATCCACGAGGCCGCCCGGGCGGTCATCGGGCGGTCGTCGCTGGTGTTCGTCGCCAGTGCCGGCGCCGACGGGAGCTGCGACGTGACGCCCCGGGGCGGTCCGCCCGGATTCGTGGCCGTCCTCGACGAGTTCACCCTCGCCCTCCCCGACGCCACCGGCAACAAGCGGCTCGACACCGCCCACAACATCGTGGAGACGGGCCGGGCCGGTCTGATCTTCGTCATCCCCGGCCGGGCCACCACGCTGCGCGTGAACGGACGCGCCTGTGTCTCCGCCGATCCGCGGCTGCTGGAGCAGCTGACGGCCGTCGGCAAACCCCCGCGCAGCGCGATCGTCGTGGCGGTCGAGGAGGCGTACCAGCACTGCCCGAAGGCGTTCCTGCGCGGCAACGCGTGGAAGCCCGGGCAGTGGCTCGCCGAGGACGCGGCCCCGAGCTCCGCCGAGATCACGCTCTCCCACCTGGACCTGCCCGGCCTGACGATCGAGGAAATCCGCCGGCAGGAGCGCGAGACGCTGCTGTACCGCTACGAATAGTCGAAGAGGGCGCTCAGGAGCGGCAGACGGGGCGCGAGTTCGGCCGTGTCGTCGAAGTCGAAGTCCCAGGACGGGTCCAGGGGCGGGTAGCTGATCGTGAAGGAGTCCGCCGGGAGCTCGCGGCCGGTGGCGGACTCGTAGGCGGTCCAGGCGATCGAGAGCGCCTCCTCGTCCCACAGCTCGTGGCCGTCGGCCGCGGCCTCGCGGACCGCCGGATGGGCCGCCAGGGAGTCCGGGTCGGCCAGGGCCGCCTCGAAGGCGTCCCGGCCCTGCGTGAGCAGCCAGCCGCGGAAGTAGTCGAAGCCGTCGTCCGAGCAGCCGCCGTTGATCACGTAGGCCGCGGCCCAGAGCGGGCTGCGGTAGGACTCCGCCAGCAGGTCCCACAGCACCTGCTGCGCCGCGGCTATCTCCGCCGCCGGCCGGGCGGCCAGCAACTCCGCGGCCCGCCCCGCCACCTCGTCCGCCGCGGTGCCCGCGCGGGCCGTCTCGATCAACTGCCAGAACGTCTGCTTGTCCATGGGAAAAGCCTGGCACCCGGCACTGACATCAACCGAGGAAGGAGTGGAGAGATCTTGTGAGCGATGTGATGAAGGTGTTCTGGACCTCCGTCGGGAGGAGGTCCAGGGACAGGTACGGGTTCAGGTCCTCCAGTTCGACGAGGAGGAGTTCGCCCGACGGGGCGCGGCAGGCGTCGACGCGCTGGATGCCGTGGTCGAGGGTGTTCCAGGCGATGAAGGCGCGGGCGAAGGCCAGGTCCGCCTCGGTCGGGGTGTAGGGCTCCAGCTCCCAGCGGCGGGCCGGGTCCGGGGCGTGGAGCGCGTACTGGAAGGTGTCGTCGACGAAGTAGAAGGACACCTCGTACGTGAAGTCGATGCGCGGCTGGATCAGCACGGCCCCGGCCGGGCCGTCCGGCGTGGCGGTGAAGGTGAGGCCGATGGAGTCGGCGCCCTGCTTCGGCTTGACCGCGTAGGTGGGGACCTGCGGCAGCTCCGCCAGCCGGGCCGGGTCGTCGATCGTCGGGATGACCGGGTAGCCGGCGGCCGTCAGGTCGAGGAGGTACTGCTTGCCCGCCATGTCGGCGCGGCCGGTGAGCGGGTTGTAGACCGGCGTGCCGGCGGCGAGGGCGGCGGCGCGGAAGGAGTCGTAGGCCTCCTGGTAGTGCAGGACCGGGCCGCTGTTGCGGACGATCACCGCGTCGAAGCCCAGCGGGAGGAGCGTCTCCGCGTCCGCGGGGTGGCACAGGGCCAGGTCGAAGTCGGCCCGCAGCCGGGAGGTGAGGAATATGTCCTCGTCGCAGTAGCGGCGGCCGCGTGCGGGGTACGCCAGGTCGGTCACGTAGAGCAGGGGCATGAGGGCAACCTATCGCGGGCACTGATCAGCGCATGAAATACCTCGTACGGGACAAAATGCTGGCCATCGGGGACGATTACTGGATCGAGGACGAGGACGGCCGGCACGCCTTCCTCGTCGACGGGAAGGCGCTGCGCTTCCGGGACACGCTGGAGCTGAAGGATCCGGACGGGCTGATCCTGATCACCCTGCGGGAGAAGCTGTTCACCCTGCGGGACGCGATGACCCTGGAGCGGGACGATCGGCGGCTCGCGGTGATCCGCCGCAAGCGGCTCTCGCTGCTGCGCAACCACTTCCGCGTGACCATGGCCGAGGGCACCGAGCTCGACGTCAGCGGGCGGATCCTGGACAGGGAGTTCAAGGTCGAGTACGACGGGGAGCTGCTCGCGCTGGTCTCGCGGCAGTGGTACCGGGTCCGCGAGACGTACGCGGTGGACGTGGTCCGCGAGGACGCGGACGCGGCGCTGCTGGTCGCGGTCGCGGTGTGCGTGATCCGGATGGCCGAGAAGGAGCGGGAGGACGCCCTCCTGGACTGAGCGGAACTGAGTACGCGGCCCACCGGAGGCTGAGCATCCGCGCTCATGCCGGGGCGGCGGGCCGGCGGCGAGGATTGTGGGCGTCCCCCCTCGATCACCACGGAAGGAACCCCCGGTGCGCCCCGACGCCTATGCGGCTCTCTACGGTCCGTGGCAGCCCGCGCAGCAGGTCCGCGTACCCGTCGGCAAGGATCGGCGCGGCGTCGTCGCGCTCGCGGCCCTGCTGTGGGTGGTCACCGCCCTGTCGGTCTCCGTGGTGGGCGGGCTCCTGTCCATCGCGCTGATCTGGGGTGCGGCGGCCGGGCAGCCGATCGGCGAGCTGGTCCCGTGGCTCCTTCCCCTCCCGGCCGGCGCCGTCGGGCTCACCGCGCTGGCCCGGGCTCCCGGAATCCGCCGGCTGGCCGCGTCGAGCCGTCTGCTCCTGCTCGGTGCGCTGGCCTGCCCCGTTCCCACCGTCCTCGCGGTCTGGCTCTGGTTCCTCGCCGGCTGACCGGGTCAGCGGCTCAGGCGGCGGTCCTTCAGGGCCGGGAACTGGGCGCGGGTGTCGGAGACCTTGGCCGGGTCCAGGTCCACGGTGAGGACCGCCTCGCCGGGGCCGGCCTCCGCCAGGACCTCGCCCCACGGGTCCACCACCAGGCTGTGCCCGGCCTGCTCCACGCCCGCGTGGGTGCCGGCCAGTCCGCACGCCAGGACGTACGACTGGTCCTCGACGGCGCGCGCCCGGTTGAGCAGGGTCCAGTGCGACCGGCGGCGTGCGGGCCAGCCCGCCGCGACGACCATCGTGGTGGCCCCGGCGTCGACCAGGCCGCGGAAGAGTTCCGGGAAGCGCAGGTCGTAGC
The DNA here is from genome assembly GCF_044747975.1 of Streptomyces sp. NPDC090045. Lineage (NCBI taxonomy): Bacteria > Bacillati > Actinomycetota > Actinomycetes > Kitasatosporales > Streptomycetaceae > Streptomyces > Streptomyces sp. NPDC090045. Next base: position 91,679 of record NZ_JBIVFA010000006.1, read on the forward strand.
AGGTGGCGATGCCGAGGGTCTGCTCCGGCAGCTCCACCGTGGTCAGGGAGTCGCCCGGCGACATGAGCACCGCCTCGCCCTGGTCGAAGCCGAAGCGGTGGATCTTCCGGTAGGTGGCGGCCAGCTCGCCCGCGGGGGAGAGGACGAGGGCGGTGTTGTAGAGGGAGCCGTCGCCCGCGCGCTCCACGACCGAGCCCGCGTGCAGCCAGACGCCGGCGTCGCGGGCGGCCTTGGACATGGCCTCGTAGGTCGGGCCGTCCAGGGGTTCGGCCTCGGTCTCGAACTGCTCGTAGGCGAACGCGCCGACGGGCCACAGTTCCGGCAGCACGACGAGGTCGGAGTCCGCCTGCTCGCGTACGAGCTCGGCCACGCGGGCACGTCGGGAAGTCACCGACTCGCCCTCGTTCACTGCGATTTGGATCAGCGAGGCGCGCACACTACCACCGTCCTGGCGTTCAAGCCGTCAACTCGGGCCTACGATCGTCACACGAAAGCACTGCCGGGGTGCTCACCGGCAGCGTAGTTTTGGAAACTGAGTCCACTGCTTCCGAAAACGCGCCACTGAACAGCACCGCGAGGGGTCCCGTTGACCGTCCATCCCAGCCTTCAGCCCTATGCCGACGCGTGGACGCACTCCATCGAGGCGATATCCGAGCTGGTCCTCCCCCTGACGGAGGGCGAGTGGAACCGGGCGACGCCGTGTCCCGGCTGGTCGGTCCGTGACGTCGTGTCACACATCATCGGCATCGAATGCGAGCAGCTCGGGGACCCGCGGCCGATCCACACCGTGGCGCGGGACCTGCGGCACGTGGTGGACGAGTTCAGCCGGTACATGGAGGTTCAGGTCGATGTGCGGCGTCACCACACCGCGCCGGAGATGACCTCGGAGCTGGAGTACACCGTCATCCGGCGCTCGCGGCAGCTGCGCAACGAGAAGCGGGATCCGGACACGATGGTGCGGGGTCCGCTGGGTGACCAGGTGACGCTGGAGCACGCGCTGCGGCTGCGCGCGTTCGACGTGTGGATCCACGAGCAGGACCTGCGGGCGGCGCTGGGCGTGCCGGGGAACTGGGACTCGCCGGGTGCGTACGTGGCGCGGGACCTCCTGCTGGCCGGGCTGCCGAAGGTGGTGGCGAAGCGGGCGGGGGCGCCGGCGAACTCGGCGGTGGTCATCGACGTGCACGGTGCGCTGGAGTTCATGCGGACGGTACGGGTGGACGCCGACGGCCGCGGCACGGTGGACAAGTCTCCGTCGCTGGGCCCGGCCGTGACGCTGACGCTGGACTGGGAGACGTACGTCCGCCTGGCGGCGGGGCGGGTGCGGGCGCACGTCGTCGCGGACCGGGTGAAGGTGGAGGGCGACGCGGAGCTGGCGGAGGCCATCCTCACGCAGTTCTCCGTCACCCCGTAGGAACGCCGCCGTACGGGCCGCCGTACGGGCCGGCGTACGGGCCTGCGTGCGCGGCGGCGCGGCGGAATTCGGTGGGGCTGATTCCGTACGCCTCGCGGAAGGCACGGCTGAAGGCCGCGGCGTTGCCGAAGCACCAGCGGGCGGCGATGTCGCGGACGGGGCGGCCCGCCAGCTCCGGGCGGGCCAGGTCGTCGCGGCAGCGTTCCAGGCGCAGGCGCCGGACGGTGGCCGAGACGCTCTCCGATCCGTCGCGGAACAGCAGGTACAGGCGGCGTACGGAGATCCCGTGCGCGGCGGCGATCAGGCCCGGGGTGAGTTCGGGGTCCCCCAGGTGGTGCTCGATGAAGACGTCGATCCGCTCGCGCAGGGCGCGGGCGCGGGCCTCGGCGGGGAGTTCCCCGTAGGCGTCGACGCGCTGGGCGAGGACGGCGGCGGACAGTTCGACGGCCATCGTGCCGAGCCGCTGGAGCTCCTGCGGCGAGCATGCGGAGCCGTGCGTGCCGAGTGAGCTGAGGAACTGCGCCAGGATCGCGGCCATCCCGCTCTCCGCGCCGATGCGGCGGCCGAGCAGCGGGTCGATCCGGCCGGCGCGCAGGGGCAGCGCGGTCCTCGGGAGCTGGACGACCAGCGCCCCGAGCGTGCCCTCCCCGGGGCGGCAGTCGGCCTCGAAGGGGTGCGAGGTGTCCCAGAGGATCATGTCGCCGGGGGCGAGCTCCGCCTCGCCGCCGCACTGGGACATCCACATCCGACCGCGGGTCAGCAGCGACAGCTGGTACTGCTCGGGGTCCCCGCGCCGGATGAGCGCGGGCGTGCGCCGCGACCGTACGTGCGAGTACTCGAAGGACGACACCTGTACGGCGCCGAGGTCCAGGACCGCCGCGTCCGCCTGGAAATCGGCGGACCGTTCACTGGCGAGGGCGAGCGGCATCAGCGAGTTGGAGACGACGTCGTTGAACCAGTCGAACCGCTCCGTCTCCGGCACGGCGGCGGCGGACAGCTTGGTCCACATTCCTGCGGTTCCCCCCTCCTGATGCGCCGCTCCCTCCCGGGACGGCGGCCCTACGGTCCCTCGCGCCCTGCGGCGTCCGGCAGGGGACACGCGCGGGAGACCGGGTCCGGTTCCGCGCCGCCGTGTACGGCCCCACCTGCGGGTACGGGCGCGGGCGCGGGGATCGTGATGCGGTGGTGAGCCACCTCCCGGGCCGCCTCCCGGGCCACGTCCCGGGCCGCCTCCCGCTCCAGTGCGGGGCGGCGCAGCCGGAGGATCTGGGAGACGCCGAGCGCTTCGAGGACGAACACCGTCGAGAAGGCGATGCGGTAGTCGTCGCCGGTGGCGTCGAGCAGGACGCCCACGGTCAGCAGCGTGGTCATCGACGCGAGGAAGCCGCCCATGTTGGTGATTCCGGAGGCGGTGCCCTGACGCTCCGCCGGGTTGGCCGGGCGGGCGAAGTCGAAGCCGATCATCGAGGCCGGACCGCAGCCGCCGAGGACCAGGCACAGGGCGATCAGCAGCCCCATCGGCGCCCTGTCCCCCGGGTGGGCGAGGACGGCCGCCCAGAGGAGGGCGGTGAGGCCGACCGTGCCCAGGGCGAGGGGGATCCGCGCGGACTGGCGGCGGCCGACGATCTGGCCGTAGACCAGCCCGAGCGCCATGTTGGAGGCGACCACCAGCGTGAGCAGTGCGCCCGCGGTGGTCCGTGACAGCCCCTGCGCCTCCACCAGGAACGGCATCCCCCACAGCAGCAGGAACACCATCGCCGGGAACTGCGTCGTGAAGTGCACCCACAGGCCGAGGCGGGTGCCGGGTTCGGCCCAGGACTCGCGGATCTGACGGCGTACGAAGCCGCCGGAAGCCCCCGTGCCCCGGACGTCGGCCGGCGCCGGCCCGTGCCCCTCCGGGTGGTCCCGCAGGAACAGCACCAGCGGCACCAGCACCACCAGCCCGGCCACGGCGCTCCCCGCGAAGGCCGCGGTCCAGCCGACCCCGTGCAGGACGGGGGCGAGGACGAGCGTGGAGACGAGGTTGCCCGCCATGCCGACCAGCCCGGCGAGCTGGGCCATCAGCGGCCCGCGCCGGGCCGGGAACCACCGGGTGCCGAGTCGCAGCACCGAGATGAAGGTCATCGCGTCGCCGCAGCCGAGCAGCGCGCGTGCGGCGAGCGCCATCCCGTAGGAGGGGGAGAGGGCGAAGCCGAGCTGGCCGGCGGTGAAGAGCACCGCGCCCAGCGTCAGCACCTTCTTGGTGCCGAGCCGGTCGACCATCAGGCCGACGGGTATCTGCATGCCGGCGTAGACGAGCAGCTGGAGGAGGGAGAAGGTGGCGAGCGCCGAGGCGTTGACGTGGAAGCGGTCGGCGGCGTCGAGACCGGCCACGCCCAGGCTGGTACGGAAGATCACCGCCACGAAGTAGACGGAGACGCCGATGGACCAGACGGCGACGGCCCGTCCGCCGCCGGGCGGGTCCTCGACCGGCTGCGGCGCGCTCCCCCGGACGGTCACCGGCCCGGCCCCCGGACCAGTTCCCCGACCCGCCCGATGTGGCCGCGGACCACCGCGGCGGCCGTCTCCGCGTCCCCGGCCCGCAGCGCGTCCAGGATCTCGGCGTGCTCGGCCAGGGTGCGCTCCAGCCGGTCGGGGTGGGCGTGCAGCAGGGCCACGCCCATCCGCAGCTGCCGGTCGCGGAGCTGGTCGTAGAGGCGGCACAGGATCTGGTTGCCGGCGCTGCGCACGATCTCCGCGTGGAAGCCCCGGTCGGCGGCCATCATCGCGGCGAGGTCCCCCTCGGCGGCGTGCCGGCGCTGTTCCTCCAGCAGGGCGGCGAGCCGGTCCAGCAGGCCGGGTGGCGCCGGTACGGCTCTGCGTACGGTGAACTCCTCCACCAGCAGCCGGGTTTCGAGCACGTCCGTGATCTCCTGCGCGGAGACCGGCAGCACCAGCGCGCCCTTCTTCGGGTACAGCTTCAGCAGCCCCTCGGTCTCCAGGCGCAGCAGCGCCTCGCGGACCGGGGTGCGGGACACTCCGACGGCTTCGGCGAGTTCGCCCTCGGTGAGGAGGGTGCCGCCTTCGTAGCGGCGGTCGAGCACACCGTGCTTGACGTGCCGGTAGACGCGTTCGGCGGCGGTCGCGGTGCCGGCGGCCGTGGCGGCCGCGACGGCGGGGGTCGGCACGGCGGGGGTCGGGGCGGGCATGCGCACAGCATAGATACAACAGAGGTGCAAGCAGGGCCCGGTCCAGGATGCGGACCGCCGCCTCTCCTCCCCGTTCGCGCTCCCCCTGCATCGAAGGATGTACGGCGCCTTCGTCCGGCCGCAGGACGTACGCGGCCCCGCCCGCCGGGAGCCTGGAGTCATGGCCGACACCCTCGCCCCCGTGGTCCGCACGACCACCCGGCTCCCCCTGCTGGACGTCCTGCGCGGCGCCGCCATCCTGGGCACCCTCATGACCAACGTCTGGATCTTCGCCTCCCCCGGTTCGGAGTGGAGCGTGCTCCAGGGCGGTCTGGGAACGCCCGACCCGGTCGCGGACCCCTCGGCGGCGAACATCGCCGAGGCCGTCTTCCGGTTCCTCGCCGACGGCAAGTTCCTGGCGCTGCTGACGATCCTGTTCGGGGTGGGCCTGGCCATCCAGTACGACTCCGCCGCGCGCCGCGGCGAGCCCTGGCCCGGCCGCTACCCGCGGCGGGCCGCGTTCCTCTTCCTGGAGGGCACGGTCCACTTCGTCCTCGTCTTCGCCTGGGACGTGCTGATGGGCTACGCCGTCACCGCGCTGCTGGCGGCCCGGCTGCTGGCCCGCTCCGAGAAGGTCCGGCGGGTGGTCATGTGGACGGCGGGCGGGGTGCACCTGGCCCTGGTCGCCCTGGCGACCCTCGACTCGCTGAGCCGGGCGGACGGCCCCGCGGACGGACCGGATCCGGCCGCCGTCGAGCTGTACGCGCACGGCGGCTACGGCGCGCAGATCGCCTTCCGCCTGGAGAACTTCGCCGCCCTGCGCATCGAGCCCGTCTTCTCCTTCGGGCTGCTGGTCTTCCTCTTCCTCCTCGGCGTGCGGCTCCACCGCGCCGGCGCCTTCACCGCCACCGACGGGGGCCGCCGCATCCGGGCCCGGCTGGCCGCCTGGGGACTGGGCCTCGGACTGCCGCTGAACGCCGCGACCGCCCTCGGCGGCGACGACTTCTTCGCCCTGGGCCGCTACGGCGCCGCGCCGCTGCTCGCCCTCGGCTACATCGGCCTGATCGGCATCGCCCTCGACCGCCTGTGGGTCCCCGCCGCCGTGACCACCGCCCTCGGCTCCGTCGGCCGCACCGCCCTGTCCTGCTACGTCGGCCAGAACCTGCTGTGCATGCTGCTCTGCTACGGCATCGGGCTGGGCCTCGCCGACCGGCTGGGCGGCAGCGGTCCCTGGTGGGTGATGGGCCTGTGGGCCGGGGTGAGCCTGACCCTGATGGCCGGGTCGCGGCTGTGGCTGCGCCGCTTCGAGCGCGGACCGCTGGAGGCCGTGCAGCACGCGGTGCTCAGGCCGCGCCGCCCGTCCGCGGCGTGACCCGCGGGGTGACCTCCACGTCCAGCACGAACTCGTCGTACGGAGCCTCCTGCGGGTAGGGCGGCCGGACCTGCGCGAAGCGGATCCGGGCCCGGCCACCGCCCGGGGGAAGGCCCCGTACGACGTACGTCCGCTCGACCGGGGCCCCGGGGAGGCTGTCGCCGGAGGCCGTCGGCCCCTCCGTCACCGCGACCACGTCGGCGTCCCCCGTGACCTGCCAGGTCCACACGTACCCGCGCGCGCCGCGCCCGGTGAGCCGCAGCTCGTACGGTTCACCGGGGCTCAGCACGACGCTCCGTACCTCCACGCCCGCCGGCTCCTCTCAGCTGCCGGATCTCAGCCGACGGGGCCGATGACCGCCCCCTCGTGCCAGCCCGCCCTGTCCCGCCAGTAGTGCTGCAGACGGTGGTCGGTGCGCAGGACGACGACTTCCAGGTTGAACCCGAAACTGCCCTGGAGCATCCCGGTGACCGCGGCGACGTCGTGGCCGAAGACCGCGCTGCGGCTCCAGGCCGAGCCGCCCGCGTTGCCGCGCCACCAGTGCTCGACGCGTCCGCCGGCGACGGCGACGCACAGCTCGTAGTTCCCGGCGGTGTCCTCGTCGGCGGCCCCGTACTGCCCCTCGATCAGGCAGGGCGCGGAGACGGCCGGCGTACCGCTGCCGAAGACCTCCCCGGCGCGCCAGACGAAGCCGTTCGGGTCGTCGCGCCACCACAGCTGCATCCGGCCGTCCGTGCGGGCGGCGACGAGGTCGAGGTGGCGGCTGCGGGTCTGGACGAGGGCGGGGCCGTAGTGGGCGATGCCGGAGGCGAAGCGGCCGCCGTCGTTCCAGGTCCAGGGGGCGCCGTTGATGCGCCACCAGTGGTTGAGGCGGCCGTCGGCGGTCCGCACGACGACCTCGAAGTTGCCGGGCTTGCCGTAGTCGCTCTGGATGAAGGCCGGGGTCGAGCCGACCGCCGCGTCGCCCGGGCCGAAGGCGCCGCCGTCGCGCCAGACGCGCACGGACTGCTCGAAGTACCAGTGGCGCAGCCGGCCGCCGGTGGTCACGTGCAGGGACTCCATGTTGCGGTTGTAGGTGGTCCCGGTGAAGGCGGGCTGGCCGGAGGCGTCGTTCGCGAAGGCGTCCGCGCGGGCCCAGGCGAAGGGGGCGTCGCCCTCGCGCCACCAGTGCTGGAGGCGGCCGCCGGTGGTGGTGGCGAGGAGCTCGAAGTTGCGGTGGGCGCGGCCGTTGCCGCTCTCGTAGACGTTGCCGGTGTGCAGGCGGCGCTTGGCCCACGGGTCGATGTTGGTGCCGCGCAGGCCGCACTTGGCCCAGTAGTCGATGGCGACCTCGCCGTAGGCGATCCGGCCGTAGCCGCCGACGTGGTAGCCGGTCCCCCAGGAGTTCTTGAACAGCCAGCAGCCGGCCGCGTCGTCGTAGCCGACGATCAGCACGCAGTGGCCGCCCGCGAGCCGGTCGCTGGTGCGGTGGTAGACGCCGGAGCCGAGGCCGAAGAAGTCGTCGTACACGTCGAAGCAGGCGGTCAGCGGGCCGACCGTGTCCAGCCAGACCTTCTGCTGCTCCACGTCGCCGAGCCGCACGTAGTCGGTGATCCGGACGGTGCGCCCGGACCGGTCCCAGCTGGGCGTGTACTCGGCGCGCCAGGCGTCGCGGCGGGCGGCGGGCAGACCGGCGGGCGGGGTGCTGTACGGCCAGCAGTCCGGGTCGGCGAGCCCGCCGTTGCCCTTGATCCAGTCGAGGGCGGTCTCCGGATTGGACCCCTGCCCGCAGGTGAAGCGCAGGCCGTCGTGCACGTCCCCCTCGGAGCGCTCCGCCCATACGCAGTGCTCGATGCGGGCCATGGACTCCACCAGGCCGGCGGCGCCGAAGGCCCAGCAGGAACCGCACGGGTTCTGGTCCTTCACCTTGGTGATCCACGGCAGGCCCCAGCGGCTGCGCCAGTCCACGGCGGCGGGCCGGGCCGCACCGGTCCTCGCCGGTCCCGGCAGGAACCCGTGGGCGGCCCGGCGCCGGGTCAGGTGGGGATTCCCGCTCTCGTGCCCGATGATCCCCCGCAGATCGACGAGGCCCACGTCCTCGGCGCGCGTCAGGTTCGCCCCCGGCTCCAGACCGAGCGAGGGCCGCGGCACCCGCTCCTCGTCGGCCAGGTGTTCCAGGACGGACCAGCGCGCCCCCCGCGCCGCGAGCCGCGCGCGCAGCTCCCCCACCGTCTGGACAGACTCCTCCGGCATACCGGCCCCCCAGTGTGCAACCGCTCGGATGCGAGACCCGCGAGCGTCCCTCCCTCACCGGGGGGCGTCAAGGGGGTCCGCACGGTCGCGCGGTGGCACGGGGGGCGTGCCGCCCGTGCCACCCAACGCGCCCCGGAACAAAGGGAATACACGGTCCGTCAGGCAATGGCCTTCGATAGAGTGCGCCAGCCGTTCCGGTGGGACAGGGGGAACCTCAGACAGTGGACCTCAGCGAAGAGGCAGTGACCCACATCGGGCACTACGAGGTGGAACGGATCCTCGGCGCGGGCGGGATGGGAGTCGTCTACCTGGCCGTCTCGCCGTCCGGGCGACAGGCCGCGGTGAAGGTGATCCGGGAACGGTTCGCGTCGGATCCGCTGTTCCGGGTCCGCTTCGCGCGGGAGGTCGAAGCCGCCAGAGCGGTGAGCGGGGCTTTCACCGCCCCCGTCATCGATGCCGACACCACGGGCGACCTGCCGTGGATGGCGACCCTGTACGTGCCCGGCCCGACCCTCGCCGAGCAGGTCGCCGCACACGGGCCGATGGCCGCCGACGAGGCGTGGCAGCTGGCCTCCGGCCTGGTCGAGGCGCTGCGCGACATCCACCGCGCGGGGCTCGTCCACCGGGACCTCAAGCCCGGCAACATCCTGCTGGCCGATGACGGTCCCCGGGTCATCGACTTCGGCATCTCGCGTGCCATCGACTCCGACGCCCTCACACAGACGGGTGTGATCGTCGGGACCCCGCCCTTCATGGCGCCCGAGCAGTTCCGCACCCCGAAGGAGACCGGCCCGGCCGCAGACGTCTTCGCGCTCGGTTCGGTACTCGTGCACGCGGCGACGGGCCGCAGTCCCTTCGAGGCCGAATCTCCCTACGCGATCGCCTGGAACGTCGTACACGAGCCGCCCGCTCTGGACGGCCTGCCGCAGTCCCTCTTACCCATCGTCGGACCGTGCCTGGCCAAGGAGCCGGCCGACCGCCCCACGGCCGACGACCTGCTCGCGCTGCTCGGTTCGCGCGCCCACCGCAGGAGGTCGGGCCGGGCCGCGCAGCCCGTACGTACGGCAGGCACGCACCGGCGCGTCAAGGCGGGCGTGGCGGCGGGCATCGCCCTCACGATCGCGGCCGGCTCGGCCACTGCCTGGGCCCTGTACCCGGACCCGCCCAAGGCCCCGCCCGCGGCGGCGGCCTCCGGACCGTCGGCCCCCGCGGCGCCCGCGCGCGAGGACTCGGCGGCGATCGCACCGGCGGGCTGGGCCCGGTGGGAGACCCCGATCCCGCCGGGGATCTCGCCCCCGGCCTCCCGTTCGGTGCTGCACCGCTGTCTGTGGACCGGCAAGGACGTCCTCTGCGAAGGGGAGAACGGCATCGCGCAGTTCGACGGCGCCACCGGCAAGGTCCTCCCCACGGCGGCCGACGGCGCCGCGGGCACCGTCACGCTCGTGGCCGCCGTACCGGCGACCGGCCTGGCCTACCTCATGCTGGGCGGCACCCCCGAGCTGGGCGAGGAGTCGCGGGCGGAGACGCTGGCCGCCCTGGACACCAGGACCGGGACGTTCCGCTGGCAGCGGACCGTCGCGGCCACCGCCGCCACGGATGCGGCCCTGGTGGGGGACGTCCTGGTCACGGGGGATCCCAACGAAAACGTCCTCCGCGCCTGGAGCGCGGCCTCCGGAGAGCCGCTGTGGACCCGCAAGTTCGCCGAGCACCGATACGTACGGCTCCTCCACCATCCGGCCGGGCTGCTGGTCGAGGGGATGCCTAAGGGCGGCCAAGGCGGTCCGGAAGCCGTACTGCTGCGGCTCTCGCCCTCCGACGGGAAGACGCAGTGGCAGCGCGGGACCCACGGCTTGTTCTCCGGCATCGGCGGCGACCAGGACACCCTGATCGCCGTCGACGACCTGACGGGCCGGCCGAAGGACAGCAGCACAGCGCGATTGGTCCAGGTCTCCGCGGCGGACGGGAAGGACCTTCCGGGCCGGGCCGCGGTGCAGGTGTCGTCGCAGGCCGTCGCCTCCGACTCGGTCGTCATCGACCTCCGCGCGGACGGACGCCTGCGCGCCGTCGATCTCGTCGGCGGAAAGGAGCTGTGGGTGGAGGACACCGGCGCCGATCCCCTGCAGGGGCCGGTGCTCCAGGACGGACGGGTGTACGTCCAGACCACCAACGGCGAGATCGTCACCAGGGACGCCGGCACGGGACGCGGACTGTGGCGCAGCGCCCCGCGCAGGGACCCCGAGCAGCCGGTGTCACGCGGCGGGATCGGCGCGTTCACGCTCATCGTCCAGGACGGCACCACCTACGGCGCCTCCTCCCGGTCGACGGTCTTCGCCCTCTCCCCTCCCCGGTAGGACGTACGCCCCTGACCAGCGGATACCTCGTCGCGTGCGGGCGGCACGGATGATGCCCGATCGTGATCCACCAGCGATTCGAGCACGCATACGATGCGGTTCATGATCCCCCTGTCCGTGGACCCCACCTCGCAGAGCTATGCCGCCGGGCAGGTCTTTGGAACCTTCGCCGTGGCCATCCTCGCCATCGCCTTCCTCTGGCGCCTCAGCAAGCCCTGGCGCAACCTCGCGGACAAGAGCGGCATCGCGCCCGCCGAGCGCAAGCGCCTGCAGGGGAAGCGGAACCAGATCGTCGTCCTGGCCACGGTCCTGATCACCGTCTTCGCGGCGATGAAGGCGGCCTCGGGCCGGTAGCCCCCGCCTGCCGGCCACCGCTGCCGGGGCCGGCGCGGGTCAGCCGTGCAGGGCCCCGCGGATCCGGCGCAGGGACGGGTTCACCATGGCCGGGTGGTCGCCGACGACCACCGTCGGGACGGTCTCGTTCCCGTCGGCCACGCTGCGGACGAAGGCCGCCGCCTCGGGGTCCCGCCAGATGTTGACCTTCCGGTACGGGATCCGGGCCAGGCGCAGCTGCGTGCGGAGCTTGATGCAGAACGGGCACCCCGGCCGCCAGTACACCGTGACCGTGACGCCGTTCGTCGTGGCGTCGTTCATCGCGCCGTCGTTCATCGCGCCGCCGACTGGGCGGACTTCACGCACGGGAACCGGGTCATGCCCCGAAGCCTATGCCGAAAGCCGCCGGTCAGGGAGAGCGCCGGACGGGCCGGACGCCCCGCGGAAGGGCCCGTATAGGGTCCCCGTATGGGGACCTGGATCGCACCGAGCGTCATCGAGAGAGAGCTGTACGAGGCCAAGGCCGGCGGCGACTGGGCCGCGTACTTCGACGTGCTCGCCCGCGCGCAGCTCTATCTCGCGCAGCCCCGCGTCCAGGCGGACGCGCACCCCGAGTCGGTGTTCTTCCACGCCACCCCGGATCGCATGCTCGTCGTCCACACCGCCGGCATGCTGCCCGCGCCCACCCCCGAGTGGGTCTACGAGTCCCATGGCCTGGGCTGGTACGCCAAGGTCTGGACCCCCACCGACCCCGCCTTCCTCGCCGTGAACCCGGGCTCCCCCTCCGAGGCCTACCTCACCACCACCCCCGCCGATCTGGCCCGCTGGCGCGCGCACGCGGACGCGGCGCCCGCGTACGGCCTGCCCGAGGGGAAGGTCCACGGACTCTTCACCGGCGGGCCGCTGCACGGGCCCGTCGCCCACGGCCTCGCCGTCGGCGGCCATCTCGCCGTGACGAACGGCGAGTTCTGGAACGCCATCGCCCACCACGGCAGCGGCTACACGGCCGAGCGCCGCCGCCTCGCGAAGTGGTGGGGCATCACCGACCGCGCCGAATGGCTCGCCACGCTGGAGACGCTCCTCGGCGCCTCCATGGTCAGCCCCGTCTGGGAGTACGCGCTGCGCGTCCGCCGCGTCCTCGCCTCCGACTTCGCCGGGCCGGTCGACATCGAGCACTGGCGGCACGCCGCCGAGGCCAGCCTGCGCCGCAGCGCCGAGCGGTCCGCCGAGCCGCAGCTCACCCCCGACGGGGTCACCGTCGCCCAGCCGCGCCCCACCGCCGAGGTGGAGGGCGAGATCGCCGGCGTCAAACGCCTCATCGGCCGGATCGCCCGCTACGAGCAGCGCTTCCGCGCCGACGGACTGCTCCCCGAGGGCGGGTGGGTCCGCTCGGTGGAGGCCTGGGACCTCGGCCGGGCCTCGCAGATGGCCCGCTGGGGCATCGGCGGCCGCTACGGGACCCTGCACGAGGCCGAGAAGGCCGTACTGCGCGCCGGGGACGCCGCCCGCGAGACGTACCGCTCGTGGGAGGAGTTCTCCGCCGGGTACGTCCTCGGCCGGTGCCTGCACTTCGACGAGGAGGAGTTCGGCACCTGGTACACGAGCGCCCTCGCCGCCCACGTCGCACTGACCACCGACCCGGCCAGTCCGTGGCTCAACATCCCCTGGAACTGACCGACTTCGGTTAGTACCGCGGCCGGACCGGAAACCGGCGGCGGCCCGCCCGCGCCCCGACTAGCCTCGCCGCCATGACTGTTGAGCTGAATGAGACCGTACGCGGGCTGCTCGACTCCCCGCACCCCGCCGTCCTCTCGACCATCAACCCCGACGGCAGTCCGCAGAGTTCGGTGATCTGGGTGACCCGCGACGGGGGCGACCTGCTGATCTCCACGGAGCAGGGCCGCCGCAAGGAGCGCAACATCGTCCGGGACGGGCGGGTCGGCGTCACCGTCTTCGACCTGGCCAACCCCTTCCTCTACGCCGAGATCCGCGGCACGGCCACCGTCACCGAGGACGTCGGCCGCGCGGTGGCGGTCCGCATCGCCGAGGAGTACCTCGGCCCGGGCGCCGGCAAGGAGTACCGGGACGCCCCGGCGCAGGACGTCCGCGTGGTCGTCCGCATCACCCCGACCAAGGTCCTCGGCAACGCCGCGCGCGCCGCGGGCTAGGCCCGATCAGCGGCCCGGTCACGGCAGTTCGGGGCGGACCGCCGACCAGGCGTCGACCGCCTCCGCCAGGGGGCCCGGGTCCGGCAGGTGCGGGCGTACGGCGGCCAGCCAGGGGATCAGGCTCTTGATGCGGCGCAGGTGCCGGATGCGGTGGTGCGGGAGGTCGCGCCAGCCGCGGCCCTGCGCCGCGGCCTGCTCCGGGGTCAGGTCGATCAGCGCCAGCAGCTCCCGGCACAGGGCCGCCGGGTCCCCGCCGCGGACCGGGCCGAACTGCTGGATCAAGTAGCCCTGTACGCAGGCCAGTTCGGGCGCGGCGACCAGTGCGGGCGTGTCCTCGGCCCGCGCGCACCGGTGGGCGGCGGCCAGCGCGACCCGGCCCCAGCGCAGCCGGACCTCGTCGGGGAGGCGATCGTCGCGCATCCGCACTCCGGCGAGGACGCGCAGGGTCCGCGGGTGGGGTTCGTCCCGCAGCGGCGGCCCGGTGGCCAGCCAGGCCTCCAGGTCCTCCAGCGAGTGCCCGTCGGGCGGCACCGAGGTCAGCACCTGCCCGCGGGTGAGGAGGGCGACCATGGCTCCCGTGAAGTGGACCTTCGCGACGTGTCCGGCGTCGAAGGAGGAGACGGGCCGCCCGTGCCGTTCGATGTGGCGCAGGCCCATCCTCGACTCCCCGACGGCGTAGACCTGCCCGGCCCGGGCCACGCCGCCGACGCAGCGGACCACGCACACGCCGCCCGTGACGTCGGCCTCCTCGACGGAGTACACCTGCAATTCGGCGATGGACACCCGACCCCCTTCCCCGGGCGGGAGATTACCGCCCGGGGCCGTCCCCCTGCCCTTTCAGGGCCTGCGCGCAGGCCCTGAATCCGCGCCGGACCCCGGTCAGCCCGGTGCCCCCGGATCCTGCTCGATGCGGTCCAGCAGGGGCGCCGCCCACTCCGGGAGGGCGGAGGCCGCCGGGCGGGGCGGGCGGGGGTCGGAGGTGATGCCGATGCCTCCCGCCGGGTCGCCGTACACGAACCGCTGGGACCACCCCAGCCAGGAGCGGACGAACAGGTTCGCGCTCCACGCGAGGGCCAGCGCGCCGCGCAGTGCGGGGACCTCGTACCAGTAACTGGTGAGCACCACGGCGCGGGAGACCGCCTCGTCCGGGTCCCCCGGCCGGGAATCGGCGGTGAGCCCGGCGGCCAGCACCGACGCCGCGAACCGGTTGTCGGCGAGCAGCAGCCTGCCGCTGTCGCAGACGACCGCGTCCAGCAGGTCCGCCGGGAGGCCGGCGGCGGTCTGCTCCAGCCTCGCCAGCAGCTCGGGCAGGCCCGGATCGCCGGCCCCCTCCGGGCCGGGAACCACCCTCAGGTCGGCCGGCAGCCGCTCGTCCCCCGTGCAGGCGGCCAGCAGGTGCACGTACGCCAGCGCGCGCAGGGTCTGCCAGCGGCAGAGCGTGTCGAGCAGCGCGGTCCGGGAGCCGCGGAAGGCGAGCCGCACCGGCCAGCCGGCCGCCCGCACGTCGTCGCCGAGCGCCCGGAGCTCCGCCGGCACCGGGGCCGGGAAGATTTGGCTACGGCCGGGGTCGTAGGACGGCTCGGCGCGGTAGCCCGGCCAACGGGGCGCGGTGCTCCGGGGTGCGGGGCCGGGGCTCGGGCTGGGGCCGGGGCCGGGGCTACTCATTCACTTCGTCGTCCTTCGGGTCCGGGTCCGCCACGTCGCGTGGTCAGGAGCCCTGCGGGCGGGGCTCCGAGGAGAGAACGCCCCTCAGATCCCGGACGGTTCCTCCAGCACCAGCCGGATCTCGGTGACCTCGTAGCCGGCCCGGTCGAATGCGGCGGCCATCGGGACGTTGACGGTGTCCGTGGTCGCGGTGATGCGCTGCGCGCCCTCGGCCGCGTGGAAGCGGGTGATCTCGCCCAGGATCTCGTCGATCAGCCCCTGGCCGCGCTGCTCGGGTACGACGCCCAGGTAGCCGACGTTGCGGTGGTACGGGGTGGCCGACGGGATGGCCATGCCCGCGAGGGTGCCGTCCGGGAGGTGGGCGAGCCGCCACCAGGAGCGCTCGCCGGGGCAGTCGAGGTAGAACTCGACGTCCTCGCGGGCCAGTTGTTCCGCATCCATCGACCGGAGCTCGGCCTGCGTGTGCAGGTCGAGGCTGCCGGCGGACAGCCGGACGAAGGCGTCGAGGAACTCCTCGTCGGTGCCGTCGCGGAAGACGAGCCGCCCCGTCGCCTCCGGCGTCCCGGCGGCCGTGCTCCACTCGTAGCGCAGCCGCTCGATCTCGCTCGTCAGGCCCGACTTGTACGCGGCCTCCTGACGCCAGGCGACCGCGGCGGCCGTCTCCGGGTCCTCGCGCCAGCCGCGGGGCAGGGAGATGTTGTAGACGGGCAGCTTGCCGAAGGCGGCGTGCCCGGCCGCGAGCAGCGCGGCGGCCACGGCGGCCGGGTCGGCCACGCCGGCCCGTACATGCAGGCAGTCGAGCGCGACGGGCCGCTCACTGTCGGCGCGCCCCCACCACAGGGCGCGGGCCAGGATCTCGCCGTCCTCGTCCTCGGCGAACCAGATCCACTCGGGGCGGATCTGGTTCTCGGCGAGCTCCTCACGGATCTTCTCGGCGGTGAGGGCGGGAACGGGACCGTCGGCCGGGTAGGCGACGGCGCGGTCGAGGTCTGCGGGGTCTGCGGTGGCAGCACGGAAGATCATCCGGCGATGATCACACGGGTCCACCACCCCGGCCAGGGGTTTCCCCGCACCCTGGTCACTCCCCCTGGTCCACGATCTCTTCCAGGGCGTGCGCGTACGCCCGCAGGCGCCGCTTGAAGGGCTCCGGCGAGTCCGACGAGGGCATCAGGAGCCGCGGAAGGAACGCGACCCGCCACATCAGGAACGCCTCGTGGGGCGACCTGCCGCGGCCGGGCCCGCCCCACGTGCACACCGCGGCGATCACCTCCGCGATCTCCCGGGCCCGGCACTCCACGTCGTCGTCGCCGCGCAGGGACGCCACCCCCACCAGCGCCTGGAGGAGATGCGCCGTCTGGAGGTCGGCGCCCATCCGGGCCGTGCGGCGGACTGTTTCCGGCGCGCCGGGGTCCGCGCCGAGGTCCGGGGTGTACTCCTCGATGCATCCCGACCACATCAGCAGGGCGACCGGCGGGACCTCGTGCTCCCGCAGGTAGCCGAGCCCGTCCATGAGCTCCATCGACTCGGCATGGAAGGCACCCAGCCGCCGCACCACGTCCAGCACCCGGTCCAGCTCGCCGCGGTGACGCGCCACGAAGGCGCCCACCGACACCGATTCCAGCGACGCGCCGCACTCGACGAGGCCGCCGAGCGGGCCGAAGACCTCGCGTACGAGGGTCGTCTCCGATGCCGCCGGCACCCCGGCCATGGGGTCGTTCATCGCCACGCTCCTTCCAGGGGCCCGCGGACGTCCGTACGGCTGCGCCGGGGCCGCCACGGCCGATGGCCGGCCTCCGCGGGGGAGGCCGGCCATCGGGTGGGGCGTGGTGCGTGCCGCTACGACCAGGTGATCAGGCGGCGGGGGTGTTCCAGGACCGCCGCGATGTCGGCCAGGAAGCGGGAGCCGAGCTCGCCGTCGATGAGACGGTGGTCGAACGACAGCGCCAGCGTGGTGACCTGGCGCGGCTTCACCTTGCCCTTGTGGACCCACGGCTGGAGCTTGATCGCGCCGACCGCGAGGATCGCGGACTCGCCCGGGTTCAGGATGGGCGTACCGGTGTCGACGCCGAAGACGCCGACGTTGGTGATGGTGATGGTGCCGTTCTGCATGTCCGCCGGGGACGTCTTGCCGTCGCGGGCCGTGGCGACCAGCTCGGACAGGGACGTCGACAGCTCGCCGAGCGTCTTGGCGTGCGCGTCCTTGATGTTCGGGACGATCAGCCCACGGGGGGTGGCCGCCGCGATGCCCAGGTTCACGTAGTGCTTGAGCACGATCTCCTGGGCCGCCTCGTCCCAGGACGCGTTGACGTCCGGGTTGCGGCGGATGGCCACCAGGACGGCCTTCGCGATGAGGAGCAGCGGGTTGATGCGCAGCCCCGCGAGGTCCGGGTCGTCCTTGAGCTCCTGGACCAGCTTCATCGTGCGGGTCACGTCGAGCGTGATGAACTCGGTGACGTGCGGTGCGGTGAAGGCCGAGCCGACCATGGCCTGGGCGGTGACCTTGCGGACGCCCTTGACCGGGATGCGGGTCTCCCGCGCGGAGGCCGGTGCCTCGGCCGCCTGGACGGCCGGAGCCGTCACCGGAGCCGCCACCGGGACCTCGGCGAGCACCGTCTGCGGGGCGATCGCCGCGGCGGCCGCCGCGTGGACGTCCTCCCGGGTCACGACCCCGCCGTCACCGGTGGGGACCACCGAGGCCAGGTCGATGCCGAGGTCCTTGGCGAGCTTGCGCACCGGCGGCTTGGCCAGCGGCCGCTCGCCGGTCGGCTGCGCGGGGACCGCGGGGAGCGGCGCCGGGGCGGCCGGAGCCGCGGGGGCGGCCACCGGGGCCGCCGTGCCGTTCTGCGCGGCCACGGCGGGCGCCGGGGCGGCCTTGCGCGGGCGGCGCTTGGTGGAGGACTCGGAGACTCCGTAGCCGACCAGGACGGGCTGGCGGGCGGCCGGGGCCGGCTCGGCGGCAGCCGGGGCCGCTTCCACCGCGGCGGGGGCCGGGGCCTCCGCCTCGCCGGTCTGCACCGAGATGATCACCTGGCCGACGTCGACCGTGGTGCCCTCCTCGAAGAGGAGCGCGTGCACGACACCGTCGAACGGGATCGGCAGTTCCACGGCGGCCTTGGCCGTCTCGACCTCGCAGACGACCTGACCGTCGGTGACCGTGTCACCCGGCTGGACGTACCACTTGAGGATCTCGGCCTCGGTGAGGCCCTCGCCCACGTCGGGCATCTTGAATTCGCGGATCGTCATGAACGTGGCTCCTCAGTACGCCAGCGAGCGGTCGACGGCGTCGAGCACCCGGTCCAGGCCCGGCAGGTACTCGTCCTCCAGGCGGGCCGGCGGGTACGGGGCGTGGAATCCGCCCACGCGCAGCACCGGCGCCTCCAGGTGGTAGAAGCACCGCTCCGTGATGCGAGCGGCGATCTCCGAGCCGACGCCCAGGAAGACCGGGGCCTCGTGCACGACGACCAGCCGGCGGGTCTTCTCGACCGAGGTCTGCAGACCGTCGAAGTCGACCGGGGACATCGAGCGCAGGTCGACGACCTCCACCGACTTGCCCTCCTCGGCGGCCGCGGCCGCCGCCTCCAGGCAGACCTTCACCATCGGGCCGTAGGCGGCCAGGGTGAGGTCCGAGCCCTCGCGGGCCACGCGCGCCTTGTGCAGCGGGTAGGGGATGGCGTCGACGTCGACCTCGCCCTTGTCCCAGTAGCGGCGCTTCGGCTCGAAGAAGATCACCGGGTCGTCGCTGAGGATCGCCTGCTGGAGCATCCAGTAGGCGTCGCTCGCGTTCGACGGGGAGACCACCTTGAGGCCCGGGACGTGTGCGAAGAGCGTCTCGGGGGACTCGCTGTGGTGCTCGACCGCGCCGATGCCGCCCGCGTACGGGATGCGGATGACGACCGGCATCTTGATCTTGCCCAGGGCCCGCGCGTGCATCTTCGCGAGCTGCGTGACGATCTGGTCGTACGCCGGGAAGACGAAGCCGTCGAACTGGATCTCCACGACCGGCCGGTACCCGCGCAGGGCCAGGCCGATGGCGGTGCCGACGATGCCCGACTCGGCGAGCGGGGTGTCGATGACCCGCTCCTCGCCGAAGTCCTTCTGCAGGCCGTCGGTGATCCGGAAGACACCGCCCAGCTTGCCGACGTCCTCGCCCATGATCAGGACCTTCGGGTCCTGCTCCAGGGCCTTGCGCAGCGACTCGTTGAGCGCCTTCGCGATCGACATCTTCTCGACAGCCATCAGTGACCCTCCTCGGCCGACTCGAAGGACGCGAGGTAGGCGGCGAACTGCGCGCGCTCCTCGTCGACGAGCGCGTGCCCGTCCGCGTAGACGTTCTCGAAGATCGCCATGGTGTCCGGATCGGGCATGGAGCGCACGGCCTCGCGCACCCGCTTGCCCATGGCCTCGCTCTCGGCCTCCAGCTCGGTGAAGAACGCCTCGTCGGCGCCGCCCGTGGCCAGCAGGTGTGCCTTCAGTCGCAGGATCGGGTCCTTGGACTCCCAGGCCGCCGTCTCCTCGTCCCGCCGGTACTTCGTCGGGTCGTCGGAGGTGGTGTGCGCGCCCATGCGGTACGTGAACGCCTCGACCAGGGTCGGGCCCTCGCCGCGGCGGGCCCGGTCCAGGGCCCAGCGGGTCACGGCCAGGCAGGCCAGCACGTCGTTGCCGTCGACGCGGACGCCCGGGAAGCCGAAGCCCTGCGCGCGCTGGTAGAGCGGCACGCGCATCTGGCGCTCGGTCGGCTCGGAGATCGCCCACTGGTTGTTCTGGCAGAAGAACACCACGGGGGAGTTGTAGACGGCGGAGAAGTTGAAGGCCTCCATCACGTCGCCCTGGCTGGACGCGCCGTCGCCGAAGTAGGCGATGACGGCCGCGTCCGCGCCGTCCTTGGCCACGCCCATCGCGTAACCGGTCGCGTGGAGCGTCTGCGAGCCGATGACGATCGTGTAGAGGTGGAAGTTGTTGGTGTTCGGGTCCCAGCCGCCGTGATTCACACCGCGGAACATCCCGAGCAGGTTCGTCGGGTCGACGCCGCGGCACCAGGCGACGCCGTGCTCGCGGTAGGTCGGGAAGACGTAGTCCTCGTCGTTCAGGGCCCGGCCGGAGCCGATCTGCGCGGCCTCCTGGCCGAGGAGCGAGGCCCACAGGCCCAGCTCCCCCTGGCGCTGCAGGGCGGTCGCCTCGCCGTCGAAGCGGCGGGTCATGACCATGTCGCGGTACAGCCCGCGCAGGTCCTCGGTGGTGATGTCGGCGACGAAGGGGGCGAACTCCGCGTTCTCCGCGTTGTCGACCCGGTCCCCTTCGGGCGTCAGCAGCTGTACGAGCTGAGGTACGGCGTCCTGCGTCTGCGCGGTGGCAGCGGCGGCGGGCTTGGCGGCGCTCGCCGCGCCTGCCGCCCGCTTGGTGCCGCTGCTGCGTCGCGGCTTGCGCGCGGCAGTGCTCTCCACGGTCACGTGTGCTCCTCCGTCGGTCCGGCACCCGGGTTCTCCGGGGTCCAGTGCGGCTCACCTGCATCCGTAACGAGCGCACGGGGTGTGTGCGCGTCGCGTTCGGGATTCAGGCGTGACAGGTGCCCCGGCGAGTGCCCTGCGCAATGCACGTTACCCAGTGCGCCGCATAACTGCGAAACCCCGTTTGACCTGCGTTTTTGCTTGGATTTCCAAGTAAATCCGCGGCAGCGGGAACAACCACTGGTCACAGCCTTGCAGGGGCCGGGAACAACGGCACGTTATCCCGGGTAACTCCGGCAGGGAAGGGGTGAGTGTGTGAAACTGACTTCGTGCACGAAGACGGAAAAATCAAGGTATTCCTCCTGGACGACCACGAAGTGGTGCGTCGGGGCGTCCACGAGCTCTTGTCGGTCGAAGAGGACATCGAGATCGTCGGCGAGGCCGGCACGGCCGCGGACGCGATGGTCCGCATCCCCGCCACCCGCCCCGACGTGGCGGTCCTCGACGTCCGGCTGCCCGACGGCAGCGGTGTGGAGGTGTGCCGCGAGGTGCGCTCCCGGAACGAGGACGTCAAGTGCCTGATGCTGACCTCCTTCGCCGACGACGAGGCGCTGTTCGACGCGATCATGGCCGGCGCCTCGGGCTACGTGCTCAAGGCGATCCGCGGCAATGAGCTGCTCAGCGCGGTGCGCGACGTCGCCGCCGGCAAGTCCCTGCTGGACCCGGTGGCCACCGCCCGCGTGCTGGAGCGGCTGCGCGACGGCAAGAACGGCAAGCGCGACGACCGGCTCTCCAACCTGACCGAGCAGGAGCGGAAGATCCTCGACCTGATCGGCGAGGGCCTGACCAACCGCGTCATCGGCGAGCGGCTGCACCTGGCCGAGAAGACCATCAAGAACTACGTCTCCAGCCTGCTGTCCAAGCTGGGCATGGAGCGCCGCTCCCAGGCCGCCGCCTACGTGGCCCGCCTGCAGGCCGAGCGGCGCTAGACGGCCCCCACGGCCCGGGCGCGGGCCGCCCCCGGCCCCCCTCCGTCACCTGCCGTGACGCCCTGTGGCCGCGTGGTTCCCCGGTGCGCGCCGTGTCATTCGGGACCAACGTCCCCGGTCATCGGGGCGGGCTCCTCTTTTCCGGCGGGATGCCGGTGGCGGACAGTGGAGGGCATGTCCCCCGAGGAACTCCACGCCATCGAACTGCTGCGGCGGGTGCCGTACGGCCGAGTGGCCACCAGCATGCGCGCGCTGCCCTTCCTCGCCCTCGCCCGCCACATCGTGGTGGACGGCGGGGTCGTCCTGAGAATGCACTCCGGCTTCGGCTACCACCAGGCGTGCAACGGCAGCGTGGTGGCCTACGGGGCGGACAACTTCAATTCCGGGGACCCCCGGCTCTGGTCCGTGCAGTTCACCGGAACGGCCCAGCTCGTCGAGCCGACCACCACGGAACTGGAGCTATTCGGTCCGGGTCCGCATTTCGTGGACGGCGCGGTCTTCGACCCCGTCCACATGCGCATCGAACCCCAGTTCATCACCGTGCACTCGCTCGCCGTGAATCCGGAACGGCAGTACCAGCACGCGCTCTGAGCACTTCTGACCGGGTATGACGCGGATACGGGAACGGGCCCGGCGGAATTGATTCCGCCGGGCCCGTTCCCGTACACCCGTACCGTCCGTCAGCCCTCGTCCGTCACTCGTCGAACAGGCCGCCGGCGCCGCCCGTCTCCGGGGGCTTCGTCGCCGGAGTCGTCGCGGGCTTCGTCGGCGGGGTCGTCGCGGGCTTCGTCGTCTGCGTGGCGGACGGCGAGGCCGAACCCGTCGGCGACTGCGAGGCGGTCGGCGAGTTCGTGGGACTGAAGCTCTGCGTCCGACTGCGGGTCGGCGCGGGCTGGTTGTCGTTGTTCGAGGGCGTGTTCTCCGTGACCTGGTGCGAAGGCTGGGCGTCCGGGGACTTGGACGCGGACGGCGCGACGCTGGAGCTCTGCTTGGTGCTTGGCGTCTGCTTCCCGTCGCCCTTGCCGCCCACGCTGTTGACGGCGAAGGCCACGCCGCCCGCGATCGCGACGATCGCGAGCACCGCGAACAGCCACATCTTCCAGCGGCTGCCGCCGCCACGGTCGTCGTAACCGTCGTAGCCGCCGCCGTTGCCGCCGGGGCCGCGGCCGCCGGGGAAGGCCGAGCCGTCGTCCGGGTTCAGCGGCGGCACCATCGGCTGCTGGAACTGCGAGGTCGAGGCGTGCGAGGGGTACTGGTGCTGGCCGCCGGTCCCGGCCACCGGCATGACCGTGGTGGCGGAGGCCCCGCCCCGGCCGTGCGGCAGGGCCATGCTGACCGGACCGGTGTTCCAGGTGCCCGTGTTCGGCCCCTGGTCGTGCAGCATCTGCAGCGCGTACTGGACCAGCCCGCGCATCTCCTCGGCGCTCTGGAACCGGTCGTCCGGGTCCTTGGCGAGGGAGCGCATGACGAGCCCGTCGAGCTCCTGCGGGATGTGGTGGCCCTCCGGCAGCTGCGAGGGGGGCACCGGCGCGTCCTGGACGTGCTGGTAGACCACCGACAGCGGGGTCTCGCCGGTGAACGGGGGTCTCAGCGCGAGCAGTTCGTAGAGGAGACAGCCGGTCGCGTACAGGTCGGAGCGGTGGTCCACGGCCTTGCCGAGGGCCTGCTCGGGCGACAGGTACTGCGGGGTGCCCATGACCATGCCGGTCTGGGTCATCGTCGACTGGACGCCGTGCAGGGCGCGGGCGATGCCGAAGTCCATCACCTTCACCGCGCCGGTGTCGGTGATGATGACGTTCGCCGGCTTGATGTCACGGTGCACGATGCCGTGCTGGTGCGAGTACGCGAGGGCTTCGAGCACGCCCGAGGTGATGATGAGCGCCTGCTCGGGGCCCGGCGCCTCGGCGCTGACCAGCAGGTCGCGGATGGTGCGGCCCTCGACCAGCTCCATCACGATGTAAGGGACCGTGTTGGGGCCGACCCGGTCCTCGCCCGAGTCGTACACGGCGACGACGGCGTGGTGGTTGAGCCCGGCGACGGACTGTGCCTCGCGGGTGAAGCGGGCCTTGGACACCGGGTCCTCGGCCAGGTCGGCGCGCAGCAGCTTCACCGCGACCGTGCGGCCCAGCCGTACGTCCTCGGCCGCGAAGACCTCGGCCATGCCGCCCCGGCCCAGCCGGTGCGTCAGCCGGTAACGGCCGTCTCCCACCAGGCCGCCTGCGCCCCAGTGCTCAGGACCATCGGTCATCCCGGCGCCGTTTCCCTCGGGTTCGGGTGCCATCAGTCCTCGCCGTCGTCTCTCTCGGCCGCCGCTCAGCGGTAGTCCTCTTCCATCGTGCTCCGACGAACGCTACAGCCTCGGAACCGGTCACCGTTCGGACAAGACCACCCTGTGCCCATGTGGTCGCGGAACGGGCACCTGGCTTGACGTGTGCTTGCCCTCGGGCAGACTGGGCGCCATATGCGCCCGGCCAGAGGCGTGGGGACACATCCCGAGGGGAAGCAACAGTCATGAGCCAGGACGGCACTCAGGGCCAGTACGCGGGCGGCTCTCTGGCCGGTGGCCGTTACCAGCTAAGGGACTTGCTGGGTGCGGGCGGCATGGCCTCCGTGTACCTGGCGTACGACTCGGCCCTCGACCGGCAGGTCGCCATCAAGACCCTGCACAGCGACCTCGGCCGCGAGCAGTCGTTCCGCGAGCGCTTCCGCCGCGAGGCCCAGGCTGTAGCGAAACTGTCGCACACGAACATCGTCTCGGTGTTCGACACCGGTGAAGGCGAGGTGACGTTCGCCGGCGCCGGCGCGGGCGACGGCGCCGTGATGCCCTACATCGTCATGGAATACGTGGAAGGCCAGCCCCTCGGCTCGGTCCTGGAGGCGGACATCCGCCAGTACGGGGCCATGCCGGCGGACAAGGCCCTGAAGGTGACGGCCGATGTGCTGGCCGCCCTGGAGACCAGCCACGAGATGGGGCTCGTCCACCGCGACATCAAGCCCGGCAACGTCATGGTGAACAAGCGCGGCGTGGTCAAGGTGATGGACTTCGGCATCGCCCGCGCCATGCAGTCGGGGGTCACTTCGATGACGCAGACCGGCATGGTCGTCGGCACCCCGCAGTACCTCTCGCCCGAGCAGGCGCTGGGGCGCGGGGTCGACGCCCGCTCCGACCTGTACTCGGTCGGCATCATGCTGTTCCAGCTGCTGACCGGGCGGATCCCCTTCGACGCGGACTCGCCGCTGGCCATCGCGTACGCCCACGTGCAGGAGGAGCCGGTCGCCCCGTCCTCCATCAACCGTTCGCTCACGCCGGCGATGGACGCGCTGGTGGCGCGGGCCCTCAAGAAGAACCCGAACGAGCGCTTCCCCACGGCCGCGGCCATGGGCGACGAGGTGGCGCGCGTGCTGGGC
This sequence comes from Streptomyces sp. NPDC090045, assembly GCF_044747975.1. Taxonomy (NCBI): domain Bacteria; kingdom Bacillati; phylum Actinomycetota; class Actinomycetes; order Kitasatosporales; family Streptomycetaceae; genus Streptomyces; species Streptomyces sp. NPDC090045. The sequence continues at coordinate 116,219 of NZ_JBIVFA010000006.1, forward strand.
TCCGGGCAGACCGGGGCGCCGGTCATCGTGCAGGGCCAGGGGCCGCTGAGCAGCGGTGCGGGTGTGAGCTCGGCCGTGTTCCCGCCGGTGGACTCCGGGTTCCAGGCGCCGCCGCAGTCGGTGCAGCAGCCGTACCAGGCTCCGCACACCCCGACGCCCGCCCCGTACGCGCCGACGCCGGCCCCGCAGGCGCCGCAGGCGCACGCCCAGGGCGGCTACGCCTACCCGCACACGCCCCCGCCGCAGCAGTACGCCCCGCAGACCCCGCCGCCGTACACGATCTCCCCGATGGCCACGGCGAGCCAGTCCGGGGCGGCCGGCGGCGACAAGCGGAACATGCCGGTGGTCGCGGGCGCGATCGCGGTGGCGCTGCTGGCCATCGGCGGTCTGATCGCGGCGATCGCGATGAACGGTGACGACGACAAGGGGGACCCCACGGCGAACCCGGGGAGCTCCACGGGCGCCTCCGCCTCCGCTTCCGCCTCGGCCAAGGCCGGGTTCAAGGGGCCCGACACCACGCGCACGATCGACCCGAAGAAGTGCTCGGAGCCGGTGAAGCACTACAGCGAGGCCGGCAAGTACTCGGCGCCGGACCTCAAGTACAAGAACCTGCTCTCCGTGAAGGAGTGCATCCAGGCCTCGCGCGGCAAGTACAAGATCGAATACAAGGACGAGGCGGTCTACGGCAAGGACACGGTGCTGGTCCAGTTGCCCGCCTCCGGCGACAAGATCGACAAGGAGGGCACGGAGTACACGCTGACCGTGTCCACCGGCAATCCGGAGTAGTCCGCAGGAGCGACTCTTCACGACACACCGGCATCCCGGGCACCCCGATGGGGCGCCCGGGATGCCGGTTTTGTCCCACTATGTAAATCTGAGCCCATATCTCCGACGCTGAGCGAGCGTCTCGGCCGCTCGGGACGGGAGGGGCTCCCCGTGATCCAAGGATTCCGCCCGCCCCGCTGGCTGGCCTGTGCCGCACTGCTCGCCGCCGCCCTCGCCCCCGCCGCCTCCGCGTTCGCGGGCCCCTTCGCCCCGGCCTCCGGCGCCGCCTGGCGCACCCCGCATGCCCCTCCCACCCCGTCGGGCGACGACTTCCGAGAGCTCGCCGGCAGCGCCGCCGGGGTCGGGCGGGAGCGGCCCGGCCGCCCGGCCGGCGAGCCCGCCAACCCGGAGCTGGTCGTGGCCGCCCGGCCGCTGCCGGTCCGCCCGCAGGCCCGGCCCACACCCCCGGTTCCACCGCCGACCCCACACCCGCCCACGCCCCCGCCCCCGCAGGCACACCCGCACGCACAGCCGCCGGTCGCGGTGCCGAGCCCGCCCGGGAGGATCACCGCCCTCGGCACCGAACCGAACGACCGGGCCGCCGATCTGGCCGCGCACATACTGCCCCTCGGCACCGGATTCGCCCTGATGGGACTGGGTTTGGGCTACCTCGGCGTACGCCTGCGCCGGAGCATCTAGCCGGACGGCACAGCCGGGGGTCCCCCTTCCGACGTACGCCCGAGGATGGTTGCCGAGCGTGAACATACTCGGTATACATACTCAGTATGTCGATCCGTCACGGGCTTCTCGCCCTGCTGGAACGGGGTCCTCGGTACGGCTCCCAGCTGCGCACCGAGTTCGAATCCCGCACCGGCTCCACCTGGCCCCTCAACGTCGGGCAGGTGTACACCACCCTCGCCCGCCTCGAACGCGACGGTCTCGTCGCCCCCGACGGCGAGGACACCGCCGGGCACACCCTGTACGCCATCACCGACTCCGGGCGCACCGAGCTGCGCGAGTGGTACGAGCGCCCCGTGGACCGGGCCAACCCGCCCCGCGACGAGCTCTCCATCAAGCTCGCGATGGCCGTGGGCGCGCCCGGAGTGGACATCCGCGCCGTCATCCAGTCCCAGCGCCACGCCACGATCAAGGCGATGCAGGACTACACCCGGCTCAAGGCCACGGCGCTCGCCGCGGTCGAGAGCGGGCAGTCCCGCGAACGCGACGACGTGGCCTGGCTGCTCGTCCTGGAGCAGCTGATCTTCCAGACCGAGGCCGAAGCCCGCTGGCTCGACCACTGCGAAGCCCGGCTCGTCCGGCTCTCCCTGCCGGCCGACCGGAGAGCCGACGAACCCGAACCGACCCAGGCCGCCGCCGCCGAGACCCCGGCCCCGACCGCCACCCACCGGCTCCGTCCCGCCCGCACGCGGCGCGGCTGAACCACCGTCCCAGGGGGGACCCTTGATGCCTGATCAGCCCCAGCCCCAGCGCCAGCAGCCCGTACTGCAGTTGGACCAGCTCGTGCGCACCCACGGCAGCGGCGCCACCGAGGTGCACGCCCTGCGCGGGATCAACCTCTCCGTCTACCCTGGCGAGCTCGTCGCCGTCATGGGCCCGTCCGGCTCCGGCAAGTCCACGCTGCTGACCCTCGCGGGCGGGCTCGACACCCCGAGCAGCGGCCGGGTCGTGGTCGAGGGAACCGACATCACCACGGCGAGCCGCAAGCAGCTGGCCGCCCTGCGCCGCCGCAGCATCGGCTACGTCTTCCAGGACTACAACCTGATCCCGGCCCTCACCGCCGCCGAGAACGTGGCCCTGCCCCGGGAACTCGACGGGACCTCCGCCCGCAAGGCGCGGGTGTCCGCGCTCGCCGCGCTGGAGGAGATAGGCCTGGCCGCGCTCGCCGACCGCTTCCCCGACGAGATGTCCGGCGGCCAGCAGCAGCGCGTGGCCATCGCCCGCGCCCTCGTGGGCGACCGCCGCCTCGTCCTCGCCGACGAGCCCACAGGCGCCCTCGACTCCGAGACCGGCGAGTCCGTCCTCTCCCTGCTGCGCTCCCGCTGCGACGCGGGCGCGGCCGGGATCCTCGTCACGCACGAGCCGCGGTTCGCCGCCTGGGCCGACCGCGTGGTCTTCCTGCGCGACGGCACCGTGGTCGACGAGACCCTGCGCAGCCGGCCCGACTCGCTCCTCTCCGGGCAGGCGGCCGGCCAGTGACCTCGATCCAAGGCTGGTACCACTCCTGGGTCGCGGCCCTGCGCATCGCCCGCCGCGACGCCTGGCGCGCCAAGGGCCGCAGTTCCCTGGTCCTCGCGATGATCGCCCTGCCGATCATCGGCGTGAGCGCCGCCGACCTCACCCTGCGCAGCGCCGAACTCTCCCCCGAGCAGACCCTCTCGCGCCAGATGGGGATCGCCGACGCCCGGTTGACCTCCTCGCACCTGGGGCTGCCCATCTACCAGTTGCCCGACGGCTCCAACTACGCGCCCGTCGGCGGCTACGACAAGTACGACCCCTCGTCGACCTCGCGGGACGAACCGCAGGAGCCGGACATGTCCACGCTCCCGGCCGGGACCCAGGTCACCAAGGACTCCGTGGGCTACGGCAAGGTCCGCACCAAGCACGGGCTGCTCGGCACCGACCTGCGCGAACTCGACACGCAGAGCCCGCTGGTGGCCGGCATGATCACACTCGACCGCGGCCGGCTGCCCGAGCGCGCCGGCGAGGTCATCGCCACCACCGCCTTCCTGGAGAACTCCGGCCTCTTCGTCGGCTCCACGGCCACCCCGCGCGGCGCGACCACCTCGTACAAGATCGTCGGGGCGTACGAGCGTCCCAGCGAGCTCGGCAAGGACGAGATCATCGCCCCGCCGGGAACCCTGATCGCCCCGCTCGACCAGGCACTGCAGGCCTCCGGGGCCTTCGGGATCCGGCCCAACGTCAGCTACCTGGTCAAGGTCGGCGGCGATGGTTTCACGTGGAACATGGTCAAGGCGGCCAACACCAAGTCCCTGGTGGTCGTCTCCCGCACCGTCCGCCTGAACCCGCCCGCCGACGCCGACGTACCGCTCTACCAGCAGGAATCCAAGGAGCAGTACCAGCTGGGCGCGAGCAGCACCTCCGAAATGGCCGTCCTGGCCACCGTGGTGGGCCTCGCCATGCTGGAGATCTGCCTGCTCGCCGGACCGGCCTTCGCGGTCGGCGCCCGGCGCTCGCGCCGCCAGCTCGGCCTGGTCGGCGCCAACGGCGGCGACCGGCGCCACATCCGCTCCATCGTGCTCTCCGGCGGCCTGGTCATCGGCGCCGTGTCCGCCGTCATCGGCACCGCCGTCGGCGTGGTGCTCACCATCGCGCTCCGTCCCGTGCTGGAGGACCAGCTCGGCGTCCGCTTCGGCGGCCTCGACTTCCGCCCGCTGGAGCTGGCCGGCATCGCCCTGCTCGCCGTGGTGACCGGCCTGCTGTCCGCGATCGTCCCCGCCGTCACCGCGTCCCGGCAGACCGTGCTGGCCTCGCTGACCGGCCGCCGCGGAGTGCGCCGCGCCAACCGGGTGCTGCCGGTCCTCGGCCTGCTCGCCGTCGCCGGCGGCGCCATGATCGCCCTGTACGGCACCGCGTCGAAGATGGGCGCCACCGTCGTCGCGGGCGGCAGCGCCATCGCCGAGCTGGGCATCGTCGCCCTCACCCCGGTCCTGGTCGGCCTGTTCGGCCGGCTCGGACGCTGGCTGCCGCTGTCACCGCGGCTCGCGCTGCGCGACGCCGTGCGCAACCGGGGGCGTACGGCACCCGCCGTGGCCGCGGTCCTGGCCGCCGTCGCCGGCACCGTCGCGGTGGCGACGTACGAGCACAGCCGGGACCTGCAGATGCGCCACGAGTACGTCGCCGAGCTGCCGCACGGCACCGGGGTGCTGGAAGCCCGTGAGAACAGCGCCCACAAGGAGGTGCCCGCCCTGCGCGAGGCCCTCTCCAAGGGGCTCCCCGTGGCGGTGCGGGCGGACGTCGACCGGCTGGTCGTCGGCAAGCCGAGCTGCGAATCGTTCTCCAGGGATCCCGGCTGCGGCCGCGTCGAGGTCATCACGCCCAAGGAACAGCGCTGCCCGTTCAACGACACCCCCGGGGGACGTTCCGCCTTCACCGATGCGCAGGCCCGGGAACTGAGCCAGGACTGGCGCTGCGCGGAGAACAGGCGCGGCATCCAGCACTCGCTGGTCGTCGCCGACGAGAAGCTGCTGAAGGTGCTGGCGGTCACCGACCCGGGCTCCGTGGCCGCCCTCAAGGAGGGCCGGGCCGTCTCCTTCGACAAGCGTCAGGTCAAGGACGGCAAGCTCACCCTGCGGGTGATCACGGCCACGGAAGGCGTCAACGCCTTCCCCCAGCCCGGCGAGGACCCGCCCGGCGACGACAAGGTCCTGCCCGTCCACCAGGCGCCCGACACCGCCGACGGCTGGGGCATCGAAGTGGTCCTGCCGCCCGCCGCGGCCAAGACCGCCGGACTGACCACCGCCGCGTCCGGTTCGTACTTCACCCTCGACGGGACGGCGAGCAGCGAACAACGGCAGAAGATCGACGGGGAGATCGACCGGATGGGCGTGGAGGCCACCATGCGCATCGAAGCGGGCTACCAGGGCAAGGACAGCCTGGGGCTGCTCGCCCTCACCGTCTTCGCGGGCCTGGTCACCATCGGCGCGGCCGGCATCGCCACCGGGCTCGCCCAGGCCGACGCCGAGGCCGATCTGAAGACCCTCACGGCCGTGGGCGCGGCGCCGCGGGTGCGGCGGACGCTGAGCGGCTTCCAGTGCGGGGTGGTCGCCCTGATGGGCGTCGTCCTGGGCTCGGCGGCCGGGATCCTGCCCGCGGTCGGGCTGCGCATGGTGCAACGACGGGAACTGGACGCGCTGTACCAGCACTCCCTCAACAAGGGCTACGTGTCGGTGCAGGAGGCCGTGCCCTACGTGCCGATCTCGGTGCCGTGGGAGACCCTCGCCCAGCTGATCATCGTCGTCCCGCTGGGCGCGGCCCTGCTTGCGGCGCTCGTCACCCGCTCCAGCGGCGCCCTGGCCCGCCGGACCACGGGCTGATCCTGGTGCCCCCGTACAGGGTGGATCACGACTGTACGGGGGCACACCGTGTGAGAACGAAGGTGTGCGAGAGAATGACGGCATGGAGATGCCGAGGAGTGAACGGTCGCAGGACAGCCCCCCGCACGTCCTGATCGTGGGACAGGACGGGACGGCGGTCGGCGACGCCGATGACGAGTCGCGCGAGGTCCCGGTGACGGAGATGGTCGAACAGCCCGCCAAGGTCATGAGGATCGGCAGCATGATCAAGCAACTCCTGGAAGAGGTACGTGCCGCGCCTCTCGACGAGGCGAGCCGGGTCCGGCTCAAGGACATCCATGCCGCCTCGGTGAAGGAGCTGGAGGACGGTCTGGCCCCGGAGCTCGTGGAGGAACTGGAGCGCCTGTCCCTCCCGTTCACCGAGGAGGCCATTCCCTCCGAGGCCGAACTGCGCATCGCTCAGGCTCAGTTGGTGGGCTGGCTGGAGGGCCTCTTCCACGGCATCCAGACGGCCCTGTTCGCGCAGCAGATGGCGGCGCGGGCCCAGCTGGAACAGATGCGGCGCGCCCTTCCGCCTGGCGGCCCCCACGACGACGACGATGACGGCCACGGCGCAATCCGCTCGGGCCCGTACCTCTAGCCTTCGGCGGTCCGCAGATACAGCGGGTCCGGCCCACGCCCCCGGCGCGGCCCGGACCCGCTTCTTTTCCGGGCCCGCCGGCGCAATCCAGCCCGGCCGGCCCCAAACCCAGCCCCGCCGGCGTTTGAGGCGCGGGGTCCGGGGCGGAGCCCCGATCTTTTCGGCCGCGGCTGCCCGCCGGATAAGCCCGAGGTAAGTGCAGCCCCCCGCAGGGGACATGGTCCGCGCATACTCATGGGCATGAGCTACGACGCGATCGTCCTGGCCGGCGGCGCCGCGCAGCGACTCGGCGGGGCGGACAAACCCGCGCTGAGCGTCGGCGGCCGCGCCCTCCTCGACCGCGTCCTCGACGCCTGCCCCGACGCCCGGACCACCGTCGTCGTCGGCGGCCGCCGCCCCACCGCGCGCCCGGTCCGCTGGACCCGGGAGGACCCGCCCGGCGGCGGCCCCGTGGCCGCGCTGGACGCCGGGCTGCGCGGGACCACCGCCGAGCTGGTCCTCGTCCTCTCCGCGGACCTGCCGTTCCTGGACCGGGAGACCGTACGGGCCCTGCTCGACGCGCCCGGCCCGGACGGCGCGATGCTGCGCGACCCCGACGGCCGGGACCAGCCGCTGGTCGCCGCCTACCGCGCCGAGCCCCTGCGCCGCGAGATCGCCCTGCTGGCCACCGAGCACGGCCATCTGGCCGGGCTCCCGCTGCGCGCGCTCACCTCCGAACTGGACCTCGCCCGCGTCACGGCGCAGCCGCTCGCCTCCTTCGACTGCGACACCTGGGACGATCTCGCCGCCGCCCGCGCCCGGATCAGGGAGCATGGGACCGTGCTGGACCAATGGATCACCGCCGCCAAGAACGAGCTGGGACTCGACCTCGACGTCGACGTCAAGACCCTCCTCGATCTCGCCCGGGACGCCGCCCACGGTGTCGCCCGGCCCGCCGCCCCGCTGACCACCTTCCTGGTCGGCTACGCGGCCGCCCAAGCCGCCGCCACCGGCGCCGACCCCGCCCAGGCCGTCGCCGAAGCCTCCCGCAAGGCCGCCGACCTGGCGCTGCGCTGGGCGGCCGAGGCCGAGGCCGACGCGGGTACCGGCGCAGGGGGCGACGCCGCCGCCGAACAGAACGGCTCCGGATGACCCCCGCGAACTCCGCCGAGGAGGCCCTCGACGAGGCCCTGGCCCTGGTCAGCCGCGCCCCCGGGGGCGGCGGGGCGGGCGGCCACCGGGCGGTCTCCTGGCCGCGCGCCCGGGAGGCCGCGGTCCGCGCCGGGGCCGGGGTGCAGGCCCGTACGCACCGGGTTCCGCTCGCCGACGCCCTCGGCGAGGTCCTGGCCGCGCCCCTGGACGCGCTGACCGACCTGCCGTCCTTCGACACCTCCGCCATGGACGGCTGGGCCGTCGCCGGTCCCGGCCCCTGGAGCGTCCGTACCGGAACCGGGGTCCTGGCCGGTGCCGACCGTCCCGAGCCCCTCGCGGACGGCGAGGCCGTACGGATCGCCACGGGCGCCCGGATCCCCGCCGACACCACCGCCGTCGTCCGCAGCGAGCACTGCCGCGAGGCCGGCGCCCAGCTCTTCGCCGACCGGCCCGTCCTCACCGGCCAGGACATCCGCCCGCGCGGCCAGGAGTGCCGCTCCGGAGACCTGCTGCTGCCCGCCGGTTCCCTGGTCACCCCGGCCGTGCTCGGGCTCGCCGCCGCCGCCGGGTACGACGAGCTGACCACCCGGCCCCGGCCCCGCGTGGAGGTCCTGGTCCTCGGCGACGAGCTGCTCACCGAGGGCCGCCCGCACGACGGCCTGATCCGCGACGCCCTCAGCCCGATGCTCGGCCCCTGGCTCGCCCGGCTGGGCGCCGAGGTCATCGGCACGCGAAGGCTCGGCGACGATCCCGCGGGGGCCACGGCGCTGCTGGAGGCCGTCGCCACCTCCACCGCCGACGTGCTGGTGACCACCGGCGGCACCGCTTCCGGACCGGTCGACCACGTCCACCCCGTCCTGCGGAAGGCGGGCGCCGAGCTGCTGGTCGACGGGGTGGCGGTACGCCCCGGGCACCCGATGCTGCTGGCCCGCATCGGAGGCCGGGCCGACGGGCGGCACCTGGTCGGGCTGCCCGGGAACCCCCTGGCGGCCGTCTCCGGGCTGCTGACCCTCGCCGAGCCCCTGCTGCGCGCCCTCGCCGGCCGCCGCAACCGCCCCCGCTACACGGCGCCGGTCCAGGGCGACGTACCGGGCCACCCGTACGACACGCGCCTGGTCCCGGTCCTGCTGAGCGACGAGCACGCGGTGCCGCTGCGCTACCACGGACCCGCGATGCTGCGCGGGGTGGCGGCCGCCGACGCGCTGGCCGTCGTACCGCCGAAGGGTGCGCGCTCCGGGCAGGACCTGGAGATCCTCGATCTGCCGTGGGCCTCCGGGGGATGTTTCACGTGAAACTTCACGGTCAGGACGCGATGGCCCGCGAGGCCGACGAGAAGCTCGTCTCCCGCCGCATCAAACTGCCCAAACGCATCGTCGAACAGCCGCTGAGGCAGGTCACCAAGCGTCTGCTGATGGCCCTCTTCGTGCTCTTCCTGACGGTCTTCATCGTGTGGCTGGACCGCGACGGCTACCACGACAACGCCAACGAGCAGGTCGACCTCCTCGACTGCTTCTACTACGCCACCGTGACGCTGTCGACGACCGGCTACGGCGACATCGTCCCGTACAGCGACAGCGCGCGGCTGATCAACATCCTGCTGATCACGCCGCTGCGCGTGCTGTTCCTGATCATCCTGGTCGGCACCACCCTGGAAGTCCTGACGGAACGGACGCGGGAAGAGTGGCGGCTGAAGCGCTGGAGGAAGAACTTGCGTGACCACACGGTCGTCGTCGGCTTCGGCACCAAGGGCCGCTCGGCCCTGCAGACGCTGCTGGCCACCGGCCTCTCCAAGGAGCAGGTCGTCATCGTCGATCCGAGCGCCAAGGTGATCGACACGGCCAACGCGGAGGGGTTCACCGGGGTGGTCGGCGACGCCACCCGCTCCGAGGTGCTGCTGCGCGCCGAACTGCAGAAGGCCCGTCAGATCGTCATCGCCACCCAGCGGGACGACACGGCGGTCCTGGTCACCCTGACGGCCCGGCAGCTCAACCGCGGAGCGAAGATCGTCGCGGCGGTGCGCGAGGAGGAGAACGCCCCGCTGCTGCGCCAGTCCGGCGCCGACGCCGTCATCACGAGCGCGAGCGCGGCCGGCCGGCTGCTGGGCCTCTCGGTGCTCAGCCCGAGCGCGGGTGCCGTGATGGAGGACCTGATCCAGCAGGGCACCGGCCTCGACCTCATCGAACGGCCCGCCCGCAAGTCCGAGGTCGGCAAGTCGGTACGGGACACCGACGACCTGGTGGTGAACGTGCTGCGCGGGCACCGGCTGCTCGCGTACGACGATCCGCACGCGAGCCCGATCCAGCTGACGGACCGTCTCATCACCATCGTCCGGGCGACGCCGCCGTCTTCACCCCACGTGACGCTCGGCTCTGCCGAATAGGGGGCGAGGTGGCGTAGCCTCCGGGCCATGCATGCGATCACCATCGAGCAGCCCGGCGGCCCCGAGGCCCTCGTCTGGACCGACGTACCCGATCCGGTGGCGGGCGACGGCGAGGTCCTCGTCGAGGTCGCGGCGAGCGCCGTGAACCGCGCCGACCTCCTCCAGCGGCAGGGGTACTACGACCCGCCGCCCGGCACCTCGCCCTATCCGGGACTGGAGTGCTCCGGGCGGATCGCCTCGATCGGGCCGGGGGTGTCCGGCTGGTCGGTGGGCGACGAGGTGTGCGCCCTGCTCGCGGGCGGCGGTTACGCACAGCGGGTGGCGGTTCCGGCGGGCCAGCTGTTGCCGGTCCCGGCGGGCGTGGACCTGGTGACGGCGGCCGCGCTGCCCGAGGCCGTCACGACGGTGTGGTCCAACGTGTTCATGGTGGCCGGGCTGCGCCCCGGCGAGACCCTGCTCGTGCACGGCGGGTCCAGCGGGATCGGGACGATGGCGATCCAGCTCGCGAAGGCGGTGGGCGCGACCGTCGCCGTGACGGCGGGCGGCCCGGAGAAACTGGCGCGCTGCAAGGAGCTGGGCGCGGACCTCCTGATCGACTACCGCGAGCAGGACTTCGTGGCGGAGCTCAAGGCGGCGACAGGCGGGGCCGGCGCGGACGTGATCCTGGACATCATGGGCGCGAAGTACCTCTCCCGGAACGTGGACGCCTTGGCCGTGAACGGCCGGCTCGCGGTGATCGGTCTCCAGGGCGGTGTGAAGGCCGAACTGAACCTCGGCGCGCTGCTCTCCAAGCGGGCGGCGATCACCGCCACCACGCTGCGGGCCCGCCCGCTGGAGGAGAAGGCGGCCATCGTCGCGGCCGTACGGGAGCACGTGTGGCCCCTGGTCTCGGCGGGCCGGATCCGCCCGGTGGTCCACGCGTCGTTCCCCATGACGGCCGCCGCCGAGGCCCACCGGGTCCTGGAGTCGAGCACCCACGTGGGCAAACTCCTGCTCACGGTCTGAGCGCGGCGGCCACCAGCCCCTCCAGCGCGTCCCGGGAGACGGTCTCGGAGCCGGTGAGCAGGTGGTCCAGGATCAGACCGTCCACGCAGGCGAGCAGGGTGTCCGTGCGGGCGTCGGGATCCGCGCCGGCGCCCTGCGCGGCGAGGAAGGCCCGTACGACGGCGCGGCCGGCGTTCTCGCGGGGGACCAGGATCTCGCGCAGCTCGGGATCCCGGACGCTCTCGACGGCGCAGGTGTAGCGCGCGAGGGAACGGAGCCGGCCCTCCCCGACGAGCCGGCGGCGGGCCAGGGCGGCGAAGCCGTCGGCCTGGACCCCGCCAGTGCTGCCGTCTCCGTGATCCGCGGCTCCACTGCCGGGGCTCCGCCCCGGACCCCGGCCCTCAAACGCCGGGCAGGCTGGATTTTCCAGCCTGCCCGGCGCTTGAGGGCGGGGGCGGAGCTACAGGCTGCGCAGGAGGACCGCCGGGGATTCCACGCAGTCGGCTACGTAGCGGAGGAAGCCGCCCGCCGTGCCGCCGTCGCAAACCCGGTGGTCGAAGGTCAGCGACAGCTGGACGACCTTGCGGACCGCCAACTGCCCCTCGTGGACCCACGGCTTGTCGATGATCCGGCCCACCCCGAGCATCGCCGCCTCCGGGTGGTTGATGATCGGCGTGGAGCCGTCGACCCCGAACACCCCGTAGTTGTTCAGGGTGAAGGTGCCGCCCGTCAGGTCGGCCGGGGCCAGCTTCCCGGTCCGCGCCAGCTCCGTCAGACGGGCGAACTCCGCCGACAGGGACTCCGGGTTCCGGTTCTGCGCGTCCCGGACCACCGGAACCATCAGGCCCCGCTCGGTCTGCGCGGCGAAGCTCAGGTGCACGGCCGGGAGCCGGACGATCTCCTTCGCCTCCAGGTCCACCATGGAGTTGAGCTCCGGGTACCGGGCCAGCGCCGCCGTGCAGATCCGGGCCAGCAGTGCCAGCACCGAGATCTTGGGGCCGCCCACCGCGTTCATCGCGGCACGGGCCGCCATCAGCTCGGTGGCGTCCGCGTCGACCCAGCAGGTGGCGTCCGGGATCTCCCGGCGGCTGCGCGACAGCTTCTCGGCGACCGCGCCGCGCACGCCCTTGAGCGGGATCCGCTCGCCCTGCGGAGCCGGGGCGGCCGGCGCCGACGCCAGTGCCGGAGCCGGAGCCCGCAGCGCGGCCAGCGCCGCCTCGACGTCCGCCCGCAGGATCAGCCCTTCCGGGCCCGAGCCGTGCAGGGCACGCAGGTCGACCCCGTTGTCCTTGGCCAGCTTGCGCACCAACGGCGAGATGACGGGCACCGGCCCGGCGGGAGCCACCGGAGCCACCGGAGCGACGGCAACGGGAGCCGGGGCCGCCACGGGCGCCGACACCGCGGCGGTGACGGGTCGCACCCGTCGCCGACGCGCCGGGCGCGAGTGGTCCGAGCCGTAACCGATCAGCGGCCGGGGCGCGCTGCCGGAGCCTTCGGCCTCGGCCGCCGGAGCCGCAGGGGCCTCGGGGAGCGACGCCGCACCCACCGCCACGGTGATCAGCGGAGCCCCGACCGGCAGTTCCTGCCCCTCCTCGCCGAAGCGGGCGGTGACCACTCCGCCGTACGGGCAGGGCACCTCCACCATCGCCTTGGCCGTCTCGACCTCGACGACCGGCTGGTCGATGGCGACGACGTCGCCCACCGCCACCAGCCAGCGCACGATCTCGGCCTCGGTGAGGCCCTCGCCGAGGTCCGGCAGCTTGAATTCCATGACCTGCGGCATCAGTTCTCCCACTGCAGGCGTGCCACGGTGTCCAGGATCCGGTCCACTCCCGGCAGGTGGTGCTTCTCCAGCATCGGCGGCGGATACGGGATGTCGAAGCCCGTCACCCGCAGCACCGGCGCCTCCAGGTGGTGGAAGCAGCGCTCCGTGACGCGGGCGGCGATCTCCGCGCCCGGTCCGCCGAAGCCGTTCGCCTCGTGGACGACCACCGCGCGCCCGGTGCGGCGTACGGACTGCACGACCGTCTCCTCGTCGAAGGGGACCAGCGAGCGCAGGTCCACGACCTCCAGGTCCCAGCCCTCCTCGCGGGCCGCCTCGGCGGCCTCCAGGCAGAGCGGCAGCGAGGGCCCGTAGGTGATCAGCGTCGCGCTCGTGCCCGTCCGGCGGACCAGGGCCTTGCCGATGCCCGGTACGGCCGCCGGCGCCTCGGGGGACCAGTCGGACTTCGACCAGTAGAGCCGCTTCGGCTCCAGGAAGACCACCGGGTCGTCGCTCGCGATGGAGGCGCGCAGCAGCCCGTACGCGTCCTCGACCGTCGCCGGGGTCACCACGTGCAGGCCGGGCGTGGCCACGTAGTACGCCTCGGAGGAGTCGCAGTGGTGCTCCACGCCGCCGATCCCGCCGCCGTACGGCACGCGGATGGTGATCGGCAGCGGCATCGCGCCGCGCGTCCGGTTGCGCATCTTCGCCACGTGCGAGATCAGCTGCTCGAACGCCGGGTACGCGAACGCGTCGAACTGCATCTCCACCACCGGCCGCAGCCCGTACATGGCCATGCCGACCGCCGCGCCCAGGATCCCGGCCTCCGCGAGCGGAGTGTCCGTGCACCGGTCCTCGCCGAACTCCTTGGCGAGCCCGTCCGTGATCCGGAAGACCCCGCCGAGCGTCCCGACGTCCTCGCCCATGACGTGGACGGTCGGGTCCTCGGCCATCGCGTCGCGCATGGCCCGGGTCAGGGCCTGCGCCATCGTCGAGGGCTTGGCCCCCGGCTTCGCGGACTTCGCCGCCGCCACCGTCGTCACGCCTGGTCCTCGGCTTCCAGCTCTGCACGGAGCACGGCCGCCTGCTCGCGCAGCCGGTCCGTCTGCTCCGCGTACACGTGCGCGAACAGGTCCATCGGGTCCAGGACCGGGTCCGCGTTCATCCCCTCGCGGAGCGCCGCCGCCATCACTTCGGCCTCGTCGCGCGCCGCCTGGATGCCCGCCTCGTCGAGGATCCCGCGCGCGGTCAGCTCGCGCTCCAGGAGAACGATCGGGTCGTGCGCCTTCCAGGCCTCGACCTCGGCGTCACCGCGGTAGCGGGTCGCGTCGTCGGCGTTCGTGTGGGCTTCCATCCGGTACGTCACCGCCTCGATCAGCGTCGGACCGCCGCCGGCCCGGGCCCTGCGGACCGCCTCGGCCAGCACCTCGTGCACCGCCGCGATGTCGTTGCCGTCGACCAGCCGGCCGGGCATCCCGTACCCGACGGCCTTGTGGGCCAGCGTCGGGGCGGCGGTCTGCTTGGCGAGCGGGACGGAGATCGCGAAGCCGTTGTTCTGCACGAGGAAGACCACCGGGGCCTGCCAGACGGCCGCGAAGTTCAGCGCCTCGTGGAAGTCGCCCTCACTGGTGCCGCCGTCGCCGACCAGGGCGAGGGCGACGACGTCGTCCCCGCGCAGCCGGGCCGCGTGCGCCAGGCCCACCGCGTGCGGCAGCTGGGTGGCGAGCGGGGTGCACAGCGGGGCTATGCGGTGCTCGCGCGGGTCGTAGCCGGTGTGCCAGTCGCCGCGCAGCAGGGTCAGCGCCTGCACGGGGTCCAGTCCGCGGGCCACGGCCGCCAGGGTGTCGCGGTAGCTCGGGAAGAGCCAGTCCTGGTCCTCCAGGACCATGGCGGCCGCGATCTCGCAGGCCTCCTGGCCGACGGTGGAGGGGTAGACGGCGAGCCGGCCCTGCTTGGTGAGCGCCGTGGCCTGGGCGTTGTAGCGGCGGCCGCGCACCAGCTCGGCGTAGCAGCGCCGCATCAGCGCGGGGTCCAGCCGGTCGGCCGCCTCGGTCCCCAGGACCCGGTAGGGCTCGGGGTCCGGCAGCAGCGGAGCGGCGTCCGTACGGGGCCTCCAGGCGGGCGGCGGGGTGGGACGGTGGGATGCACCGGCACCGGGCAGCTCTTGGACCGTCATGGCGGCGTACACCTCCTCGTGGGAAGCGGGCTGGGGGTCCCCCCAGCGGTAGCTGGGGGAGGGGTGCCCCGGGTGTGAGGCCCCTCACCTACCGATTGTTCGGTTGTCCGCGCAATTTGGCTACAGGCGACTCCAGGCTGTGGACAAACGGGCGCCGGGGCCCTGGGATGGATGCAGGACGTCCAGGAGAGGGAGGCATCGGGCAATGCCGGATGAACAAATGGCCGGAGCTGGTTCCGCACCGGTTCCACCGGGGGGCGCACCGGGCACACCCGGTGCCCCGGGAGTCCCTCCGGTCGCACCCCGCCCCCTGGACCCGATCGACCGGTCGATCATGCGGCTGCTGCAGGCGGACGGCCGCGCGTCGATACGGTCGGTGGCGGAGCAGGTGCACGTCTCGCGCGCGAACGCCTACGCCCGCATCAACCGGCTCATCGACGACGGGGTGATCCGTGGGTTCACGGCCCGCGTCAACCACGAACGCGCGGGCCAGGGCGCATCCGCCTACATCACCCTGAAGATCGTCCAGAACTCCTGGCGGACGGTCCGCGAGCAGCTGCGCGAGCTTCCGGGGGCCGCCCACATCGCCCTGGTCAGCGGGGACTTCGACGTGCTGCTGCTGGTGCACACGCCGGACAACCGGACGCTGCGCGAGCTGGTCCTGACCCGCCTCCAGGCCATCCCGGAGGTCCTCTCCACGCGCACCCTGCTGGTCTTCGAGGAAACGGATCTCCTGGACTCGGGGCCGGGCCCTGGCGGCGGGGCCCCGGCGATCGCCGAGGAGTAGGCCGTACGTGCGACAGCGCCCCGGGAAGGGCCGTGAGGGCCGTTCCCGGGGCGCTGTGCGCGGCACCTACGGCTTGATCACCGGGTTCTCGTAGTAGCCGGAGATGTCGACCACGAGGTCGGTCTTCTCCCAGCCCTGGTTCCAGAAGTCCACGATCCCGTGCTTGCCCCCGCTCGCCTGGACCAGGTTCGGGACGGTCTTGCCCTTCGTCCAGTTCAGGGTCGAGGCGCCGGGCCGCGCCGGCGTGACCGCGGTGCCGTTCTCGTACTGCTCGGCCGAGTTCGGGTCCGGGGCGACCGAGAGGAAGCCGCCGCCGGCCGTGTTGGTGACGGTGGTGTTCAGCACGTACGCGGTGAAGACGGCGTCGTCCTCGGTGAAGAACGGCACGGCGGCGTAGCCGCGGCCGGCGATCGGTCCGCGGAGCGGGATGATCGCGCCGTCGGGGTTGCGCGTGTCAACGAACCGCATCGGCGAGAGCGGCATGAAGGCGCCCTGGCCGGCCGGGCTGTAGTAGCCGACGACGTCCACGATGACGTCGGCGCCGGCCCAGGCGCTGTTGCGGATGTTGATGGATCCGTCGGCGCCGACGGGCACGATCACCGAGTTCGCGACGGTCTGACCGGCGGTGAAGTTCACGTTGGACGCGAGCGGGATCTTGCCTCCGCCCGGGTAGACGATCAGGTGGCCGGCTTCCTTCGGGCCGGTCACCGTCACGTTGAGCGCCACGGCCTTGACGCCCTGGGGCACCCCGCGCAGGCCGGCGATCTGCGTGCCGAAGCTCGTCTGGCCGGGGACCTGGCCCTTGTTCGTGCCGAGGCCCTCGCGGGTGTCGACGAAGCGGGTCGGGTCCATCGGCGTGTAGCCGTTGGCCGCCTTCGGCATGAAGTAGCCGGTGATGTCGGCGATCAGGTCGACCGACTCCCAGCCGCCGTTGTAGAGGTCCACGGAGCCGTCGTTGCCGACCGGTACGACGACCAGGTTCGGAACGGTCTGGCCGGGCTCGAAGTTGATGTTCGAGGCGTTCGGCCGCACGTTGCCCGTGTCGTAGGCCGTGATGTGCCCGCCACTGGTCGTGTTGGTGACGGTGACGTTGAGGACCACGGCCTGCACGCCGGCCGGGATCGTGCCGTAGCCGCCGACCTTCACCCGGGCGGAGCTGTACGGGGCGACCTTGGCCTTCGGCGCGCGGAACCCCTCGCGGGTGTCCAGCAGACGCGTGGGCTCGTACGGCGTGAACTCGGAACCCGAGGTCACGACCTCGAGCTCGTTCTCGATGGACACCTTGTTGGCGACGTCGTTCACGACGACCTTGATCTTGTACTCGCCGACCTCGGCGTAGGTGTGCAGCGGCAACAGCTGGGCGGAGCCGGAGGCGGCGAGCTTGTCCACCTTCCCGTCGCCCCAGGAGACGGTGACCTCGAGTGCGGCATCGGCGCTCGTGATGTCCGCCCACAGCTGGAGGGAGTGCGCGCCGGTGTTGGTCGCGCTCAGGGCGACCTTCAGATCAGGATTGCCCGCGACGGCGACGTCCGCCCGGGCGGCGGCGGACGCCCCGACCCGGCGGGTCTTCTCGGCGCCGCTCTTGAAGGTCTTGATGTTCGACGCTCCGGCCTTCTTCAGGTCCGGAGCCTTCGCCGCGGGGCGGGCCACGGGCGCGGACGGATCCGCGGCCTGGGCCGTTCCGGGCAGGAAACCCACGCTGGCCGCGACGATGGCGGCAGCGGAAACTACGAGACGGCGACTACGCACCGGCCCCCCCATTTTCGTTTCGAACATGATTGTCCTGAACACGCCGTTTTGAACGTGCTCAAGACCGAAATCATGATCAGAGTACAGAACCGTCCGACGGTCCGTCGGGGGGGTTTACCCGCTGGTCAGCGGGTGGTGCGCAGGCCGTCCAGGGCCATGCTGACCACCGCGTCCGCGAGCTGGTCCTGGCTGGTTCCCGGGTGCGGGCGGTACCACTCGACGAGGGAGTTGACCATGCCGAAGAGCAGGCGGGTGGCCAGCCGGATGTCCACGTCCGCCCGCAGGTCGCCGTCGGCCGCGGCGGCCTTGAGCAGGTCCGCCACCTGGTGGTCGAACTCGCGGCGGCGTTCCAGCGCCCAGCGCTCGGTCCGGGTGTTGCCGCGCACGCGCAGCAGCAGCGTCACGTACGGCAGCTCGGAGACCAGCACCTCGACCGTGCGGCGCGTGACGTACTCGACGCGGTCGACCGCCCGGCCGCGGACCGCCCCCGGCTCCTCCAGCACCGCGAAGAGCCCGTCGAGGGCGCGGCTGACGGCGCGCCGCAGCAGCTCCTCCTTGCCCGTGACGTGGTGGTAGATCGAGGATTTCGAGATGCCCGCGGCCTTGGAGAGGTGCTCCATCGACGTGCCGTCGTAGCCGCGCTCGTTGAAGACCTGGACGGCCACGGACAGCAGCGTCTCGGGAGTGTACGTGTCGCGCTTGACCGTGGTCATTCGGCCTCCTCCTCGTCACCTGCGGCGTAGCCCAGCTTGAACAGCGCCAGCGAGGGCGCGTACCGGCCGCCGGGACAGCGCTCGTCGAGGTGGTGGAGCAGGTCGTAGGCCCAGTCCCGGCCGAGCCGGTCGTGCCATTCGGCGGGGCCCACCGGGTAGTTGACCCCGAGCCGCATCGCCGTGTCGATGTCCTCGGCGGAGGCCACACCGCGGGCCACGGCGTCCGCCGTGAGGTCGATCAGCATCGCGACGGTCCGGGCGACGATCATGCCGGGGACGTCGCCGATGACGGAGACCTGCTTGCCCAGCTTCTGGAAGAGGCCGATCGCCTCGGCGAGGGTCCCCTCGCTGGTGTCCTCGCTGGCGGAGAGCGCGATCCGGGTGGCACCGCGGTAGTCGAACGCGAGGTCGAAGTACACGACGTCCGCGAACTCGACCGAGGTCTTCCCGTCCGCCAGGACCAGCTGGCCCTCGCCGGGCAGCTGGATGTACGGACCCCCGTGCTCGGTGGCCGTCACCGCGATCCCGGCCTCCTCCAGCAGGTCGGCCAGCTCCGCCGCGGGCCCGAGGTCGCCCACCACGGTGACCTTGTCCGGGGCCTCCTCGGGTCCGGCGGTGTGCGGCTGCGCCGCGACGGCCTCCGGGCCGTACGGGAACCAGCCGTGGCCCGACTTGCGGCCGAGGCGGCCCGACTGGACCAGCCGGCGCTGCGCCAGGGAGGGGGTGAACTTGGGGCTGCGGAAGAAGGACTCCCACACGGAGCGGGTCACGGCCTCGTTGACGTCCTGGCCGATCAGGTCGGTCAGCTGGAACGGGCCCATCTTGAAGCCGCCGCTCTCGCGGAGCACGGCGTCGATGGTGGCCGGGTCGGCGCCCTGCTCCTCGTACACCGCGAAGGCCTCGGCGTAGAAGGGGCGGGCGATCCGGTTGACGATGAAGCCGGGGGTGTCGGCGCAGCGGACCGGCGTCTTCCCCCAGCCGAGGACGGTGCGGTACGCGCGCTCGGCGGCTGCCGGGTCGGTCGCGAAACCGCTGACCACCTCGACGAGCGGGAGCAGCGGGGCCGGGTTGAAGAAGTGCAGGCCGAGGAAGCGGCCGGGGTGCGCGAGCCCGGCGGCGAGCTCGGTGACCGAGAGGGAGGAGGTGTTCGTGGCCAGCAGCGCGTCCGGCGCCACCACCTCTTCGAGTGCGGCGAAGAGCGCCTGCTTGACGGTGACGTTCTCGACCACCGCCTCGATGACGAGGGCGGCCCCGGCGAGGTCCCCGAGGGCGGCCGCCGCACCGATTCGGCCGATCGCGTCCTCGGCCTCGGCCCGGTCGAGACGGCCCTTGGCGGCCATCCGGTCGACGCGGTCCTGCACGAAGCCGACGCCGTCGGCGGCGAGGTTCGCGTCGATGTCGTAGATCAGCACGCGGTGACCTGCGAGAAGGGCGACCTGGGCGATGCCCTGGCCCATGGTGCCCGCGCCGACGACCGCCACAGTGCGGGACCGCTCGATTGCTGTCATGTCCTGATCCTCCCGCACCGACTTATCCACAGGCCCGCCGGGCCCTCTTGTCCCGACCGATCGTTCGGTTACTCTAACTCCAGTCTGCTGTTCTTCGCCCGGCTCAACGAGGAGTTGGTCCCTGATGGCCGCCGAGCTCACCGTCCCCCAGTTGTCCGCCAAGCACCGGCCCACCCTGGACCAGGCCCTGTCGGCGATCCGCAGCCGCGCCTACTGGTCCCCGCATCCCGAGCACCCCAAGGCGTACGGCGAGACCGCGCCGGCCGACGGGCTCGCCGCCTTCGAGGCCCTGCGCGGCACGCGCCTCGACCTCGGCCAGCCCGGCACCGACGGCTGGACGGGCGCCGAGGTGTCCCCGTACGGCCCGGAGCTCGGCGTCGAGTACCCGCACGCCGACCCGGACGTGCTGCTGCCCGCCATGAAGGCCGGCATGGCCGCCTGGCGCGACGCGGGACCCGAGGCGCGCGCCCTGGTCTGCATCGAGATCCTGGCCCGCATCTCCGCCCGCACCCACGAGTTCGCGCACGCGGTCATGCACACCAGCGGCCAGGCGTTCATGATGGCGTTCCAGGCGGGCGGCCCGCACGCACAGGACCGCGGCCTGGAGGCGGTGGCGTACGCGTACGAGGAGCAGACCCGGGTCCCGGGGCAGGCCGACTGGTCCAAGCCCCAGGGCAAGAAGGACCCGCTGAACCTCGGCAAGAGCTTCACGGCGGTCCCGCGCGGCATCGCCCTCATGATCGGGTGCAACACCTTCCCGACCTGGAACGGCTACCCCGGCCTGTTCGCCTCCCTCGCCACCGGCAACGCGGTGCTGGTCAAGCCGCACCCGCGGGCCGTGCTGCCGCTCGCGCTCACCGTCCAGGTGGCGCGCGAGGTCCTGGCCGAGGCGGGCTTCGACCCGAACCTGGTCGCGCTCGCGGTCGAGCGTCCGGGCGAGGGCATCGCCAAGGCCCTCGCGGTCCGCCCCGAGATCAAGCTGATCGACTACACCGGGTCCACGGAGTTCGGCGACTGGCTGGAGGCCAACGCCCGCCAGGCGCAGGTCTACACGGAGAAGGCCGGCGTCAACACCGTCGTCCTGGACTCCACCGACAACTACAAGGGCATGCTGGCGAACCTCGCGTTCTCCCTGTCCCTGTACAGCGGCCAGATGTGCACCACCCCGCAGAACCTGCTGATCCCGCGCGACGGCATCGCCACGGACGCCGGCCACAAGACGTACGACGAGGTCGTCGCCGACCTCGCGGCCTCGGTCGGCGGCCTGCTGGGCGACGACGGCCGGGCCAACGCGCTGCTCGGCGCGCTGGTCAACCCGGACGTCAAGGCCCGGCTGGACGCGGCGGCCGGACTGGGTGAGGTCGCGCTGGCCTCCCGTGAGGTCGTGAACCCCGAGTTCCCGCAGGCCGTGGTCCGCACCCCCGTCCTGGTCAAGCTGGACGCGGCCAAGCCCGACCCGGAGGCGCCCTACCTCTCGGAGTGCTTCGGCCCGGTCTCCTTCGCCGTGGCCGTGGACACCACCGCCGACGCCCTCGACCTGCTGCGCCGCACGGTGCGGGAGAAGGGCGCCATGACGGTGGGCGCGTACACGACGTCCGCGGACACCGAGCGGGCGATCGAGGAGGTCTGCCTGGAGGAGTCCGCGCAGCTCTCGCTGAACCTGACCGGCGGGGTGTACGTCAACCAGACCGCCGCGTTCTCGGACTTCCACGGCTCGGGCGGCAACCCCGCGGCCAACGCCGCGCTGTGCGACGGCGCCTTCGTCGCGAACCGCTTCCGGGTGGTGGAGGTCCGCCGCCAGGCGTAGTCCCCTCCGATCAGGCCCTGGACGCCTCCTCTCCGAAGGTTCGGACGGAGGCGTCCACCTGGGCCATCCTGCGCAGGGCGGCGAAGACCGCGTCGCCCAGCACCGTGCCGACGACCACCGCCTCCACCAGGTCCTCGCGGGCCACCCGGCCGGCGGTGTAGTCCAGGTCCGCGCGGCCCACGCGCTCGGCCGCCTCCGCGTAGTCGTCGAGCACGTCCACGAAGCCTCCCTGCCCCACCCGGTCGAGCGAGGCCAGCGCGGCCACCAGCGCCTCGACCGCCTTGTTGCCGGGATCGATGTGCCAGCCGCGCGACGCGACCAGCCGCGTCACCCGCTCCCGGGCCAGGACGGTCTCCGCGTCCTCCGTACCTTCGCTGCCGCCGGCTTCGCCGTATCCGGGCACCAGGCACCGGGTCGCCGTGCCCAGCAGTTTGTGCACCGGCTGCTCCTTGTCGTCGACGGCCACGAGCACCTCGCCGATGGCCGCCACCGAGAGTCCGCCGACCTCCAGCAGCGCACGGACCAGCCGGAGCCGGCGCTCGTGCACGTCCCCGTAGCTGGCCTGGTTGGGGCTCGTCAGCTCCCCCGCCGGGAGCAGACCCTCCCGCAGGTAGTACTTGATCGTCGGTACCGGCACCCCGGTCCGCCGGCTCAACTCACCGATGCGCACGTGTGTTCACCCTGTTTTCGCTTGCCCTGTCCACCCCCATCATAGATAGTGGCACTATCAGATAGCGGAGAGTGTCGCTATCCATTCATGACGGGGGTATGAATGCTGATGTCCTCTTGGCGTACCTGGCACCGTCCGCTGGTGCTGTTCGCCCTGGTGATGGCCTTATGGGCGGCCGGCTCCGCCGTCGGACTCCTGGTCGACGACCGCGTGCTGACCGGGGCGCCGATCTGGGCCAAGCCCTTCAAGTTCTCGGTCTCGTTCGTCGCGTACTGCCTGAGCCTGGCCTGGATGATCTCGCTGCTGGGCGAGGACCGGCGGCGGCTGCGCCGGGCCGCCTGGTGGGCCGGCACGGTCGTGGTCGCCGCGAGCGCCGGGGAAATGGTGCTGATCACCCTCCAGGTCCTGCGCGGGGTGCGCAGCCACTTCAACAGCGCGACGCCCTTCGACACCCAGGTCTACTCGCTCATGGGCAACACCGTGGTGGTGCTGTGGCTCGCCACGCTCGTCATCGCCGTGCTGCTCTGGCACGCCGGGACCGCCGACCGGGCCACGACCTGGTCGATCCGGATCTCCACGGTCCTCGCGCTGACCGGTGCCGGACTCGCCGTCCTGATGACCCTGCCCACCGACGAGCAGCAGCGCCTCGACGCGGCCGGCGCCGAGGTCCTGGAGAACGGCGGGCACAGCGTGGGCGTGCCCGACGGCGGCCCCGGGATGTTCCTCACCGGCTGGTCCACCACCGGCGGAGACCTGCGCATCCCGCACTTCTTCGGCATGCACGCCCTGCAGCTGCTCCCGCTCCTCGTGCTCGTCCTGGCCGCGCTCGCCCCGCGCTTCGCCCGGCTGCGCGACGCACGCGTACGGGTGCGGCTGGTCTTCGTGGCCGGTGCGGTGTACGCGGCCGTGCTCGCCCTGCTGACCTGGCAGGCGCTGCGCGGCCAGTCGCTGGTCCACCCGGACGGGACGACGCTCGGCGCGGCCGCGCTGGTCCTGGCCGGGGGCGCGCTAGGCGTGCTCGCCGCCCTCTTCGCCGGCCGGCGGGCCGCCCCAGTGGAAGAGGGTCATGGCGACGCTGGTGGCGAGGTTGTAGCTGGAGACCTGCGGGCGCATGGGCAGGGAGACGAGGTGGTCGGCCCGGTCCCGGAGCTCCGGTGAGATCCCGTGGCGCTCCGAGCCGAAGGCGAGCAGGGCGTCGTCCGGGAGGGTGAGGGCACGGATGTCCACGCCCTCCGGGTCCAGTGCGTAGAGCGGCCCGGGCGGCAGCTCGTCCAGTGCGAGGCGCTCGACGGTGGTGGCGTAGTGCAGACCGGCCCCGGCCCGGACCACGTTCGGGTGCCAGGGGTCGAGGTCGCCGCGGGTCACCACGCCGGTGGCGCCGAAACCGGCGGCGAGGCGGACGACGGCGCCGACGTTGCCGAGGTTGCGGGGGTTGTCGAGCACGACGACGGGCGCGGGCCGGGGCATCCGCCCGAGCGCGGCGAGGCCGGCCGCCCGGTCGGGCCGTACGGCGAGGGCCGCGACGCCGGTGGGGTGCACGCGGGGGAGCAGCCCCTTGAGCGTGGCCCGGCGCACCAGCCGGGCCACGTCGGCCTCCACGTCGGGGGCCAGGGTGGCGGCGAGCGCGCGGATCTCGGCGGGGTCCTCTGCGAGGGCCATGCGTACGTCGGCGCCGAAGCGCAGGGCGTGCTTCAGCGCG
This sequence comes from Streptomyces sp. NPDC090045, assembly GCF_044747975.1. Lineage (NCBI taxonomy): Bacteria > Bacillati > Actinomycetota > Actinomycetes > Kitasatosporales > Streptomycetaceae > Streptomyces > Streptomyces sp. NPDC090045. The sequence goes on from NZ_JBIVFA010000006.1 coordinate 140,044, forward strand.
TGGAACCCGTCGAGCAGCACGAGGTCCGCCCGCTCGGCGGCCTCCCGCCACTCCCGCACCGTCTCGTCCACACCCACCCGCTCACCCATCCCCCGACCCTAAGGCCCACCGCACGTACCGCTGCGCGGAGCCTCTCCCCGCCCCGCCCTTCCACCGTTCCCCGGGCTCTGCCCGGACCCGCTCCTCAAACGCCGGAGGGGCTGGATTTCCAGCCCGTCCGGCGTTTGAGGACCGGGGGTCCGGGGGCTGGTCCCCGGCAGCGGCGCCGCGGGGCGGGCTCAGCGGGGGACCGGCTCGGGTTCTGCCGTTGCCGGGAGCGGCTCGGCGGAGGCCGCGGCGCGGGTCGGGCGCAGGGCCGTGGCGCGGGCGCCCAGCCAGGTCAGGAAGACCGTCGGCAAGAAGACCGCGTCGGCGGCGATCATCGCCAAAGAGAAGAACGGCAGGCCCAGCAGCACCGCGATCCCCGCATGCTCCAGCATCATCACGGCCAGCAGCACGTTCTTGATCCGCCGGTTGAACAGCGTGAACGGAAACGCCACCTGCACCGCCACCGTCCCGTACGACAGCAGCATCACCAGCGTCCCGCTCCCCGCCACCAGCGCCGACAGCCCCGGCCACGGGGTGAAGTAGTCCAGCCCCAGGGGGTAGTACAAGGCCGTCCCGTCCTGCCACCGCGACCCCTGGATCTTGTACCAGCCCGCCGTGGCGTAGATCAGGCAGACCTCCGCCATGATCACCAGCAGGCCCGCGTTGTGCAGCAGGTTGGCCAGGACGTCGAGGACCGCCCGCCCCTCCCCCTCCGGCTCGTGGCGCTCCACCACCCACCACAGCCCGCAGACCACCCACACCGCCGCGAAGGCCGCCAGCCAGCCGTAGCCGAACCCGCCGGTCGCCGCCCCGTAGGCGAACACGAGCCCCAGCACGCCCCACAGCACCGGCCCGGCGGCTCCCGCGGAGGCGGACCCCCGCAGCCGGGCCCGCCGCGCGTCCAGCGACCACACCTGCGCGCACCGGGTCAGCACCAGGTAGATCGCCATCAGGTGGATGACGTTGTCCCCGCCGTCGCCCATGAACACGCTGCGGTTCTGCAGCGACAGCACCCCGACCATGAACACCACGGACGTCGCCCGCGTGCGCCAGCCCAGCAGCAGCCCCACGCTCGCCAGCACCGAGACCGCGTAGACGATCTCGAACCACAGCGTCGAGTCGGACCACATCAGCACCGTGAAGGCACCGTTGGAGTCGGTCAGCCGCTCCGCGAGGCGCCAGCTCCACGGCCCGTCCGGCCCGTAGAGCTCCGCGCGGACGGGGAACTCGCACAGCAGGAAGAAGAGCCAGGTCCCGGCGAAGCCGATGCGCACCACGGCGCTCTGGTACGGGCCCAGCGCCTGCCCGGTGACCTTCGCGGCCGCACGCCCGAGAGCCGCCCGGGCCCGCCTCACACCGTCCACCACGGCAGCTCCCGGTAGTAGGTCTGGGTGTCGGTGGTCTCGGTGCTCCACTCCGGCGCGGGCACCGCCGTGGAGGCCGAGCGCAGCTGGATCCGCAGGATGTGATCGCCCGCGTACCGCGGGGAGAGCCGGTTCACCGCGATCCGCCGCAGGTACTCCTCGGAGAGCTCGCCGCGCTCCCCGGTCGGCTTGTTGTCCTCGTCGTGGGAGCCGGTGAAGAAGTCCCAGGCCCGGCGGAGCTCGTTCTGCCGGGTGTGGCTCGGCAGCAGGCTGTGCCGGATGGCGGCGGTGTCCTCGGCGCTCAGGTCGCGCCAGTCGGTGGTGATCAGCTCGCCGGCGGCGGTCCGCACCTCCGCGCGCACCTCCACGGCGATGTTCTGCTGGAGCGGATTGGGGGCGAAGAGCTTCCAGTTCTGTTCGAACTCGGGATAGATCCAGCTGTCGATCGTCCGCGCGTGCTGCTTGCTGACCGTGTTGGACGGCGCCACGTGGAGGAAGACGAACGCGAGGTGCGTGCAGGCCGCCACGGCGACCGCCCCCAGGGCCAGGGCCGTCACGACGCGGTACGGGGCGGACAGACCGGCTATTCCGGGCGCTCGGGGCGGTGGCGGAGCGGCCTCTTCGGCGAGCTCGTGCCCGTTCGAATCCATCCCGCCCCGATCGTCCGGCGTCCACAGGGTTGACCACAGAGGTTGACACCCTACGGGCCGCCGTCTCACCATTGAAGCGGATGAACCGAACGATCGGTCGGTCGGGCGGACGGAAGACACTGACAAGGGGCCGGAATGGTGGCAGTGACCCCGGAGACGGGACCGGACACGGCCCTCGGGGCAGACAGGACGGACGGGACGGGCATGACTGCTGACCTGGGCACACAGCTCGCGGCGGCGTTCGACGCCGCCGTGGCGGCGGACGAGCGCGTGGAGCCGCGCGACTGGATGCCCGACGAGTACCGCGCTTCCCTGGTCCGTCAGATGGCACAGCACGCCCACTCCGAGATCATCGGCATGCAGCCCGAGGCCAACTGGATCACCCGCGCGCCCTCGCTGCGCCGCAAGGCGATCCTGATGGCCAAGGTGCAGGACGAGGCCGGCCACGGGCTGTACCTCTACAGCGCGGCCGAGACGCTCGGCACCAGCCGCGACGAGCTGCTCGACAAGCTGCACTCGGGGAAGCAGAAGTACTCCTCGATCTTCAACTACCCCACCCTGACCTGGGCGGACGTCGGCGCGATCGGCTGGCTCGTGGACGGCGCGGCCATCACCAACCAGGTGCCGATCTGCCGCTGCTCCTACGGGCCCTACGCACGCGCCATGGTCCGCATCTGCAAGGAGGAGTCCTTCCACCAGCGCCAGGGGTACGAGCTGCTCCTCGCCCTCTCGCAGGGCACCGAGACCCAGCACGCGATGGCGCAGGACGCGGTGGACCGCTGGTGGTGGCCCTCGCTGATGATGTTCGGCCCGCCGGACGACGAGTCGGCGCACTCGGCGCAGTCGATGGCCTGGCGGATCAAGCGCCACTCGAACGACGAGCTGCGCCAGCGGTTCGTGGACATCGCCGTCCCGCAGGCCGAGTCCCTCGGCCTGACCCTGCCCGACCCGGACCTGAAGTGGAACGAGGAGCGCGGGCACCACGACTTCGGCGCCATCGACTGGGCCGAGTTCTGGGACGTGCTCAAGGGCAACGGTCCCTGCAACGAGCAGCGGATCAGCCAGCGGCGCACGGCCCACGAGGAAGGCGCCTGGGTGCGCGACGCCGCCGCGGCGTATGCGGACAAGCAGGCGGCAAGGCAAGCGGCGGCGAACGCCGAACAGAACGAGGAGGCACGGGTATGACGCAGAACTGGCCCCTGTGGGAGGTCTTCGTGCGCTCGCGCCGCGGCCTCTCGCACACGCACGCGGGAAGCCTGCACGCCCCCGACGCGGAGATGGCCCTGCGCAACGCCCGCGACCTCTACACGCGGCGCGGCGAGGGGATCTCGATCTGGGTGGTGCCCTCCACCGAGATCACCGCCTCCTCGCCGGACGAGCGGGACCCGTTCTTCGCCCCGTCCGCCGACAAGCCGTACCGGCACCCGACCTTCTACGACATCCCGGAGGGGGTGAGCCACCTGTGACCAGCACGGACACCGGCACCGGCACGACCGGCACCGCCGGCACGACCAGCACCACCGGCACCACCGCCGCGGCGGCTCTCGCGCTCGGCGACGACGCGCTGATCCTCTCCCACCGCCTCGCCGAGTGGTCCGGGCACGCCCCCGTCCTGGAGGAGGAGGTCGCCCTGGCCAACATCGCCCTCGACCTGCTCGGCCAGGCCCGCATCCTGCTGTCCATGGCCGGCGACGAGGACGAGCTGGCCTACCTGCGCGAGGAGCGGTCCTTCCGCAACCTCCAGCTGGTCGAGCAGCCGAACGGCGACTTCGCCCACACCATCGCCCGCCAGCTCTACTTCTCCTTCCACCAGCACGAGCTCTACGCGGAGCTGGCCCGCGGGGACGGCCCGTTCGCCCCGCTCGCGGCCAAGGCCGTCAAGGAGACCGCGTACCACCGCGACCACGCCCAGCAGTGGACCCTGCGGCTCGGCGACGGCACCGAGGAGAGCCGGCTCCGCATGCGGACCGCCCTGGACGCCCTGTGGAAGTACACCGGGGAGATGTTCCAGCCGGTCGAGGGGATCGACGGCATCGACTGGGCCGCCCTGGAAGAGCGCTGGCTGACCGCGCTCACCGGCGTACTGGAGCGGGCCGGTCTCGCTCTGCCCGAGGGACCGCGCACCGGCGCCTGGGCGGCCGGGGCCGGCCGGCAGGGCCTGCACACCGAGCCGTTCGGGCGGATGCTCGCCGAAATGCAGCACCTGCACCGCAGCCACCCGGGGGCGTCATGGTGACCACCGACGCCGGAGTGACCCGCCTGGAGGCGGAGCTGGCCGAGCTGGCCGGTTCCGTCCCGGACCCCGAGCTGCCCGTGCTCACCCTCGGCGAGCTCGGCGTGGTGCGCGGCGTGCGGATGCACGAGGACGGCCATGCCGAGGTCACCCTCACGCCCACCTACACCGGCTGCCCGGCCATCGAGGCCATGTCGGCGGACATCGAGCGGGTCCTGATCGGCCACGGCATCCCCGAGGTGCGCGTGAGCACCGTGCTGGCCCCCGCCTGGTCGACCGACGACATCAGCGCCGAGGGCCGCCGCAAGCTCGCCGAGTTCGGCATCGCCCCGCCCCGCCCGCACGCGGCCGGCGGACCGGTCCCGCTCACCCTGTCGGTCCGCTGCCCGAACTGCGGATCGACCGACACCGAACTGCTCAGCCGGTTCTCCTCCACCGCATGCAAGGCGCTGCGCCGCTGCACCGCCTGCCGCGAACCGTTCGACCACTTCAAGGAGCTCTAGATGGCCGCCCCCCGCCACGGCGCGTTCCACCCGCTGACGGTGGCGGCTGTCGACCGGCTCACCGACGACTCGGTGGCACTGACCCTCCGGGTTCCCGCGGAACTGCGCGAGGAGTACCGGCACGCCCCCGGCCAGCACCTGACCCTGCGGCGCGCCGCCCCCGAGGGCGGCACCGAGGTCCGCCGCACCTACTCGATCTGCTCCCCCGCCCCGGCGCCGCAGGGCCCGGGCCCGGCGGAGCTGCGGGTCGGGGTGCGGCTGGTGGAGGGCGGGGAGTTCTCCACCTTCGCCCACAAGGAGATCGCGGCCGGGGACGTCCTCGACGTCATGGTCCCGGCCGGCCGGTTCGTGCTGGAGCCCGCCGCCGCCCCGGCCTCGGGGCACTATGCGGCGATCGTCGGCGGCAGCGGCATCACGCCCGTGCTGTCCATCGCCGCGAGCCTGCTGGCCGCCCGGCCCGACGCCCGGTTCTGCCTCGTGCGCAGCGACCGTACGGCGGCCTCGACGATGTTCCTGGAGGAGGTCGCCGACCTCAAGGACCGGTACCCGGCGCGGTTCCAGCTGGTGACGGTCCTCTCCCGGGAGGAGCAGGAGTCCGGGCTGCCCTCCGGACGCCTGGACGAGGAGCGGCTGGCGGCCCTGCTGCCCGCGCTGCTCCCGGTGGCGGAGGTGACGGGCTGGTTCCTGTGCGGCCCCTACGGTCTGGTGCAGGGCGCGGAGCGGGCCCTGAGCGTGCTCGGCGTCGTACGGACCCGGGTGCACGAGGAGATCTTCCACGTCGAGGAGCCCACGGCGCCGGACCGTACGGCGGCTTCGGCGGCCGCCGCGCAGGGGCGGGTCACCGCGCGGCTCGACGGCCGCTCCGGCACCTGGCCGGTCCAGGACGGGGAATCCCTGCTGGACGCGGTGCTGCGCAACCGCGCGGACGCCCCGTACGCCTGCAAGGGCGGGGTCTGCGGCACCTGCCGGGCGTTCCTGGTGTCGGGCGAGGTCCGGATGGACCGGAACTTCGCGCTGGAGGCCGAGGAGACGGAGGCCGGGTTCGTGCTGGCCTGCCAGTCGCACCCGCTGACGGAGGAAGTGGAGATCGACTTCGACCGCTAGGGCCCACGACTCGTGAAGCTGCTCTGTCCAATTTCCAGAACGTGTTCTATCTTGACGCACCGTCAGACCTGAATGCGCGCGGGAGGACAGGCAGTGGACTTCACCTTCACCGAGGAGCAGCAGGCCGCCGTCGAGGCGGCCAGGGCCGTGTTCGCGGACGTCGCACCCGACGGCGTGCCCAGCCCCGCGCTCACCCCGGGCGCCGTCGCCGAAGACTTCGACCGCCCGCTGTGGGCCGGGCTCGCCGGGTCCGACCTGCTGAGCCTGGTCCTCGCCGAGGAGCACGGGGGCGCCGGCCTGGACGCCATCGCCCTGTGCCTGGTGCTGCGCGAGGCGGGCCGGGTGCTGGCACGGGTTCCGCTGCTGGAGCACTGCGCCGCCGCCATGGCCGTCCAGGCCCACGGCAGCCCCGAACTGGCCGCCGCCCTGCTGCCCGCCGCCGGATGCGGCACGCTCGTGCTCACCGCCGCCGCGCACGGCCGCTCCGGCCACGACCCGGCCGAACTCGCCGTCACCGCCCGCCGCGAAGGCGCGGACTGGATCCTGGACGGCACGCAGACCGCCGTCCCCTGGGCGCAGAGCGCCGACTGGATCGCCGTACCGGCCCACACCGGCGAGGGCGACGCCGTCCTCGCGCTCGTCCCGCGCACCGCCGAGGGCCTCGCCCTCGCCGAGCAGGTCTCCACCAGCGGCGAGCGGCTCGCCGAACTCGCCCTGGACGGCGTACGGGTGGACACCGCCCACCTCATCGAAGCCCCGGAAGCCTGGGAGCGGCTCCGCCAGCTCCTCGCCACCGGCACCTGCGCGCTGGCCCTCGGGCTCGGCGAGGGCGTCCTCACCATGACCAGCCAGTACACCGGCAAGCGCGAGCAGTTCGGCTTCCCGGTGGCCACCTTCCAGGCCGTCGCCGTCCAGGCCGCCGACCGCTACATCGACCTGCGCGCCATGGAGGTCACCCTCTGGCAGGCCGCCTGGCGGCTCGACGCCGCGACCGGCGGCGCCGGCGGGCCGCTGCCGAGCTCCGGTGACGTCGCGGTCGCCAAGATCTGGGCCTCGGAGGGCGTGCGCCGGGTCGTGCAGACCGCCCAGCACCTGCACGGCGGCTTCGGCGCCGACACCGACTACCCGCTGCACCGCTACCACGCCTGGGCCAAGCAGCTGGAGCTCCAGCTGGGCCCGGCCGCCGCGCACGAGGAGGCCCTGGGCGACCTGCTGGCCGCCCACCCCCTCGGCTGAGCAGGGACCACAGGGCTTCAGGGCCACAGGGCTACAGCACGAAGGCCGGGCTCCCGCTGTCCGTCACCATCGGGCGTCCGGCACCGTCCCAGGCCTGCATCCCGCCGTCGACGTTCACGGCGTCGATCTCCTGGCGCACCAGATACTGGGTGACCTGCGCGGAACGCCCGCCGACCCGGCACATCACGTACACCCGGCGGCCGTCCTCGACGGCCTCCGTCAGCTCACCGAAGCGGGCGACGAAGTCGCTCATCGGGATGTGCAGCGCACCCTCGACGTGACCGGCCGCCCATTCGTCGTCCTCACGGACGTCGAGGACAAAGCCTTCGGAGGGCACCGCGGCGGCGTCCACCGAGGGAAGCGGTCCGAAGTTCATACGTCGCCTTCTCTCATCGCAGATGGTCCTTCCAACCTATCCGACGGGTGCGTCGTGCCCCGCCGGCGCCGGCCGGCCCGGTCACTCGGCGGCGAGCACCGCCGCCAGTTCCGCCTCGCGCTCGGAAACCTGCGCCAGCAGCTGCTCCGCGATCTCCTCCAGCAGCCGGTCCGGATCGTCGGGCGCCATCCTCAGCATCGACCCGATCGCACCTTCCTCCAGCTCCCGGGCCACCAGCGCCAGCAGCTCCTTGCGCTGCGCCAGCCACTCCAGCCGGGCGTACAGCTCCTCGCTCTCGCTCGGGGCGGCCGCCTCCGGGACCGGGCCGGCCGCCCACTCCTCGGCCAGCTCGCGCAGCAGCCCCTCGTCGCCCCGGCCGTACGCGGCGTTGACGCGCGCGATGAACGCGTCGCGCCGTTCCCGCTCCGCCTCCTCCTGGGCGAGGTCGGGGTGCGCCTGGCGGACCAGCTCGCGGTACAGACGGCGCACCTCCTCCGAGGGCCGCACCCGCTCCGGCGGCCGCACGGGCCGGTCGGTGAGCATCGCGGCGGCGTCGTCGGAGATCCCGTCCGAGCCCAGCCAGTCGTGGAACAGCTCGTCCACCCCCGGCATCGGCATGACCAGCGCGCGCGCCTCCTTGGCCCGGCGCAGATCGTCGCGGTCCCCGCTGCGGGCCGCCTTCGCCTCGGCGATCAGCGCGTCCAGCTCGTCGAGCCTGGAGTACATGGGGCCGAGCTTCTGGTGGTGCAGGCGGGAGAAGTTCTCCACCTCCACGCGGAAGGTCTCCACCGCGATCTCGAACTCGATCAGCGCCTGCTCGGCGGCCCGTACGGCCCGCTCCAGGCGCGCCTCGGGGCGCTCCTCACCGGTGGAGGAGTCGCCGGAACCACCGGGGACTGTCTGCTCGGGCTGCTCGGTCTGCTCGCTCACCCGGCCAGCCTACGGCCCACCCGCACGGGCGACGTCTTCACCGGGGGCACCTCCCGGCGGCGGCCCGGAAAGGGACGCCGCCCGCCCGCACCACGGTCCGGCACGGCCCTAGACCCCGGCTTCCGCGGCGATCCGCCCGCCCCGCACGGCCGCCACCAGGTCGGCGTGGTCGGCCTCGGTCCGGTCGGCGTAGGCCACCGCGAAGGCCGCCATCGCCTCGTCCAGCTCCTCGTTCTTGCCGCAGTAGCCGGCCAGCAGCCGCGGGTCGGCGCTGTGCGCGTGCGCCCGGGCCAGCAGGGCGCCGGTCATCCGCCCGTAGTCGTCGATCTGCTCGACGGCCAGCGCCGCCGGGTCCACGCTGCCCTTGCGGTTGCGGAACTGCCGCACCTGGAACGGCCGGCCCTCCACCGTGGTCCAGCCCAGCATGATGTCGGAGACCACCTGCATCCGCTTCTGCCCGGCGACCACCCGGCGGCCCTCGTGCTCCTCGGGCGGCGAGGTGAAGCCCAGCGCGGGCAGGTGCGGCAGCAGCACCGAGGGCCGCGCCTCCTTCACCTGGAGCACCAGCGCCTCGCCCCGGTGGTCCAGCAGCAGCACCACGTACGAGCGGGTGCCGACGCTCCCGGTGCCCACCACGCGGAAGGCCACGTCCTGGATCGCGTACCGGGCCAGCAGCGGCAGCCGGTCGCCCTGCAGCGTCTGGAGGTAGGTGCCGAGCGAGGCCGCCACGGCCGCCGCCTCCTCGTCACCGACGCGGCGCAGCACGGGCAGCGCGTCGACGAAGCGCAGGGCGCCGTCCGGCCCCGTCACCGCCGACTTGGCGGCGAACCGGGCGGAGGTGTTGTTGCGGGCCTTCTCCGAGACCCGCTCCAGCGTGCCCAGCAGATCGCGGGCGTCCGTGTGCGAGACGAGCTCCTCGTCCGCGATGGCGTTCCACGCGTCGAGGGCGGGCAACTTGGCCAGCAGCCGCATGGTCCGCCGGTAGGCGCCCACCGCGTCCAGGGCGGCCGCCCGGCAGGTGTCCTCGTCCGCGCCGGCCACCCGGCCGGCCAGCACCAGCGAGGTCGCCAGCCGCTTGACGTCCCACTCCCACGGGCCGAACACGGTCTCGTCGAAGTCGTTCAGGTCGATCACGAGCCGCCCCTGGGCGTCCCCGTACAGGCCGAAGTTCGCCGCGTGGGCGTCACCGCATATCTGCGCGCCGACCCCGGTCACGGGACCGCCCGACAGGTCGTGGGCCATCAGCCCGGCCGCCCCGCGCAGGAACGCGAAGGGGTTCGCGGCCATCCGGCCCACCCTTATGGGAGTCAGCTCGGCGACCCGCCCCGCGTTGGACTCCTCCACCGCCCGGACCGCGTCCGGCCGCCCGGCGGGCGCCACGAAGGCGGCGTGCGCCGACCGCGGCACGCGCACGCGCAGCGCCTTGCCCTCCTCCTTGGGCGAACCCGCAGCCACCCGCGGCGCGAAGCCCGCCACGTCCGGAATCCGCTGCCCCGCTACCGCCGCCATCGGCGCCGCCCCCACCCGTTCATCGATCGCTTTTCGAACGGGCTGACCGTATCTACAGCCCGGCGTCCCTGGCCAGCAGGGCGGCCTGCACGCGGTTCTCACAGCCCAGCTTGGCCAGGATGCGGCTCACGTACGTCTTCACGGTCGCCTCGCTCATGTGCAGCCGCCGGCCCGCGTCCGCATTGGACAGCCCCTCGCCGAGCAGCGCCAGCACACCGCGCTCGCGCTCGCTCAGCGCCGCGACCTGGCGCCGGGCCTCCTCGCCGCGCACGGCGGCCTTCCCCGACGCCAGCTGGTCCACCACGTGCCGGGTGGCTCCCGGCGAGAGGTACGCGTCCCCGGACGCGGCGGCCCGGACGGCCCCGATCAGCTCGCCCGGCGCCGAGTCCTTCAGCAGGAAGCCCGCGCCGCCCTGGCCCAGCGCCCGCAGCACGTTCTCCTTCTCCCCGAAGGTCGTCAGGATCAGCGCGCGCACCTGCGGCGCGGCACGCCGCAGCTCCCCCAGTGCGGTCAGCCCGTCCATCACCGGCATCTGGATGTCGAGGAGCATCACGTCGGGCGCGTGCGAGCGGGCCAGCTCCACCGCCTCCCGGCCGTTCGCCGCCTCCGCGACGACCTCGATGTCCTGCGCCGAGGTCAGGATCATCCTGATCCCGGCCCGGATCAGCGGCTCGTCGTCGGCGATCACCACGCGGATCACTTCGGCTGTCACCCGTGCTCCTACTGCTTGACCTCGTAGACCTGCTTGTCGACGAGCTTGCCGTCCTGGAAGCAGAACCGGTAAATCAGGTCCGTGCCCCAGCTTCCCGACCCGTCCTCGGCGAGCAGGGCCAGGCACTGCGAGCCCGGCGGCTTCGCCGGCCCCTTGCGCTCCGCCCCCGCCGTCATGAAGTTCTCGCCGCTCGGCAGCCGGTCGCGGACGGACGCCTCCGCCTCGCCCACCTGCACCGCGTCGAACTCGTCCCGGCCGATCATCGCGTCGCCCGCCGAATCCGCCAGCAGCACCGCCCCGGCGCCGAGCACGATCACCAGCAGCACCACCGCCGCGAAGGCGATCCCGCAGCCCACCGCGACGCCGCCGGTCCGGCTGCGCACCCGTACGGCCAGCTCCCGGTCGACCGCCGCCCAGTCCATCGGCTGCTCCCCGGCCGACGCGTGCGTCTGCGCGTGGGCCCGCTGCCCGAAGTCGTCGGCCACGTCCTCCACGCCGGCCGGCTCGGTCCCGTACGGGAGCACCCCGGCCACCCGGAACCCGCCGCCCTCGGCGGCGCCCGCGTGCACCATCCCGCCGACCAGCCGCGCCCGCTCGCGCAGCCCCGTCAGGCCCTGCCCGCCCGAGACCACCTCGGCGTCCGCCGGACCGGCCGCCGGCCCGTTGGCGATCTCCACCACCAGCGAGTCGTCCTCGTACCGCAGCTCGACGGCGATCGGCGCCCCCGGAGCGTGCTTGTACGCGTTCGTCAGGGCCTCCTGGACGATCCGGTACGCGGCGTGGTCGCACGCGGCGACCAGCGGCCTCGGCCGCCCCGACGTGGTCAGCCGTACGTCGGTGCCCGAGCCGCGCGCCGCCTCCACGACCCCCGGGATCCCGGCCACGCCGCGCGCCGCGGGCTGGGCCTCCTCCACCGGTGCGGGAGCCTCCACGCCGTCGCGCAGGATGCCGACGACCTCGCGCAGCTCGTGCATCGCGGCCACCGAGGCCTGCCGCAGCACGCCCACCGCCTCGCGCTGACGGCCGGTGAGTTCCGGATCCACCTCCAGCGCCCCGGTGTGCACGGAGATCAGGGCCAGCTGGTGCCCCAGGCTGTCGTGCATGTCCTGGGCGATGCGCTGCCGCTCGCGCAGCCTCGCCTGCCCGGCGACCATGGCCCGCTCGCGCAGCAGCTGTCCGTTGCGCTCGTGGAGCGCCCGCAGCAGGGTGCGCCGCTGCGACCAGTACCGGCTGGCCAGACCCGGCATCACAATCATGGCCAGGAACATCAGCGTGGAGAACACGATCACCAGCAGCGGCCGCATCTGCGCCGACTGGTCCGCCACGCTGGCGCCGACCGCCGCGACGAAGGCCAGCGCGAAGGCGGCCACCGCCCGGCCCACGCCGACGATCCGCCGCCCCGCCGACCAGGCCAGCACGGGCGTGACGAAGAACGTCCCCGGGAGGAGGGCGCCCACCGCCGAGGCGAGCACGAGCGCGGTCCCCGGCAGCCGCCGTCGCATGAGGGTCAGCGCCACCACGACCACGGAGCCCACGAGCATCCGCGGACCGGACCCGCCGCTGAGCTCGTCGACGCCCAGCCCGAGGATGGCCAGCACACCGCCGACCGCCAGGTCCGCCGCCAGCATCCGCCGGGTCCACGGCTCCGGCCCCCTCAGCCAGGCCCATCCCGCACGCGTCTTCGCCGTCACATCCACCCGACCGACCCTAGACACCCGCCGCCCCACCGGACCGCCCTCTTTCGTCGCGCCCGCCGCAACGAAAGTCGTCCGCCGGCCCGCGCGGCCCCGCCGGCCGCAACTGGTCTCGCCATGCGGACAGTTGATCCCGTCCCACCGGGTCCGCCGGCAAGGCCGCACGTCAGGGGCGCCCGGGAGGGACGTACGTCACACCTGCGGGCGGGGCCGAGAAGGGCCGGGAAAGGAGAGGAAAAACACGAAACGGCCGCCACCGCTTGCGCAGTGACGACCGTCTCGTCGATGTGGGCGAGGGGGGATTTGAACCCCCACGTCCCGAAGGACACTGGCACCTGAAGCCAGCGCGTCTGCCGTTCCGCCACTCGCCCGAGCAGCGTCCCAGTGGTTCTTCCCTTTCGGGCCGTTCCCCTGGCGACGTCGAAACATTAGCACGGTGGACGGGGTGGTTTCACATCGCTTTCCCGGCACCCCCGCACCCCTCGTCGGACGGGCCCCTCCCGCACTCCGGTCCGGGTGCGGGACACTGTTCCTGCGGCGCCCCTACGATCCCTTGTGAGGACCAACACTCGTCCTCACAGGAGCGATGGGGAACCACCCGAATCCGCCACGCGTGGATACGATCAGTAAGCAGTACAGGGCGACAACGACGGAGGAGGTGCCCCATGGGAGTTCTGAAGCGGTTCGAGCAGCGACTCGAAGGTCTGGTGAACGGCACCTTCGCCAAGGTGTTCAAGTCCGAGGTCCAGCCGGTGGAGATCGCCGGAGCCCTCCAGCGGGAGTGCGACAACAACGCCACCATCTGGAACCGCGAGCGGACCGTCGTCCCCAACGACTTCATCGTCGAGCTCAGCGCCGGTGACTACGACCGTCTGAGCCCCTACTCCGGGCAGCTCGGCGACGAGCTCGCGGGCCTCGTCCGCGACTACGCCAAGCAGCAGCGCTACAGCTTCATGGGCCCCATCAAGGTCCATCTGGAGAAGGCCGACGACCTCGACACCGGGCTCTACCGGGTCCGCAGCCGCACCCTCGCCTCCAGCACCTCCCAGCCGCAGGCGGGGCCGCCCTCACCGCAGGGCGGCTACGGCTACCCTCCGGAGAACCAGCCTCAGGGCGGCTACGGCTATCCGCCGGTCGGCGCCCCGCCCATGCCCAGTGCGCCGCCTCCCAGCGGCGCGGGCGTGCGGCGTCCCGCCCCCGGACCCGCCGGAGCGGCCCCCGCGGCCGGCCCTGGCGGTCCCAAGCGGCACTGGATCGAGATCAACGGCACCCGCCACCAGATCTCGCGCCCCACGCTCGTACTCGGCCGAAGCACGGAAGCCGACGTGCGGATCGACGACCCCGGCGTATCCCGCCGGCACTGTGAGATCCGGACCGGAACGCCCTCGACGATCCAGGATCTCGGGTCCACCAACGGCATCGTGGTGGACGGGCAGCACACCACCCGCGCTACGCTCCGCGACGGCTCGCGGATCGTCGTGGGCAGCACGACCATCATTTACCGGCAAGCCGAAGGGTGAAGCGGGGGCAATGTCAGAGCTGACCCTGACGGTCATGCGGTTGGGTTTCCTAGCCGTTCTGTGGCTGTTCGTCATCGTGGCCGTCCAGGTCATCCGCAGCGACCTCTTCGGAACGAGAGTGACGCAGCGCGGCTCCCGCCGCGGCGGCGCCACCAGCGCACCGCAGCAGGCGGGCCGCCAGGCCGCGCCTCCGCAGCAGCGCCAGCGCCGCGGTGCGCCCACCAAGCTCGTCGTGTCCGAGGGCACCCTCACGGGAACCACGGTGGCCCTCGCCGGCCAGACGATCACGCTGGGCCGCGCCCACGACTCCACGATCGTGCTGGACGACGACTACGCGTCCAGCCGCCATGCCAGGATCTATCCCGACCGTGACGGCCAGTGGATCGTCGAGGATCTCGGGTCCACCAACGGCACGTATCTCGACCGGACCCGGCTGACCACCCCGACGCCCATTCCGCCGGGCGCACCGATCCGCATCGGCAAGACCGTCATCGAGCTGCGGAAGTAGTACGAGAATGAGCGAGCGGAGCGAGCGCGCGGCAGTGATCCGTCCCACCGAGGACACGGACACGTGCGCGCTCCCGACCGGAGGGTGGGCAGTGTGGCTCGAGACCGGTTGTACCCGGAGCCGACCGGCGAGGTGCGCATGAGTCTGTCCCTGCGGTTCGCCGCCGGATCACACAAGGGCATGATCCGCGAGGGGAACGAGGACTCCGGCTACGCCGGTCCCCGTCTCCTCGCGATCGCCGACGGCATGGGAGGCCAGGCCGCCGGCGAGGTCGCGAGTTCCGAGGTGATCTCCACCCTCGTGCAGCTCGACGACGACGTCCCGGGCTCCGACATCCTCACCTCCCTCGCCACCGCCGTGCAGCGGGCCAACGACCAGCTGCGCGTCATGGTCGAGGAGGACCCCCAGCTCGAGGGCATGGGCACCACCCTGACCGCCCTGCTGTGGACCGGCCAACGCCTCGGCCTCGTCCACGTCGGCGACTCCCGTGCCTACCTGCTGCGCGACGGCGTCCTCACCCAGATCACCCAGGACCACACCTGGGTGCAGCGCCTCGTCGACGAGGGCCGCATCACGGAAGAGGAAGCCACCACCCACCCGCAGCGCTCGCTGCTGATGCGTGCGCTCGGCAGCGGCGACATCGTCGAACCCGACCTCTCCATCCGTGAGGTCCGCGCCGGCGACCGCTACCTGATCTGCTCCGACGGGCTCTCCGGCGTCGTCTCGCACCAGACCCTGGAAGAGACCCTCGCCGACTACCACGGCCCCCGCGAGACCGTGCAGTCCCTGATCCAGCTCGCGCTGCGCGGCGGCGGACCCGACAACATCACCTGCATCGTCGCCGACGTCCTCGACACCGACAGCGGCGACACCCTCGCCGCCCAGGTCAGCGACACCCCGGTGGTCGTCGGCGCGGTCGCCGAGAACCAGCACCAGCTCTTCGACGGCGGCAACGCCATGCAGACCCCGGCCGGCCGGGCCTCGGGCCTCGGCCGCCAGTCCCCGCCGCCCGGCGCCTTCGGCCCCCCCGGCAGCGGCGACGCCCCCGGCTACGGGTACTCCGAGCAGGGCCAGGGCGGCGGCGGTTACGGCAGCTTCGGCGAAGCCGAACGCTACGACGCCGACTCCGGCTACGAGGACACGTACGACCACCCCCGCAGGCGCCGCAGCAAAGGGCGCAAGTGGACCACCCGTACGCTGACCCTGCTCATCGTCGTCGGTGTCATCGGCGGCGGCCTGTACGCCGGCTGGCGCTGGACCCAGACCCAGTTCTACGTCGGCAAGAACGGCGAGCACGTCGCGCTCTTCCGCGGCATCAGCCCGAAGCTCGGCCCGCTGAAGCTCTCCAAGGTGGAGACGGACCGCCCCGACATCGAACTGAAGTACCTGCCGCCCTTCAAGCGCAAGCTGGTCGAGGCCACCATCAGCGAGGGCAGCCTCGACGCCGCCAAGAGGAAGCTCGACGACCTCGGCGTCCAGACCACCGCCTGCAAGAAGGACGAAGAGCGCCGCAACGCCGAGGCGCAGAACACTCCGACACCCGGTCCCAGCCTGACTCCCGAGGAGCAGCAGCTGGTCGGGCTGTGCGAGAAGTAGCAGTCACACGCGGGCGCAGGGGGCCTGCCACACCATGAGCGTTGTCACCAACACGACCACCATCGGCGCCATCGAGCTGCCGAGCCGGCGGAACACCGAGCTCCTGCTGCTCGTCTTCGCCGTGGTCATCCCGATGTTCGCCTACGCCAACGTGGGCCTCGCGATCAACGGCACCCTGCCGCCCGGCATGGTGCTCTACGGTCTCGGCCTCGGCGCCCTCGCCGGGATCGCGCACTTCGTCGTGCGCCGGTACGCCAAGTACGCCGACCCGCTGCTGCTGCCCCTGGCCACGCTCCTCAACGGGCTGGGCCTCGTGCTGATCTGGCGTCTGGACCAGTCCGAGCGGCTGCAGAACCTGGCGAAGCGGTCCTTCGGCGCCTTCTCCCCGTCCGCGCCCCGCCAGATGATGTACACGGCGGTGGCCATCGCCCTGTTCGCCGCCGTGCTGCTGATCCTCAAGGACCACCGCGTCCTGCAGCGGTTCACGTACATCTCCATGGCCGGCGCCCTGATCCTGCTGATCCTGCCGGTCATCCCGGGCCTCGGCGCCGACGTCTTCGGCGCCAAGATCTGGATCAGCGTCGGCGGCTTCTCCATCCAGCCCGGCGAGTTCGCGAAGATCGTCATCGCCATCTTCTTCGCCGGCTACCTCATGGTGAAGCGCGACGCGCTCGCGCTGGCCAGCCGCCGCTTCATGGGCCTCTACCTGCCCCGCGGCCGCGACCTCGGCCCGATCCTGATGATCTGGGCGATGAGCCTGCTCGTCCTCGTCTTCGAGAACGACCTCGGCACCTCGCTGCTCTTCTTCGGCATGTTCGTGATCATGCTGTACGTGGCCACCGAGCGCACCAGCTGGATCGTCATCGGCCTGCTGATGTCGGTCGGCGGCGCCACCGTCGTCGGGGCCACCGCCAGCCACGTCAAGGCCCGCGTCACCGCCTGGCTCGACCCCTTCGCCTGCTACTCCACCTCCGGCGCCTGCGAGCAGGTCGGCCAGTCGATCATGAGCTTCGGCTCGGGCGGCGTCCTCGGTGCCGGGTGGGGCCAGGGCAACTCCGACCTCATCGGCTTCGCCGCCAACTCCGACTTCATCTTCTCCACCGTCGGCGAAGAGCTCGGGCTCGCCGGTGTGATGGCCTTCCTCCTGATCTACGGCCTGATCATCGAGCGGGGCGTCCGCACCGCCCTCGCGGCCCGCGACCCCTTCGGCAAGCTGTTCGCCATCGGCCTCTCCGGCGCCTTCTCGCTCCAGATCTTCGTGGTCGCCGGCGGGGTCATGGGCCTCATCCCCCTCACCGGCATGACGATGCCCTTCCTCGCGTCCGGCGGTTCCTCCGTCCTGGCCAACTGGATCCTCATCGCCGTCCTCATCCGGATCAGCGACACCGCACGCCGCCCCGCACCGGCCCCCGCCCCGTCCCCCGACTCCGAGATGACCCAGGTGGTCCGCCCGTCATGAACAAGCCCCTGCGCCGCATCTCGCTGTTCTGCGGGCTGCTTGTCCTCGCCCTGCTGATCCGCACGAACTGGCTGCAGTACGTGCAGGCGGAGGAACTCAGCACGCGCAAGGAGAACCGCCGGGTCCAGATCGCCCAGTACGCGACCGAGCGCGGCAACATCATCGTCAACGGCAGCCCGATCACGGGCTCCAAGATCACCGATGGCAGCGACTACAAGTTCAAGCGCACCTACACGAACGGCGAGCTGTGGGCGCCGGTCACTGGCTACGCCTCGCAGGCCTTCGGCTCCACCCAGCTCGAATCGCTCGAGGACGGCATCCTCACCGGCAACGACGACCGGCTGTTCTTCGACCGCACCATCGGCATGTTCACCGGGGAGAAGAAGCAGGGCGGCAACGTCGTCACCACGCTCAACCCCGCGGCCCAGACGGCCGCCTTCGAGGCGCTCGGCAAGAACAAGGGCGCGGTCGCCGCCATCGACCCGCGCACGGGCGCCATCCTCGCCCTCGTCTCCACCCCCTCGTACGACCCCTCCAGCTTCGCGGGCAACTCCAAGACCGACGAGAAGGCCTGGGTCGAGCTGAAGGACAGCGAGGACAAGAAGCTCGTCAACCGCGCCCTGCGCGAGACCTACCCGCCGGGCTCCACGTTCAAGGTGGTCACCGCGGCCGCGGCCCTGGAGCACGGCGTCGTCAAGAACATCGACGACCCGACGGACACCCCCGAGCCGTACATCCTGCCCGGCACCCAGACCCCGATGGAGAACCACGCCAAGGGCTGCGAGAAGGCCAGCCTGAACAAGGCGATGGAGGTCTCCTGCAACTCCGTCTTCGCGAGCCTGGGCGACAAGGTCACCCGCGACAAGATGGTGGAGACCGCCGAGAAGTTCGGCTTCAACAACGACAAGATCGACATTCCGGTCCGCGCGTTCGCCAGCATCTACGACAAGAAGATGGCCCGTGACGGCAACGCCCTGAGCTCCATCGGGCAGTTCAACACCGCCGCCACCCCGCTCCAGATGGCCATGGTCACCGCCGCGATCGCCAACGACGGCAAGCTGATGAAGCCGTACATGGTCGACCATCTCACCGCCCCCAACCTCGACATCATCGAGAAGCACGAGCCGCAGGAGATGGGCCGGCCGCTGTCCGCCGCCAACGCCCAGAAGATCCAGCAGATGATGGTCAACGTCGTCGAGCACGGCACCGGCCCGAAGGCCAAGATCAAGGACGTGACGGTCGGCGGCAAGACCGGCACCGCCCAGCACGGCGAGGGCAACAAGAAGCGGCCGTACGCCTGGTTCATCTCCTACGCCGAGAACCCGGACAACTCCTCGCCCGTCGCCGTCGCCGTCGTCATCGAGGACAGCGGCGCGGAGCGCGAGGAGATCAGCGGTGGCGGTCTGGCCGCCCCCGTCGCCAAGGCCGTCATGGAAGCGGTGCTCAAGAGCCAGGGGTGACCAAGCAATGACGGGCCGGAGCGGAGTGACGCACCTCACTGATTTCCGCCCGGAACCGAGCGTACGGTACCGGTCCAGTATCAGCCTGTGGCCACGAACCGATCACGGACGATCGGCCGGTAGCCTTTGCGCGAACAGCACACCGCCGGACCACACACAGGTGCGGTCGGGACTGACGGAGAGGGCTGCAACGTTATGGAAGAGCCGCGTCGCCTCGGCGGCCGGTACGAGCTGAGCCACGTGCTCGGCCGTGGTGGCATGGCCGAGGTCTACCTCGCCCACGACACCCGGCTCGGCCGTACCGTCGCCGTCAAGACCCTGCGTGCCGACCTCGCCCGCGACCCGTCCTTCCAGGCCCGGTTCCGGCGCGAGGCCCAGTCGGCCGCGTCGCTGAACCATCCCGCGATCGTCGCCGTCTACGACACCGGCGAGGACTACGTCGACAACATCTCCATCCCGTACATCGTGATGGAGTACGTCGACGGCTCCACCCTGCGCGAACTGCTGCACTCCGGCCGCAAGCTGCTGCCCGAGCGCACCCTGGAGATGTGCATCGGCATCCTCCAGGCCCTGGAGTACTCGCACCGGGCCGGCATCGTGCACCGCGACATCAAGCCCGCGAACGTGATGCTGACGCGCACCGGCCAGGTCAAGGTCATGGACTTCGGCATCGCGCGCGCCATGGGCGACTCCGGCATGACCATGACGCAGACGGCCGCCGTCATCGGCACCGCCCAGTACCTCTCCCCGGAGCAGGCCAAGGGCGAGCAGGTCGACGCGCGCTCCGACCTCTACTCCGCGGGCTGCCTGCTCTACGAGCTGCTCAGCGTGCGGCCCCCGTTCGTCGGCGACTCCCCCGTGGCCGTCGCCTACCAGCACGTACGGGAAGAGCCGCAGCCGCCGTCGAACTTCGACCCCGAGATCACGCCCGAGATGGACGCCATCGTCCTCAAGGCGCTGGTCAAGGACCCCGATTACCGCTACCAGTCGGCCGACGAGATGCGCGCCGACATCGAGGCCTGCCTCGACGGCCAGCCCGTCGCCGCCACCGCCTCCATGGGCGCGGCCGGCGGCTACGGCTACCCCGACCAGGGCCACGGATACGGGCAGCCGGGCTACGACCAGCCCACCGCCGCCCTGCGCGCCACCGAAGGCGGCCAGACCGCGATGATGCAGCCGATGCCCCCGGGCGACGGCTACGGCTACGGCGACCAGGGCCACGGCGGCTACGACCAGGGCCAGGGCCGTCGGCAGCAGAAGAAGAGCAAGGCCTCCACGGTCCTGCTCGTCACGGCCGGCATCCTCGTCCTCGTGGGCGCGATCCTCATCGGCCGCTCTCTGTTCAGCGACACCGCCGACAACCGGCCCGCCGTTCCCAAGCTCATCGGCCAGACCCTGGATCAGGCGCAGACGAGCGGCAACAACGTCGGCCTCAAGGTGGTCAAGGGCGGCGACGCGCCCTGCGACGACCAGCCCAAGGGCAACGTCTGCAAGCAGGACCCGGCGGCCGGCCTCAACGTCGACAAGGGTTCCACGGTCACGGTGACCGTCTCCTCGGGCGCGCCCAAGGTGCAGGTCCCCATCGTCACGAGGCTCAGCTTCGAAGAGGCCGAGAAGACCCTGAGGGAGAGGGGCTTCCAGGTCGACCGCAAGACCGAGGAG
The DNA here is from genome assembly GCF_044747975.1 of Streptomyces sp. NPDC090045. Classification (NCBI taxonomy): domain Bacteria; kingdom Bacillati; phylum Actinomycetota; class Actinomycetes; order Kitasatosporales; family Streptomycetaceae; genus Streptomyces; species Streptomyces sp. NPDC090045. The sequence goes on from NZ_JBIVFA010000006.1 coordinate 160,647, forward strand.
TCCGACCAGACCCCCGGCCTCGTGCTGGAGCAGGACCCGAAGGGCGGCGAGGCGGAGAAGAACTCCGTCGTCAAGCTGACGGTGGCCAAGGAGCCGACCAAGGCTGTGGTCCCGGAGCTCAAGGGCAAGACCAAGGAAGACGCGGAGAAGGCGCTCAAGGAGGCCAAGCTCAAGCTCGGCAGCGTGACGGAGGGCGAGCAGCCCGGAGCCGCTCCGGGCACGGTGACCTTCCAGCAGTTCTCGGCGGGGCAGCAGCTCGAAGTGGGCAAGACGGTGAACATCACCATCGCCAAGGCCTCGACGGCGACCGTGGTGCCGAACTTCGCCAACCGGACCCTGGGCCAGTACAAGGACGATCTGCAGCGCGCCAACCTGAGGGTCGGCATCGTCGGCGGCCCGACGGACGACAACGCGCTGGTGGTGGGTACCAACCCGCCGCCCGGTACTCCGCTCGCCTCGGGCCAGGCCGTCAACATCGCCACCACGCAGGGCCAGCAGGACGGCGGCGGCATCATCTCCGGCCTGACCGGAGGCAACGGCCGCCGCTAGCGCACCGGCCGGCATGAAAAGGGTCCGGCCCTTCCCCCGTCGACCGGGGGAAGGGCCGGACCCTTTTCCGTACCCGCGGCCGCGTGGCCGCCTGCGCCCCGCCCCGGGCCTCCCGGGACCCCGTCGGCCCCGGGGGGCCCGTGAGGCTCAGGAGGCGGCGCAGGGGCCCTCAGGGGCCTTCCTCAGCGCAGCTCCGCCGGCAGCGTCCGCTTCGCGTCCACCTTCTCCGTGCGGACGAGCTCGCCCCACACGATGTACCGGTACTTCGAGGTGTAGACCGGCGTGCAGGTCGTGAGCGTGATGTAGCGGCCCGGGGCGGTCCTGCCCGACTCCTTGGGGACCGGGTTGATCACGTCGGTGTTGTACTTCGACGTCTGGCGCAGCTCCGCGAAGACCTTGTAGACGTACCAGGTGTCCCGGGTCTCGAAGACGATCGCGTCGCCGTTCTTCACCTTGTCGATGTTGTGGAACTTCGCCCCGTGTCCGTCGCGGTGCGCGGCGAGCGAGAAGTTCCCCTTCTCGTCCCACGGCAGCGCCGACTTCACCGGCTCCGTGTAGTACCCGGCCACACCGTCGTCGAGGATGTCCGGCGCCGTGCCCGGCTTGACGAGCACCTCGCCGTTCTTCATCGCCGGTACGTGCAGGAAGCCGACGCCGTCCCCGGTGTCCAGCGCCCCGGGTTCGGCCGGCTGCGAGGGCGTCTGCCACTGCTGGCGGACCTCGTCGCCCTTCGCGGAGGCCTGCCGGTCCGCGAGCACGTTCGTCCACCACAGCGAGTAGGCCACGAACAGGCCCAGAACCAGGCCCACCGTGATCAGGACCTCGCCCAGCAGGCTCAGGAATCCGGCGAGCACACTGCGGTTGCCGGCGGGCGGGGCCGCGGCGCGGCGGCGGGCTCGAGACACTGCTTGATTCGTCCTTAACTGGTCAGCGCGGGCGGCGGGCCCTGGCTGCGGGGCCGTTCCTCGGCCATCCTGCCCCATACGATCATCCGGTAGGTGCTGGTGAACTCCGGGGTGCAGGTGGTCAGCGTGATGTACCGGCCCTCGGTGGTGAACCCGGACCCCTCCGGCACGGGCTTGAGCACCGCCACGTTCGTCGGCGGCGTCTGCGCCAGCGCCGAGGTCATCTCGTACGTGTAGTACGCGTCCCGGGTCTCGACCACGACGGGATCTCCCGGCACCAGCCGGTTGATGTAGCGGAAGGGCTCGCCGTGGGTGTTGCGGTGGCCGGCCACCGCGAAGTTGCCCTGCTCGTCCGAGGGCATCGCCGTCTTCAGCGCGCCCTCGCCGTAGTGCCCGACCATGCCCCGGTCCAGCACCTTGGGCTTGCTGACGCCCTCCGCCACCGGGACCTTCACGTCGAGCTTCGGGATGTGGAGGATGGCGAAGCCCTGGCCGGGCTCGAAGGCGGTCACCGGCGGCGCCGCGGCCCCGTCGCCGCCCGGCGGGTGCTCCCAGGTCTGGCGCAGGGAGCCGGCGGCCCCGTTCGCCGCCCGCTCCGCCACGACGTTCGTGTACCAGAGCTGGTAGGCGACGAACAGCAGCATCACCAGCCCCATCGTGATGAACAGCTCTCCGCCCAGCCGGCTCGCGATGACCACCGGGCCGCCCGACGCCGGCCGCCTGCGCCGCCGTCCGCCCCGCCTCCGGGTGTGTCTGGCGGCCCGTTTCGCGGCCTCCTGAGCTGCCCTGCGTCGCGCGGCCCGGCCCTCCGTGGGCGCGGACGGCGCGACCGTGGTCACGCGACGGCCTTGCCCACCACCGGGGCCAGCCCCACCGAGCGCTCCACGGCGCCCGCGTCACCGCACCGCACCAGCCAGTTCGCGAGCATCCGGTGGCCCCACTCGGTCAGCACCGACTCGGGGTGGAACTGCACGCCCTCGACGTCGTGCTCCCGGTGGCGCAGGCCCATGATGATCCCGTCCTCGGTGCGCGCCGTGACCTCCAGCGCGTCGGGCAGGGTGCCGGGCTCGGCGGCGAGGGAGTGGTAGCGGGTCGCGGTGAACGGCGACGGCAGGCCCTCGAAGACGCCCAGCCCCTCGTGGATCACGGGCGAGGTCTTGCCGTGGAGCAGCTCGGGCGCCCGGCCCACGACCCCTCCGTAGGCGACCGCCATCGACTGCATGCCGAGGCACACGCCGAAGACGGGAACGGCCGTCCGCGCGCAGTGCCGGACCATGTCGATGCAGACGCCCGCTTCCTCGGGCGTGCCCGGTCCGGGGGACAGCAGGACGCCGTCGAAGCCGTCCTGCGCGTGCGCGAGCCCGACCTCGTCGTTGCGCAGCACCTCGCATTCGGCGCCGAGCTGGTAGAGGTACTGGACCAGGTTGAAGACAAAGCTGTCGTAGTTGTCGACAACCAGAATGCGCGCGCTCACGGAGTGGCTCCCGATCCCTCGTCCACCGTCACATCGTTGAACGGCAGGAGCGGCTCCGCCCACGGGAAGACGTACTGGAACAGCACGAAGACCACCGCGAGGACCAGTACGAGTGAGATCAGCGCGCGGACCAACGCGTTGCCCGGCAGGTGCCGCCAGATCCAGCCGTACATGCCGCCTGTTTCCTTTTCGTCCACATTCGTTCAACGCACCGCGGGGGCGGTACGCGAACAGACTAAAGGCAGCGGCCCGACGGGGTGGGTCACCCGGACAAACCCTCCGGCCGGCCCTGCCCCACGGGGCGGGTGCCGGTCAGCTCCGCCCAGACGACCAGCCGGTGGCTGTGGCCCCACTCCGGATCGCAGGTCGTGAGGGTCAGGTACCGGCCGGGCGTGGTGAACGGCGACTTCTCCGGGACCGGGGCGACCACCCCGACCTGGGTCGGCAGCGTGCGCAGGGGCCCGCCCCGCACGGTGTACGTGTACCAGGTGCTCTCGTCCTTGAGGATCACCTCGTCCCCCTTGCGCAGCTGCGGGAAGTCCTTGAAGGGATCGCCGTAGGTGCGCCGGTGTCCGGCCACCGAGAAGTTCCCGGTGGCGCCGAGGCGGGCGGTGGCGGCGTAGTGGCCCAGCCCCTTCTTCAGCAGTTCGGGGTCCGTGCCCTCCAGGACGGGCTTGACCCAGTCCGGGCCGAAGCGCGGAACGTACATCTCGGCGAAGGCCCGGCCGGCGGGATAGGGCGGCGGTCCGGCCGGTTCTGCCGGTTCGGCGGGGGCCGCCGACGGGGTGGGCCCCGCGGTCTGCGGGGCCGCCGCGGGGGCGGCCGCCGCCCAGCGGTCGCGCAGCCCGGCCCTCTCGCCGTCCATGGCCCGGTCGGCCTTGACCCCGGTCCACAGCAGGACGTACGCGACGAAGAGCACGATCAGCGTGCCGGCCGTCAGGCACACCTCGCTGAACGTCCGTACCACCAGGCGCAGTACGACGTCGGGACGGACCCGTTCACGGGGTGGGAGCCACCGGCTTCGCATAGTGGAGGTCCACTGTGCCGGAGTAGCCGGGAAGTGTCAGCGCCTTGTGCTCGTCCACTTTCCAGCCGAGCCCGTACGCGTTCACGTACAGCTGGTAGTTCTGCAGGGCCGGCGAGGCGGCGAGGGCCTTCTTCATCGCGCCCGGGTCGCCGACCGCCGAGATCTTGTACGGGGGCGAGTAGACGCGGCCCTGGAGGATCAGGGTGTTGCCCACGCAGCGCACCGCGCTGGTGGAGATGAGCCGCTGGTCCATGACCTGGATGCCCTCGGCGCCGCCCTGCCAGAGGGCGTTCACCACGGCCTGCAGGTCCTGCTGGTGGATCACCAGGTCGTTGGGCTGCGGCTCGGGCACGTTGGGGATGCGGGCGGTGGCGTTCGGCGGGGCGTCGTTGAGGGTGACCGTCAGGCCCTTGCCGGACAGCTCCTCGGTGCCCGAGGCCGCGCGCAGGGCGGCCAGCTTCGCGTCCTCGGCCTTGGTGCTGCCGTCGTCACGGTCGGCGAGGACGTCCACCCGGTGGCGGGCCAGTGCGGTGCTCTGCTCCAGCTCCGCGTTGTCCTGGCTGCGCTCCTTGATCAGGTCGGACAGCTTGAGGAGGGACGCGTCCGTCCGGATGTTCGTACCCTTGGAGGTGTTGAAACTGGTGACGAAGAGCAGCCCGGCCAGGGCGAAGACGGCGGCCGTCAGCAGCCGGACCGTCCTGGCCCGGCGACGGGGACCCACGGAGGAGTCGTCGGAATTGCTCAACGTACCCTTCTCCTTCAACGCCACAGGTCCACTACGCTAACGGACGCCCGGGGCAGGCAAGGTCCCCAGCGCATCGACAGGAGAGCCCCTCGTGCCGAAGTCACGTATCCGCAAGAAGGACGACTACACGCCGCCGCCCACGCGGCAGCCGCAGAGCATCCGGCTGACGAACCGCAGCTGGGTCGCCCCGGTCATGCTGGCGTTCTTCCTGATCGGACTCGCGTGGATCGTCGTCTTCTACGTGACCGAGACCCAGCTGCCGATCGAGGCGCTGGGCAACTGGAACATCGTGGTCGGTTTCGGCTTCATCGCCGCGGGATTCGGCGTGTCCACTCAGTGGAAGTAGCACCTCCCAGCCTATGACGGAAGCTCTCCCCATGAGTTATCCACAGCGTCATCCACACCTGAGGAAAAGACAGAAGATCTGTGGATAACTCTGTGGAGAGTTGACGCCGGTGTGATCAGGTGAGTTCCGCCGTTCGGATCAGGACCAGGGCCGTGGCCAGCAGGAACACCCCCGCACAGGTCCCCCACTGGACGAGTGTGCGCGTCCTGCCCGTGGCGGGCGTGAGCATGCCCAGCCCCAGCAGGGCGCCCGTCACCAGCCCGCCCACGTGGGCCGGCCACGACACGCTGATGCCGCCGAGCGGGACGAAGGTCAGCACCAGCATCAGCACGACCATGACGATGACCGGCCGCATCTCGTACCGCAGCCGGCGGACCAGGACGACCGTGGCGCCCAGCAGGCCGAAGACGGCTCCGGACGCGCCGAGGGTCGGGGTGTTCGGCGCGCTCACCAGATAGACCAGGGCACTGCCGCCCAGGCCCGACAGCAGGTAGACCGCCAGATAGCGGGCCCGGCCCAGCGCCGCCTCCAGCGGGCCGCCGATGACCCACAGGGCGATCATGTTGCCGGCGATGTGCCACAGCTCGGTGTGCAGGAACACCGAGGTCAGCAGCCGGTAGTACTCACCGGTGGACACGCCCTCGATGGGGCCGACCACGTACGCGAACTCGCGGTACCGGCCGATCAGCTCCAGCTGGACCACGAGGGCCGGGTTGATCGCACCCACCAGGAACACCAGCAGGTTGATCCCGATGAGGATCTTGGTGGCGCGGTGGGGGTCGGCGGCGACCACCCCGCCCGCGATGGTGCGCGGCGCGTTCGCGGTCGGCCGGTGCCCGGTGCCGGAGCCCTCGCGGACGCATTCGGGGCACTGGAAGCCGACCGAGGCGCTGATCATGCACTCGGGGCAGATGGGGCGCTCGCAGCGGGTGCAGCTGATCCCCGTGTCACGGTCCGGGTGGCGGTAACAGCCCGGCAGACGGTCGGTGTCCATCGGTTCCCTCGATCGGCGGCGAGGCAGGGGTGTGCCCCGCCGGTCCGGTATGCCCCATCACTTCATACGCATGCAGGACGGACGGGCGGGGCGGAAAGGTTCCCGGGGCCGGCCGGGGCCGGCCGGCACGCGGGTCGGCGCGTGGGCCGGTCAGCGCCTCTCGACGACCACGGACTGGATGATCACGTCGTCGAGGGGGCGCTCGGTGCGCGGGTTGGTGGCGCTGCCGGCGATGGCGTCCACGACCTTCTGGCCGGCCGGGTCGGTGACCTCGCCGAAGATGGTGTGCTTGCGCGTCAGCCAGGCGGTGGGCGCCACGGTGATGAAGAACTGCGAGCCGTTGGTGCCCGGGCCCGCGTTGGCCATGGCGAGCAGGTACGGCTTGGTGAAGGCCAGGTCGGGGTGGAACTCGTCGGCGAACTGGTAGCCGGGGCCGCCGGTGCCGTTGCCGAGCGGGTCGCCGCCCTGGATCATGAAGCCTTTGATGACGCGGTGGAAGACGGTGCCGTCGTACAGCGGGTCCGTGGTCTTCTGGCCGTCGGTGGGGCGGGTCCATTCGCGGGCACCCGTGGCGAGCTCCACGAAGTTCCGGACGGTCTTCGGAGCGAAGTTCTCCAGCAGCTCGATCTCGATGTCGCCGTGGGTGGTCTTCAGGGTGGCGTAGAGCTTCTCGGCCACGGATCTGCCTTCCATAGTCATCACTGTCGGTCCAGATGGTCGCACGGAGCGCTCCGCAGCACTGAAATCGTCCACCCGTATGCCCTGTCACGCATGCCTGTAGGCGATAGGAGAGGCATGATCCGACAAAGGGTGGAAAGGTGAACTGTGTCCGCCACCGAGGAGGAGGATCCCGTGACCCGCAAGGACAGCGTGCGCCTGGCAGCCGAGAGCGCCAGGGAGAGTTTCCTGCACGCGGCGGAAGCTGTGGCACCGTACGCGGAATCCGCCAGGGACGCCGCGGTGCACTACGCCCAAGAGGCGAACGAACTGCTGGCGCCCAAGGTGTCGTACGCGGCCGACGCGGCCGCCCGGCAGGCGCGCACGACCTACGACTGCCATCTGCAGCCCCGGCTCAAGGCGGCGCGCGCGCATGTGCCGCCGAACGTGGACCGGGCGGCAACGAAGGCGGTGCACCAGACCCGCATCGCGGCGCGGCAGGCCGCCGACTACACCCAGCCGAAGATCGAGAGCGCGATCGCGGCCGCCACCCCGGTGGCCGAGGAGGCCGCCTCGCGGTCGGCGGCGGCGTTCGCGGCGCTGCGCGGCCAGGTGTCGGCCAAGGAAATCCAGAAGCTGGTGCGGCGCCACGAGCGGCGGGAGCGCTGCAAGGGGCTGGTCAAGGGTGTGGTGGTCGTCGGCGTGCTGGCCGGCGTCGCCTACGCGGCGTGGAGGTGGTGGGACCAGCAGTCGAACCCCGACTGGCTGGTCGAGCCGCCGGCCGCCACGGAGCTGTCGACGCAGGACGCCGCTCCGGCGAGCTTCGACGACGAGCTCGCGGCGAAGGAGCGCGAGGCCGGCCCGGCTTCGGACGACACGCAGCGCTGAGACGCGTGGAAGGGGCCCGGATCCTGCTGGATCCGGGCCCCTTCCACGCGTGCGCTGCGGGTCTCAGCCGGGGAGGGTGAGGACCATGCCCGGGCGGATCAGGTCGGGGTTGGAGCCGACGACGCCCCGGTTCATGGCGTAGAGCTCACGCCAGCGGGCCTCGTTGCCCAGCTCGCGGCCGGCGATCGCGGGGAGCGAGTCGCCGGGCCGGACGGTGTACGTGCGCTTCTTCGCGGTGGCCCCCGGCTTGGGCATCGGGGCCGCGGGCACGGCCTTGTGCGCGGCCGACGCGGGGGAGGGGGTGTGCGCGGCGCCCGGCGCGGCGGCCGGGGGCCCGGGCTTCGGCATCGCGGCCGGCTTGGGAGGGGCCGGCACGGCCTTGTGCGCGGCGGACGTCGGGCTCGGGGTCGCGGGGGCGGGCCCGGGCTTGGGCTTGGGCGGTGCGGAGGCCGCCATGCGCTCTGCGGCGGCCCTGGTGGCCGCGGCCGCGTCGGCCGCCGAGCTCGCGGGAGGCGTCGCCCGCGCGGCCGACTGCTGCTCCACCTGCTCCTTCGCCTTCTCGGCGGCCTCGTGTTCCTTCTTCTTGTCGGACTTCAGGAAGTCGAAGAGTCCCATGTGCGTACGCCTCCGGCGTGATGGTGCCCCCCTGGGCTCGGTGCCTTCCCCCACTGTCGGACACGGGGCGCCGGGTGGCCCTGTGACGGGGCCATCCGGGGGACCTTCGGTGCCCGTGGAACGCTGCCCTCCGGCGCCGGGAACGCGGCGGGAAAGGAGCGGGAACGCACGGCGGCAGCATCGTGGGACACGATGGAGGAGAATTTTGTGATCATCAGACAGTCCGCGGCGCGGGTCGTCCTGGTCAGGCCCGGACCAGGGCTCGTACACGCCGCGGTCCTGTCGGGTCTGGACGTCTGGGTGGTGTCGGATCCGGGCCCGTGGCCACCGGACGGACGGCTTCCCCCCGAACTGCCCCCGCAACGCCTCCTCCGGGTGGACTTCGACGACACGGACGCGCTGCGCGCCCTGTTGACGGACACGGTCGTCCGGCACGGGATCGGGCACGTCCTGTACCTCGCGGGCGATCTCGAACGGGGCCTCGGCAGCGGGGCGGCGGCCGCCGCCGGGGAAGTCCTGCGGGAACTCTCCGCGGGGCGGGAGACCCCCTCGGACCCGCTGCCGGACGCCGTGACGATCCGGCGCATCCTCAACGAGAGCCGGACCTCGGCCGTACGCGCCGAGGAGGCGGGCTCCGTCGCCGAGGCGCGCTCACTGGCGGAGCACTTCCCGCTGCCGGTGGTCATCAAGTCGGCCGACAAGGCGGGCTGTTGGTGGACCGTTCCGGTGCACGACCGGCCCGGACTCGACCGGTGGGCCGAACAGGCCGTCACCGCCCGGCATTCGGCCCCCTATCTCGTCGAAGAGCTCTTGACGGGAGCCAAGTTCCATGTGGAGACGCTGACCGTCGACGGCATGCACCTCGTCGCCGGCATCACCCCCGAGGGGAACGCCGTACCGCTGCACGAGACGGAGCGGGCCGGGATCCGCGCGACGGTGCGGGCCCTGCTGGACCTGGCCGGCTACGAATCGGGCACCACGCGGACGGACGTGCTGGTCAGCGCCCGGGGATCGCGGATCGCGGCGGCCACGGAGCCGGAGCGGGAACGGACCGGTACCGGCCGTCCCCGGCCCCTTCCCGCGAGCGGTATCGAGAGGGGAACGGACCGGTAAGGGCCTCGGCCAGTATGTGTCTTGTCGAGAGCGGCCACCGCACCACACGGGAACCGCACACCGGGTACGCAAACCAGGGGGATCAACTCATGCGCAGCAAGCTGGCTGGACTGATCGGGATCTTCGCGGCGGCTCTCGTGATCGGCGTCGGTGTGACGGTCCAGTCGGCGGACGCCGGTCAGCCTTCCGGGTACGAGATCCTCGCGGACAACAAGGGCCCGGGCACCCCCTCCCCGGGCCCCACCGCCCGCTGAACCGGCCGCCCGCCGCCTGCCGCCCACGCCGTGGATGTGCCCCGCACCGGAATCCGGTGCGGGGCACATCCGCGTACGGCGTCAGTACGTCCGGCGGTGCGCCGGCAGGCCCATGAACTCGGACAGGTCCTCCGCGGCCGCACGGTGCCCGGCCGCCGCCGGGGAATCCCCGAGGGCCTCGGCCGCACGGGCGAGGCCGACCAGCGCGGACGCCTCCTCGGCACGGAAGCTCATCGGCGCCGCGATCTTGAGGGCGTGGGCGTGCAGGGCCAGGGCCTCCTCGTGCTCCCCCCACGTCATGTGGAGCCGGCCGAGGACGTTCTCGACCTTGGCGAGCCGGATCGGTGCGCCGCTCGTGCGGCCGAGGAGCAGGGCCCGCCCGGAGAACGCGCGGGCCTGCACACCGTCCCCCCACTCATGCGCCACCTGCGCCGACACCGCGAGCACCAGGGCGACGTCACCCGGCGACCTGGTCTCGTCGCACAGGTCGCGGGCCCGCTTCAGGGTGTCGTGCGCGTCCTCGTACTCGCCGAGGCCCACCTGGGCGAAGGCCAGGTCGGCCAGGGCCACGATCTCGTTGCTGCGGTAGCCGAGGTCGCGGCTGAGCTCGATCGCCCGCCGGGCGGAGGCGGCCGCTTCCGGATAGCGGCCCCACCGTTCGTACAGCGTGCTGAGGGTGGTCAGGCTCTCGGCCTCCGCGCGCGGGTTGTCCAGTTCCCTGGACATGGCGAGGGAGCGCTCCAGCAGCGGCAGGGCCTCCCCGTACCTCCCGAGCATCGACAGCAGCAGCCCGATGGTCGATTCGCTGTGCGCCTCGGTGTGCCGGTCCCCGGCGCGCACCGCGGTGTCGCGCGCCTCCCTGGCCACCTCCAGCCCTTCCTCGAAACGGCCCAGCTTCCAGCAGGCCGCGCCCAGGTTGGCCAGGCTGATGCCGAGGAGCGCCGGGTCGTCGAGCCGGCGGGCGGCGGCGACCGCGAGGCGCCCGACGCTCCAGAACTCGTCGAGCTGTCCGCGCGCGTGCAGGTGGAAGCCGACGTTGCGGCTCAGACAGGCCGCGTACCGGTCGTGGCCGGACCGCTCGGCGAGGGAGACGGCCGCCAGCAGTCCCGCCTGCTCCCGGTCGAACCACAGCACGGCCTGGTCGGCCAGCGTGAAGGTCGGCCGTTCGCCCTGGTAGGGCGGGAGACCGGTGGGCCGGCGCTCGCGGCCGGGGAACAACACCTCGCAGGCCGCGTCGGAGGTCGTCAGGTAGTAGCCGAGCAGCCGCTCGACCGCCGCCGCGTCGTCCTCCGCCGTCGCCGGTCCCCGCAGGCTCTGCGCGAAGCTGCGCACCAGGTCGTGGAAGGTGTAGAGGCCGATGTCGGGCTGCTGCACCAGGTGGACGTCGAGCAGGAACTCCAGGGCGTCCTCGGCGTCCCGGACGGCCGTGCCGAGCAGGGCCGCCGCCGAGTGGACGTCGGTTCCGGCACACGGGTACAGGCTCAGGATGCGGAACGCCGTGCGGTACTCCTCGTCCATCGCCAGGTACGACAGGCGCAGGGTCGCCGCGACGCTGCGCTCGCCCGAACTCAGCTCGTCCATCCGGCGCTTCTCGTCGCGCAGCCGCTCGACGAGGTAACGCACCGTCCAGTGCGGCCTGTTGCGCAGCCGGGCGGTCGCGATCCGCAGGGCCAGCGGCAAGTGGCCGCACAGCTCGGCCAGTTCGGCGGAGGCCTCCGGCTCGGCGGACACCCGGGTCGTGCCGAGCGTCTCGGTCATCAGGCTGGTGCTGTCCTCGGGCTCCATCATCCCGATGGACACCCACTCGACGCCGTCGAGGTCCAGCAGCCGACCCCTGCTCGTGATCAGCACCAGACAGCCGGGCGAGGCCGGCAGCAGGGGCCGGATCTGCGCGGCGTCGACCGCGTTGTCGAACAGCAGCAGCATCCGCCGGCCGTCCAGCTTCGAGCGCCACAGGGCCGTGCGGCCCTCCAGGTCCTCGGGGATGCGGTCGCCGGGCGTGCCGGCGGTCCGCAGCAGGCTGTCGAGCGCGCTGGCGGGCGACACGGGCTTCCCGCCCGGCGTGAATCCGTGCAGGTCGATGTGGAGCTGCCCGTCGGGATATCCCCCGGCCAGGCGGTGGGCGGCGCGTACGGCCAGGGTGGTCTTGCCCATGCCGCCCATGCCGTCGATGGCCACGATCCGGGAGTACCGCTCGGCGCCCCGGCCCTCGTCCTGTACGTAGTCGAAGAGTTCGGCGAGTTCCCTGGCGCGGCCGGTGAAGTCGGGCAGGTCGTGCGGCAGGGTGCAGGGCGCGTCGGCCGGTGCGGGCGCCCCGGCCCGCGTCCGCGGCTCCTCGGCGGCCGGTACCGCGGGGGCCGGCAGTCCGCCGGCCGCGGCCTCGGGCACCGCGCATACGGGACCGGCCGGCCCGGGCAGCGGCCGTACGGGGGCTGCCCGCCCGGCCGGTTCCGGACGTACGGACGCGGTTACGGGCGACACGGCCGCGGGCGCCACGGGTACGGGCGCCACGGGTACGGGCGCCGGGCGCTCGGGCGCGGCCAGTTCGGGGCTGTCCCGCAGGATCGCCTCGTACAGCCGGGCCAGCCGCGGTCCCGGATCGATCCCGAGCTCGTCGACGAGGAGCTCGCGGACCTCCCCGTACTCCTTGAGCGCCTCGGCCTGCCGCCCCGAGCGGTACAGGGCGAGCATCAGCTGGCCGCGCAGCGTCTCCCGCAGCGGGTGCTCGGTGATCAGCGCGCGTAGTCCGGCGATGAGCTCGCCGCTCTCGCCCAGTGCGAGGCACAGGTCGAAGCGCTGCTCGGCGGCGGCCAGCCGGCGCTCTTCCAGCGCGGTCGCCGCGGCCTCGATCACCGGTCCGCCCGCGCCGGAGAGCACCGAGCCCCGCCAGAGCGCGAGAGCCGCCCGCAGGGTTTCGGCGGCCGCGGACTGCCGGCCCTCCCGCAGGGCCTGACCGGCCGCCCTGGTCAGTGCGTCGAACTCCAGCAGGTCGACCTGGTCGTCCGCCACCACCACGCGGTATCCGGGCCCGTCGGTCGCGATGACCTCGTTGCCGGCCGGTATGCGCCGCCGCAGATCGGCGACGGCCTTGCGGACCTGGTGCGCCGCGGTCACCGGCGGGCCCTTCTCCCAGGTCGCCTCGACGAGCCGGGCAACGGGCACCACCCGGCCGGCTTCGAGGAGGAGCATGCACAGGACCCGTTCCTGGATCGCTCCCCCCAGTCTCAGCCGTACTTCCCCCATCCATGCCTCAAGCGATCCGAGCACCTTGAAGCGCGGTCTTCCCCCCACGGGATCCGCGCTCGGTCCCTCTCCGGATTCCGCATCCGCCCGCGGCATCGGCTATCCACCCCCAATGAACACAGCCCCTGGCCAGGCCATGTCAACTGGATCATAGGGGTTCCCCCTAGCAGGCTGTAAGCATCCGATAGCAGATCAGGAAGGGCGACACAGAAACTTCATGGGCAGGCCGGAGCAGCCGGCAGCACACGGAACGAGTGCCGAAGGAGCATGGTGTGGGAAGACTGGAGCGACCCCTGGCCCCCGATGCCGGACCAGTCACCGCGTTCGCACGGGATTGCGCAGGCTGAGGACGGCGGCCGGCAGTCCCGGCTACCGCGACATGGCCACGCGGGCCACGTTCTCCGCCTCGGTGCTCTCCGACGCGGCCGCCGGCTACCGCCTCCCGACCCTCCAGGTGGCCCTCGCCTTCGCCTAGGCCTGCGGCCGTGACCGCGCCACCTGGGAGCGCCGCTGGCACGAGGCGGCGCGCGCCGAGGGTGACGAGGGCGCGGCCCGCCCGGCCGCCAAGGCCGTGCAGCAGCACCAGGAGAACGAGCTGCGCGCCGACGTGCGCGCCGTCCTGCCACCACCCGCCCAGCTGCCGATGAAGCCCCGTCCCCTGGTGGGACGGGCCGAACTGCTCCGGCGGGCCAGGGCTCGCCCACGAACTGGCGACGGGCCTGCCGGACGGACAGCTCTACGCGAACCTGGACCCGGCCGCCGACGGACCCCGAGAGCCGCATCCTCATGACCAGCCGGTCGCGGCTCCTGGGCCTCGACGGAATTGGCCGAATAAGGCTGCCCTCACTGGACCGCGACGAGTCCATGGAGCTGCTCGCCGAGCTGATCGGCAGGGACCGGGTCGGTGCCGAGCCGGCCGCTTCCTGAGCCGGCTGCAGATCGGGGACGAGGGCCTGGGCAGCCGCCTGGACAGACCAGGTCGGCGGCCCGGTGGAGGCTGAAGCTCTCCAGCTCGTAGTGGGAGCGGAAGCGCTCGACGAGGATGCCCGCGTGGTCCGCGCCGGTCCGCGACACCGGGACGGCGGCGAGCAGCTCCTCCACGCGGCCGGCGAGCCGGTTCCACGGCTCGACCAGCCGATCGCTTGCCAGGGTGTCGAGCGCCTCGCGGCTGAAGTTCGTCCGGGAGTGCTCCGGCGCGGTGAGCGCCAGGTAGAAGCGCACCAGGTCCCGCGGCACCTCGGCGACCAGATCGGCGGCCCACACCACGTGGCCTTTACTCGTTGAGAACTTCTGGTTCTCCAGTTCGTAGAACTCGTTCGACACGATGGCGTGGGGCTCGACGTACCGGTCGCCGTGCGCCATCAGCAGGGCCAGGTGCGTCATTCCCCAGAAGTAGACGTTGTCGAATCCGAGGAAGTACACGAGGTCGATGCCGTGCTCGGACAGCCAGTGCTCGTCGTAGCGGTCGGTGTGCTCACCGAGCTGCTCCGCCGCGTACCAGGTGCAGTACATCGAGGCGCCCATGCCCTCGGCCCAGGCATTGAGGACCTGGCCCGGCATCTCGACGAAGGGCGCCGGGATGCCCCAGCCGGTCGGGTAGGTGATCGGGAAGTCCGGCAGCGGGCGCTCCAGCGCCTCGCGGACCCGGTGCGTGACCACGGCGGCCGGGTCGACGGTGGAGCGGGGACGCAGCAGCTCGTCGAAGTTGTTGGGGTGTCCGCAGGACTCGCAGAGTCCGCCGCGGATCTGCCCGGCGGAGCGCAGGGCCGGCTCCTCTGGCACCAGACCGGCCCTCGCCGCGCTGGACACCACGTAGATCTGGCTGTCGTCGGTGCCGCTGGTGAAGATCACCGGACGGCCGGAGGCCCGCAGGTAGCGTGCGTGCACGTCGCCGGCCAGCTCGGCCGCGCTCTGCGCGCCGCCGGTGACGGCGACCCGGGGCGGCAGGTCGGCGCGCACCCCGGCGATGCGCTGCGTGTACTGCGTGCTGTGGATGACGCGCTCGGTCGGCAGGCCGTCGAACACCGCGGGGACGTGGGCGTCGCGGCCGGCGCCGATCACCGCTTCGACGGAGGTGCACTCGCGGCCGTATTCGACCTTTACCGCGGCGAGTTCACCGGCCACCCATTGCAGGTGCTCGGATATCTCGCTGCGGTACGGAACGAAGCCGGCCAGGTTGACGAAAGCGTCGAGCCGCTCCTGCGAGTGAAGGAAGTTGACAAAGGAAAAGCGGCTGCACGGATTGCGCATGGTGACCAGGTCCATGAGGAAGGAGACCTGGCTGCGCGCGTCGGGCAGCAGCATGCCGCGCTGCCACACGATGTCCTGCCCCCGCTCGATGAGCAGGGTGCCCCCGGCCGGCTCGGGAGCGAGCTCCTCGACGGCGACCGCCGGCGCGAGGTTCGCCGGTCCTGCACCGACTGCGAGCAGTTCGACGTTGGCCGGTGTTCCCGATTACTTCCGGTCAATTCGGGACGCCTTTTCCATGGGTCCCAGTGATCAGTCGCGTTCGCGCTTCCGGCCGGCCCGAAACATCCCTCGGGCGGCCGGGCTTCCCTCCCCACCCCATGAAGGAGCCCTCGTGCCGCTCACCGAGCCCATCACCCCCGCCGGCGCTCTCTACCGTTCGGAAAGCCCCACCCGGGTCGCCACTCGTCGCCGTCTGCTGATGTGCCGCCCCCGGCACTACGACGTCACGTATTCGATCAACCCGTGGATGAACCCGCAGCACGCCACGGACAACGCGCTCGCGGTCGAGCAGTGGGAGGGGCTGCGCGAGCTGTACCTCGAACTCGGCCACGTGGTCGAGGAGATAGACCCCATCGAGGGCCTGCCCGACATGGTGTTCGCGGCCAACGGCGCCACCGTGGTCGACGGCAAGGTCTACGGGGCCCGTTTCCGGCACGCGGAGCGCACCGCGGAGGGGCCCGCGTACCTGAGATGGCTGGAAGGCCGCGGTTATACGGACACGCTGTGGCCGGAGTTCGTCAACGAGGGCGAGGGCGACATCCTCACCGTCGGGCGGCGTCTGCTGGCCGGCACCGGCTTCCGCACGGACCCGCGCTCACACGCGGAGGCGCAGGAGTTCTTCGGTCTCCCGGTCACCTCGCTGACGCTGGTGAACCCGGAGTTCTACCACCTGGACACGGCGCTCTCCGTCCTGTCGGACGACGAGGTCATGTACTACCCGGAGGCCTTCTCCCAGGGCAGCCAGGCGGTGCTGCGGGCCATGTTCCCCGGCGCCGTCCTGGCCGACGCCGAGGACGCCGCCGTGTTCGGGCTCAACGCCTTCTCCGACGGCCGCCACGTGCTGCTGCCCGCCGCGGCCACCGGCCTGCACGCCAAGCTGCGCGCACGGGGCTTCGAGCCGATCGGGGTCGAGCTCTCCGAGCTGCTCAAGGCCGGCGGCAGCGTCAAGTGCTGCACGCTCGAACTCCGGGACCGCTGAGCGGGACCGGACCGGGAGCGGCCGGCGGACGCCCCCGCGCCGGCCGCTCCCGTCACACGGTGGCCGGCCGGCAGCTGCGGCAGCCCCGGAACCCGGCGGCGGCGGCCTCGTCGGCCGAGGTGAACGGCACCTCGTGCCGGGCGGTGATGCGGCGCGCGTGCGCGCACGTCGGGTAGCAGAAGATCCGCGTGGTCCCGCTGCCCAGGAAGCGGGCCCCCAGGCGTACGAACCGCTCCACCCGCTCGGCGTCCACGCCCTCCCAGTCCCGCAGCCTCCCCTCGAACGCGGCGGGCAGCCCGCAGTCCGCCGGCAGCCCGTCGTCCCGGCACACCCGGTGCGCCGGGACGAGTACGGGCACGGGGTTGGCCCGGACCGCCGCCATCACCTCCGCGGGGGCGAGAGCGGGCAGTCCGGCCTCGCGGGCCAGCCAGCCCGTCGGACGCAACTGCCCGAACGGGATGAGCCGGGTGGCCTCCAGGACCGCGCTCTGCTCGTCGGGCAGCGGTCCGAAGTCGTAGCGCAGGGTCCGGTCCCGGCCGCGCAGGGCCCGCGCCAGACCCGGCGGGGGCTTGGTCCCGGAGAGCACCGACCGCCGGGTCCGGGCCCGGTAGGCCTCCTCGAACGCCGTGTCGTCGGCGTACCAGCCGGTGGCGGCGGCGCCGGTCACCGCTCCCCGCCCGTGAGCCACGTAGAGGGGGCCGACCGGTGAGTCGGTGCGTACGTAGCAGTCGTAGCGGTGCGCCGGCACACCGGCGCGCTCCAGCACGCGGGCCGCGAACCCCGCGGGTGCCACCTGGCGCAGGGTGCTCAACTCGTCCGGCAGTCTCATCCCGCCGCCTCCTTCCGTTGCTCTCGGGCCGGCCCGTGCCGCGTACGGTCGGCGGCCAAGACGGGCTCGGCGCGCAGAGTGGCCAGACCCCGCGACACCTGCGCCTTCACCGTTCCGACCGGACAGTCCAGGACCTCGGCCATCTCCTGGTAGGTCAGCTCGCCGATGTACCTCAGGACCACGGGCAGCCGGTGGTGGTCCGGCAGGCCCGACAGCGCGGCCACCAGGCGGGCCCTCCGTGCCCCGTCGAGCGCGCGTTGTTCGGGCCCCGGAGCGTCGTCCAGGGTCTCCACGCACGTGACTTCGACGCCGTCGGCCACGCCGGGCCGGCGGCTCAGGGTACGGAGGTGGTTGCGCCACACGTTCGCCGCGATGGTGAGCAGCCAGGCGCGCGGCTGGAGCTGCCCGCGGCGCTCGGCGGAGTACTCGCGCAAGGCGGAATAGGCGCGCAGGAAGGTTTCCTGGCCCAGGTCGTCGGCTTCGCGCGCGGAGCCCGAGAGGCGCAGCAGGACGGACCGCACGGCACCGGCCTGGGTGCGTACGAGTTCGGTGAACCCGTCGTCCAGGTCGGTCGCGAGCAGTTCCGTCAGTGGCAGAGCCATCTCGTCCATCGTCCTGGTAAACACCGGGCCGCGCGAGACCGTTGCACCGGACGCGGGCCCGCACACTCGATTTTTCGGTTATGGCCAAAACAGCGGTGTTCTTGGCCAGAAGCGACACGTGGTCATCAGGGTTTTGGAGTTACGGTCGGATCGGGGGCGCCGAACCGCCCCCGATGTTCGAATTGGTCATGGTCCTGCGGGATTTCAGGGGGGCACGATGTCGACCCTGGTGCACGGGGAATTGGGTAAACCTTTTTCCCGGCGTTGTCCTCTCGCCCTCTTTCCCGTCGTGCCGCACCGTCCGCCACCGCACGGTGACCCGATATCCGAAGATCCCGACGGACCGCGCCCCGCGCGTTCCGTCGCCGCGCACCTTCCGCTCGCAGCCGCTGGAAAGGCACCACCGAGCTGCACCTCAGCCACCAGGGGGAACGTTGGAGAACCGCGTATTCGGGACGAGATCCACCGAGGACTGCAGCTGGTCGTTCGGTGAGCGGATCCGCTCGTTCCGGGGGCGGGCCGGCCTGCCCCAGCACGAGCTCGCGGAACGCGCCGGAGTGAGCGTGCGGACCCTGCGCGACATCGAGCAGGGCCGGGTGCGCCGCCCGCAGAGGCGGACGCTGCAGCTGCTGGCCGACGCGCTGGGCCTCGACGCGGACGCGGCACGGCAGCTTTCGGCGCCCGCGCGCGACGCCGTGTGCCCCGATGGCGCGCGCCCCGCCGACGGGCGCCTGCGGATCGGCATCCTCGGGCCGCTGTCCGTCCGGTACCGGGGCGCCGAGACGCCCGTGCAGGCCACCAAACTGCGGCGATTACTCGCCCTGCTGGCGCTCCAGCACCCGGAACCGGCCAGCCTGGGAGAGATCACCCACACCCTGTGGCCGAACGACCCCCCGCGCTCGTACCAGAGCCTGGTCCACACGTACGTCAGCCAGGCGCGCCGGCTGCTGCTCCCCTCCGACTCCGCCACGGGGGTGCCGGCCGACTCGTTCCTGACGCGTACGCACACGGGCTACGCCCTGGCCCTGGACCGCGATCAGGTCGACCTGACCCGCTTCCAGGACCTGTCGCTGCGGGCCCGGCAGGCGCACCGCGCCGGAGACGCGGCGGCCGCCCACGAGCTGGCCGGACGCGCCTACAAGTGCTGGCGCGGCCCCCTCCTGGCGGGCGAACCGCTGCTGCCGCACCATCCCGCCGCCACGGCCGCCGCCCGGCAGCGGGTGGAGAGCCTGCTGCTGTACGCGGACCTCGCCCTGCAGCTGCACCGGCCCGGGCAGGTGGTGCAGGCGCTGCGCAGCGCCAGCGAGGAGGAGCCGCTGCACGAGGGCCTGCAGGCCTCGCTGATGCTGGCGCTGGCGAGCTGCGGGGAGCAGCAGGAGGCGCTGAGGGTCTTCTCCGGGGTGACGCGCCGGCTCGACCAGGAGCTGGGCGTCCAGCCGGGCGACGAACTGCGGCGCGCCCACCTCCGGATCCTGCACCAGGAGCTTCCGTGGCCGAGGACGGGACCGGTGGCCGACCGGTCGGCGCCGGGGGCGGGAGCACCGCCCGTACGGCGGCCGGCCGCCACCGCGGCGCCGCCGAGGCCCCGGCCGTCCCAGATGCCGGCCTCCAGCACGGGCTTCGTCGGGCGCGGCGCCGAGCTGGACCAGCTGGACCGGCTGCTCCTGCCCACCTGCGAGCGCGGCGGGCAGGTACCGGCGGCACTGATCACGGGTTTCCCCGGAGTGGGCAAGACGGCGCTCGCCGTGCGCTGGGCGCACCTGGTCAGAGAGCGCTTTCCGGACGGGCAGTTGTACGGCGACCTGCACGGTTACGGCGACCGGCGGCCCCTGCGCCCGGAGGAGGTGCTCGCCTCCTTCCTGCGGGCGCTCGGCGTTCCGGACGGGGAGCTCCCCGACACCCTCGACGAAGCCGCGAACCTGTACCGCACCCTGCTGTCGGACCGGAGGATGCTGATCGTCCTGGACAACGCGCGGGAGGAGGGCCAGATCCGGCCGCTCGTCCCGGGGACGGCCGGGTGCGCGGTCCTGGTCACGAGCCGCAACACCCTGCCGGGGCTGGTGGCCCGGGACGGCGTGCCCCGGCTCGACCTCAACGTGCTCGACGGGGACGAGGCGCTGGCGCTGCTGGGCCGGCTGTTGCGGAGCGGCCGCGTGGAGGCCGAGCCGCTGGCCGCGATGGCGCTGGTCCGGCACTGCGGCGGTCTGCCGCTGGCGATCCGGCTCCTCGCGGCCCGGCTCGCGGAGTATCCGGGGAGCAGCATCGCGCAGCTCTGCGTCGAGTTGCAGGAGGTCGGGGCGTTCTCGGACCTGCCGGTCGCGAGCGACGACCTGTTCGCCGCGGCCCACGCGGCGTTCGAACTCTCCTACGTGTCCCTGCTGGAGCCCGTGCGGCGCTGTTTCCGGCTGCTCGCGCGGACCGAGGGGCGGCTCGTCAACGCGTACGCGATGGCGGAACTGGCCGGCACGACCCCGATGGAGGCGGCGCACCTGCTGCGGCGCCTGGTCGGGGCCGGCCTGCTCCGCGAGTGCGTGCCCGGCCGGTACGCGCTGCCCGCCCCGCTCCTGCGCTACGCGCGCAGACTGGCGCTGCAGGGCGACACGGAGCGCTTGCACGCCGTGTGACGCGGGTGGCGGCCACGTCAGCCGCCGAGTGCCAGCCGGACGGCGAACACGCCGAACACGACGGCGGTGAGCCCGTCGGCGATCCGCAGCGTCCGCGGGGACCGCAGGTGCCGGGCGAGCCGGTGGACGAGTCGCATCCAGGTGAGCAGCCAGATCAGCCCCAGGGCCAGGTAGCACGCGGCCAGCAGCGGGACGCCCGCCTCGGGAGCCATGCCCGTGGGCACGAACTGGGGCAGGAAGGCCATCAGGAAGATGCCCACCTTGGGGTTGGACCCGGTGCACAGCAGGCCTTGTACGAAGGCCTGCCGGTCGGAGGGTCCGGCCGGGCCGGCGGCCCGGACCGCGGCGGCCCCGGCCGCCGGCGCCCCGGCGTCTGCGCCGGCCGGCCGGGAGAACCGCCGCAGGGCGAGCACGGCCCATCCGAGCAGGACGAGCGCGCCGGCCCACCGGAAGGCCGCGAACAGCTCCGGGCTGGCGGCGAGCAACGCGGCCAGCCCGGCCGCACCCAGCCCGGCCTGGGCGGCCCCGGCCGTGATCATGCCGAGGGCGGCGGCGGTGGCCACCCTCAGGGACCCGTTCAGCACCAGACCGGTGATCAGGACGAGGTCGGGGCCGGGCATCATGATCACGATCAGGGAACTCACCAGGAACGCGGCGGTGTTGATCTCTACTCCTCGATGGACAGGAGGCGTTCCGCGGCGCGGACCGCCTCGTAGTCGCGCCGGATCTGCTCCTCGTCGGGGTGGGCGAGGATCACGAACCCGAAGTTGAGGCTGTCGACCAGGTCCCTGGTGGCGCGGACGTGGTCGCCGTCCTTCAGGCTCTGGACCGAGAAGTGGTGGCTCGGGAGGTCGCGCAGGGCCTCCAGGGCCGCCGTGCCGGAGACGGTGCCGGTGCGGGGCGCGATGTGGAAGACGCACATCTGGTGCAGCAGCAGCTCGTAGCCCTGGGGGAGTTCTCCCCCGGTCAGCCAGCGCACCGTCCGGTCGATCTGGCTGTCGGCGGTGGCGTTGCGGTTGAAGCGCGGCTGGCCGCCGCCGTGGGGGCGGGCGCCGAGCTCGATGAGCAGCGGCCCGTCCGCGGTGCCCATCACCTCGACGTGGGCCGAACCGAAGCGCAGGCCCACCGCGTCCAGGACGCCGAAGACGTACTCCGTGAGGCCCGGGATGGCCGGGTCGTCCGGGGGGAGCCACCGCATGGTGTCGTAGACGGCCATGTGCGGACCGTTGTCGACCTTGCGGTAGGCGCACACGTCGACCACGGCGTGCTTCCCGTCGTGGCTGAAGGTGTCGATCACGTACTCGGTGCCGGTGACGAACTTCTGCACGATGAGCCGGTCGTCGGTCTCGCCGAACTGGTTGGTCCGGCCGAGCTGACGGCCGAAGACCGCCCGCCAGTCCGTCCCGCCCGCCAGTTTGATCACGCCGTCGGTGCTGGCGCTCTTGGGCGGCTTGACCACCAGGTCCGCCCCGGCCAGGCCCTCGCGCTCCAGCCAGGCCGCGACCTCCTCGGCGTCGTCGGTGCAGATCTGCGGGATGACCGGCAGGCCGGCCGCCGCGACGGCCTCCGCCATGCTGCTCTTGTCCCGCCGGGCCGCCGCGAGTCCGGGCACGTTGCTGCGGTGGGGCACCACCCGGGGGGCGAGGCGCTCGGCCAGTTCCACCCCGGACTCGCAGCCCGCCAGGACGGCGCGCGGGCCCAGCACCCGCAACCGCTCCACGACCGGCTCCAGGTCGCCCTCGTACACGATGACCTCGGCGAAGTCCTGCGGCCGGTAGGAGGAGGCGTAGGCCTCCGGCGGGCGGGGGCCCGTGACCACCGCCACCACCGGTACGCCGTGCCCGGTCAGCGGCTCCGCGAAGAGGGCTCCCGAGGAGTAGGGGTCGACGATCACGCAGGGCCCGCCGCCCTGCGGTGCGCCCGGCGCCCGTTCAGCGTCCGTCACGGCCGGCCGCCCTTCCGGCCAGGGCGGCCACGGCGTCGCAGTAGCGCGCGAAGAACTCCCCGGCGGGTTCGCTGATGCGGCGGGCGCGCACCGGGGCGTGCACCATGCCCTCCTCCATCACGTACGTCACCGGCGTCCCGTTCTGCTCCAGCCGGGCGGTGTACTTCTCAGCGTCGACGCGCAGCGAGTCCATCTCGCAGCCCACCACGTAGGCGGGCGGCAGGTCGTGGAAGTCGCCGGTCAGCAGGGGGGAGACGTACGGGTTCTCCGCCTGCTCGGGCTCGGGGCAGTAGCAGGCGGTGTAGAACTCCATCTCGCCGCCGGACAGCAGGGGGGCGTCCTCGCCGCCGTGCCGCCAGCGGGTGAAGTCCAGCACGGGGCTGATCACTGCCTGGCCGCGCAGCCGGGGGCCGCCGCGGTCGCGCGCCATCATCGAGAGGACCACGGCCATGTTGGCCCCCGAGCTCTCCCCGCAGAGCACCGCGGCCTCGGGGTCGATGCCGTCGAGCCCGAGCGCGGGCAGGTCGGCCAGGGTTCCGCAGAGTCCGGCGTAGCAGTCCTCCAGCGGCCCGGGGTACGGGTTCTCCGGGGCCATGCCGAAGTCCAGGGCGATCGCCACCAGGCCCGTACGGTCGGCGAGTTCGGCGACCAGACTGTGGTGGCTGTGGAGCGAGCCGATGACGAAGCCACCGCCGCGTATGTAGAACAGCACGGCGTCGCCCGCGCGTCGGGCCGGTTCGTAGATGCGGATCCGGGCGGTGCGGCCCCCGTGGGTGACGGTCGCGTCCCGGTGGACGACCCCCTCGGGCACCGGGATCGGCAGCACCTCGGTCAGCGCGTCGTACAGGGCGCGCTGTCGTTCGACGGGATAGGTGTAGAAGTCGGGTGGCAGGGCGCCGTCGACGGTCTCCACGAACTTCTCGATGCCGTCTGCGTAGGCCATGGGCAGCTTCGCTCACTTCCGGATACGGGGCGGGGAGGGGCTCAGGGGGTTTCTGCGGTTGCCGGTGCGGCCGGGCCGGAGGTCGCCCCGGTCGGCTCGGCGGGACGGGCCTCGGCCGGACCGGACCCGGCGGGACGGGCGTCATCGGACGCGGCGGCCGCCTCCTTGTCGGCGGCGGCCGGCTCCTTCATGCCGAAGAGGATGGCGACGACCGCCACCGCGGTCAGACCGCCGCACAGCCACCAGACGGAGGCCGCCGACGCCTGCCAGGCGGCGATGCCGATCACCGGGCCGACCGCGTAGCCGATCTGCATGGGGAACGCGCAGGCGGCGATGTACCGGCCCCGCAGGTGTGCCGGGGCCACCCGGCCGGGCCAGGCGGAGGCGGTCGGAGTGCCGATGATCTCGCCGATCGTCCAGACCACCGTCGCCACGACGAACATCGCCATGCCGGGGCCGGCCACGTACAGGTTCATGCCGACACCCACCAGACCGATGCCCAGGGCGACCGCGACCCGGGCCGGGAGGTGCTGCACGTACTTGGTGAACAGCAGTTCCAGGCAGATGACCATGGCCGCGTTCAGCGACAGCAGGACCGAGTAGAAGGTCGGGCCGTGGCCGTCGGCCTTGAGCTGGAGCGGCAGGGCGGAGGTGTGCTGGATGTAGACGACGGCGTTGAGGAACAGCGCCAGCAGGAACAACAGGTAGCGCTTGTCCTGCAGCACGGCCAGGTACGACCGGCTGCCCTCCTCCGGCTTCGGCCCCGCGGAACCGGCGGTCGTGCCGGTGCGGACCAGGACCAGCGCGAGCAGGGCGAAGCCCGCCTGCGCGCCCGCCTCGGCGTAGAACATCAGGTTGTACGAGTAGGTGATGAGCAGGGCGCCGATCAGCGGGCCCGCGGTGGTGCCGAGGTTGAACGCCATCCGGTAGACGGCGAACACCATCACGTGGTGTTCCTCGGGGGTGGCCTCCACCAGCAGCGCCGAGGAGGCGGGCCGGTAGGCCTGGGCCACCACGCCGATCACCGCGGCCACCGCGATCACCAGGGGCAGGGTGTCGAGGTAGACGAGGCTGAGGGTGAGCAGGCTGGCGAACGCCATGGAACCGACGATGGTCCGCGCGTAGCCGATCCGGTCCGAGACCGAACCGCCGACCAGGACCCCGACGACCGAGCCCACTCCGTACGCGCCGAGCGCGAAGGCCGCCGCGGAGGTGCTGAAGCCCTTGTCGGTGAGGTAGAGCACCAGGTAGATCTGGAGGAAGGTGCCCAGCCGGTTGATCAGCATGCCGACCAGGACCAGCCAGATCGGGCCGGGGATCCCCCGCAGTGTCTCGGTGACGGAGGGCCGGACGGCCTTCCGTCCCTCCGGGGAGCCTTGTCCGGTGCTGCTCACGGAGCCGGCACCTCCACCGGCCGGGAGGCGACTTCCACGATCTCCGGGGTGCGCAGCAGTGCGGCGCGCGCCCGCTCGGCGGAGTCGGACAGGGCGATCACGCGGGCGTAGCGGGAGATGTAGCCGCGGGGCGGCAGGCGCAGCACCGCGCCCGGGTCGACCATGGGCTCCGCGCTGTGCACGTCGGGACCGAAGCGGTCCTCGTGGACGGTCACGGCCTCGATCTCGACGTCCTCGCCGGGGTAGAGGAACGCGATCGCGGCGGCCTTGCGGTGCCGCGCCGTGGTGTCCGGCGTGCGGCCCGCGGCGGTGTCGGCCGCCGCCATCGCGACGTCGACACCGGTGGCCAGGTGCCCGAGGTAGGGGATCATGTCGCCGCCGAGACGGGCGTTGACCTCCATCAGGCGCAGACCGCCGGCGGTGATGCGGAACTCGGTGTGGCTGACTCCCGTGTGGAAGCCGAGCGCGGCGTGCGCGGCGCGCAGCGCCTCCAGCAGTTCGGGGTCGGTCAGCAGCGGGTCGGCCCCGTCGACCTCGTGGCCCGTCTCCTCGAAGAAGGGCGCCAGGCCGACCTGCTTGCGGGCCACGACGAGCGGCACGCACGCACCGTCGAAGAAGACCGCGTCGACGCTGATCTCCGGGCCGTCGGCGTACTCCTCCACCAGGACCGACACGTCGAAGACGGGTACGCCGGGGTAGGAGGCGCCGGAGGCGGCCCGGTAGGCGTTCTCCATGTCCTCGGGGCCGTCGGCCCTGCGCACGCCCATCCCGCCGGCCAGGCCGCGCGGCTTCACCACGACGGGGAAGCCGATCTTCTCCGCCGCCTCCCGCGCCTCGTCCAGGGAGCGGACGCCGATCGAGACCGGCTGCGCGACCCCGGCCGCGTCCAGCGCGATCCGGGTGGCGTTCTTGTCCCGGCAGGCGGTGACCGCCTCGGGGGAGTTGCCGGGCAGCCCGAGCGCCTGCGCCACATGGGCGGCGGGCGTGACCAGTCCCTCGTCGTAACAGAACACCCCGGCCACCTCGTGCGCGGCGGCCACCTGACGGGCGGCCTCGACCAAGGCGTGCGGGTCGGTGTTGTCGACGACCGTGCTCCCCACCACGTACGGGTCCTCCCAGCCCACCGGTGCGGGCTGGAGCAGCCATAACGCATAGCGCCGGCTCACCGTCCGCAGGATGAACTCCCTGCTGCGCCGGCCACTGCTTCCGATCAGCAGCAGAAGGGGCTTCTCCCCGTCCCACGCCATGGTCCACTCTCCTCGTTCGTCGTCATGCGTACGGCGGGTGCGGTGCGAGCCCCTCACGGTCCCGTACCGCACCCGCCATCACCTGTAGAACACCGGCCGGGCCCGGGGCGTTGCAGCCCCCGCGGACTTGGCCGGAAGGGGTCAGACCGCCGCGCCCGGGCGGGCGAGTCCGGGTGACAGGGGCCGGTGTTCGCGGCTCGTGACGCCGCACGGACGGCTGGATTCCGCCGGCCGTCCGGCCGGCCGGCGGTCGGGGAAGACCGCGGTGACCCGGCTGCCGGTCCGTACCGCCGGGATCTCGGCGCGCAGCCGCGCGGCGGACGTCTTGCGGTCGTGCCAGGGGCAGACGAGCCGGGAGGCGTCCGGGGTCACACCGGCCAGGTGCAGCGGGCCGCCCCGGTGGGGGCATTCGGCGTTCATCACGAAGCCGCGGCCGTCGACCGTCGCGTACACGTACGAAGTGCCCGCGACGACCACGCAGTTCTCCCGTCCGGCGACGGGGAAGCTCACTACAGGCATTTCCGGTAGTCCCCCACCGAGTGGATCTCGTAGACGCACTCCTCGGACAGGATGTCGGCGCCGTGCAGCCGGTTGCGCCGGATGACGACGCCCTCTCCGGCCTCCAGGGTCAGCGAGGAGCCCAGCCCGCTCTCGAAGCGCATGGTGCCGGAGACGATGTGGCAGAGCTCGTCGCCCTCGTGGCAGTGGGTGTTCGACAGCTCGTTGAAGGGCTCGACCAGGTGCGCCACCGGCGCCTCCACCCGTCCCTCCCGGATCGCCTCGTAGACGCGGCCGTGCAGCTTCTTGAGCTCCGGCTGGTCGTCCATCCAGCTGATCTGCGCGCAGAAGTCCTGGTCGGCGACCTCCAGGAGCACCCGGTACTCCTCGATGCCCCGGACGATCTCGGGGATGATCCCCTCGCCGTGGGCCTCGATCAGCGGCGCGATGATCTTCTCGCGCGCCATGCGGCCGTGGTGCTGGTCGATGTGGACGTGCTCGGTGAAGTAGGTGGTGTCGACCGAGTCGCCGAAGACCCCGTGCAGCAGCCGGTCGGCGCGCCGGCAGAAGTCGACCAGCGAGCTCTCCGTGTAGAACAGCGCGCCCACGTAGCGGAAGAACAGCTCGTGGTTCTTGCCGAGGTAGTGGAAGTAATTGTTCAGCAGCAGGCTGCTGTTGAGGTAGTACTGCCAGTACCGGTGGAGGTCGGCCTCGAGGCCGACGGACTCCAGCGTCCGCTCGAACAGGGTGCTGTGCTTGGTGTCGTGGACGCCGTAGCCGTACTCATCGATGACGACCTTGAACCACTCGGACTGGACGGGACCGTAGTAGCCGAGCACGTTGCGGATCATCGGCGACGCCTCGGAGAGGAAGTCGGCGGCGAACTGCACCAGCCACATGCGCGCCGCGCGCTCGGGGTCGGCGGAGCCGGTGATGGCCTGCTCCACCGGCGTCCGCTCCTCGCCGCCGCCCATGTCGAGGGAGTCCAGGTAGCTGTCGAGGCTGGCCCTGGTCCACTTGCCCGAGGTCTCGACCTCGTCGTCGAGGAAGCCGAAGGCGTACCGCTCCAGGGCGGGGCGGACCCGCTCGCCGAGCGCCCGGTTGGCCGGGCTGTAGAAGGCACGGAAGTCCTCCTCCTTGCCCTTGAGCCCGGACTTGGGGAAGAACACCAGGTCGGCCTCGTATATGGAGGTGAGCAGGCGCTGCACGGCCAGGCTGGTGTAGTCGAGGATGTTCTCCCGGCCCGGCACCTTGTCGAAGTCGAGGTACGGGAGCACCTGCGGCCGCAGCTGGCGCCGGTACGGGTTGTCGTGGTTCTGCCAGTCCGTGTTGTCGAGGAAGATCGGATTCGTGGCGTACTGCACG
This sequence comes from Streptomyces sp. NPDC090045, assembly GCF_044747975.1. Classification (NCBI taxonomy): domain Bacteria; kingdom Bacillati; phylum Actinomycetota; class Actinomycetes; order Kitasatosporales; family Streptomycetaceae; genus Streptomyces; species Streptomyces sp. NPDC090045. The sequence continues at coordinate 188,352 of NZ_JBIVFA010000006.1, forward strand.
ATGGCGTCGCGCAGGGCGGTGCCGCTGAGCTCGAACGGGATGTGCTCGGGTACGTGACTCATTGCGTGCTCCTTGGTCCGGATCGCAAGACGTGCGGCCCTGTGCCTGGTGGGCGGGCCGGGTGGGTCAGATGTGCGCGCTGAGGGAGAAGTCGCTCCAGCGGAGGCGGACGGGGACCGTCTCACCCGCCTTCACCTGCACCGGCTTCTCCAGGGGGACCCATCCCTGCATCCAGTGCGAGCGGGTGTCCTCCGGGGAGTTGCGCAGCGTGGTGCCGTTCCCCATGTCCAGTTCGAACCAGACGACGAGGGCGTGCGCCTCCCCGTCGGCGCTCGGGACGAGGTCGACCGGGCGCTCGCCCGGCTCCAGGTCGTCGTCGGCCAGGTCGAACGCCAGCACCTCCGCGGTGTCGGACAGGAACCGGTGGGGCCAGGTGTTGAGCCGCACCGGGAGGTGACCGCGGGTGGCCAGCACGTTCATGAGGGAGACGTCGAAACCCCCGGCCGTCGTGACCTGGTTGAGCCGCAGGATGTCCTCGCTGCTGACGAGACGGCCGTGGAGCCGGCCCGCCGAGGGGAGCATGATGCCGTCGGGTTTCAGCAGGTGCCGGCGCGCGTGCCGGATCGACGGCAGGAGGCCCTCGCCGATGAGACCGCAGTCGACGATCTCCGAGATCAGCACGTCCACCGGGCCGTCGAGGTCACGGCCGATCTCCAGCAGGTTGGAGGGCTTCCCGATCACCGTGATGACGTCGCCGAACCCGTGGGCGTCGACCACCTGACGGGCGACCTCCGCGAGCATCGGGTTCATCTCGCAGGTGATCACGCGGGCCGCTCCGGCCCGCGCCGCGGCCATGGCCAGCAGCCCGCTCCCGGAGCCGATGTCCAGGACGGTGGCCCCGGCCGGTATGCCCCGCTCCAGGGCGCCGACGAGGGCCTCGTTGCGCTCGACGTCGTTCAGCATCGCGAAGTGCCAGCGGGGCACGGTTCTGCGGGCGATCTGACCGAAGACCTCGGAGTCGGTGGCCGCGCCTCCGGCCGGCGTCGCGAGCAGCGCGGACGCCTGATCGGCGATCTCGTTCATCTGCTGCGCCAGCGTCTGCAGCGAGGCCGTGATCAGGCGGTGCTGCGAGCTGGCGGGCGCCGGACCCGGACCGCCCGGTCCCGGATCGTGCCCCGTTGTCGCGCCCCCTGCGCCTTGGACCTGGACCTGCTGCATGTTCGCTCCTCCCGTTGAACCGCCGGATCAACCGTGGTGCACGAGCGGCGGGCAAGATCCCCGCGCCGTCGCTAGGTCGACCGTACGGAAGGTCGGTGGTGCGAAACTCCAGCGATCCTCCAGTCGTACCGGCGGTTCTCCCAGGCATTGGATCCTGGTGGGTAGGGGTTGACCTGCGAACGTGTCAGTGCTGCCGGTTCACTGGAAGCAGGCGGCAGAAACCGGGTCCCCGCGCCGGTTGATTCCGCCGCTACCGGGCGTCGTGGAAGATGACGCCCAGCACGTGGCGCTGACCGCTCGTCACGGAGCTCACCCCGTGCCTCAGGGTCACCCGGCTCCAGCCGCGCACCGAGCGCACCGGGCGGTGGCTGACCGTGAAGATCATTCCCTGGCCCTGTACGGGCCTCTTGACGAGCGGGCGGGACTGGGCCCGCGGGCGCTGCTCGACGAAGACGCTCTCTCCGCCTGTGAAGTCCTCGTCCGGCCGGTCGAGCATGATCGCCACCTGGAGCGGGAAGGTCAGGTCGCCGTAGACGTCCTGGTGCAGGCAGTTGTAGCCGCCCCGCCCGTACCGGAGCAGGAGCGGCGTCGGGCGGTGCTGCCCGGCCGCCGCGCACGCCGCGATCAGTCCGTCGAATTCGGGGGCGAACGCCGGCTGCCCCAGGCGCCGCGCCCAGTCGTTGGCGATTCCGGCGAGCGGCGGATACAGCTGCTCCCGCAGGTTCTGGACGAGCTCGGGCAGCGGGTGGGAGAAGTAGCGGTAGAGGCCCTCGCCGAAGCGGTGCCGCGCCATCGTCACCGTGCTGCGGAACGCGCCGGGATCGTCGAAGAGCTCCCGCAGGTCCGCGCACTGCCCGGCCGTCAGCAGCGGCGGCGTCAACGCCACTCCCTCCCGGTCCAGTTCGGCGGCCAGCGTCCGCCAGTCGAGGTTCTCCAGGGCCGGCACGTCGCCCTTCGCCGCCGCGCCTTCCGGTAAGGACGTGGGGGAGGCCGGGGTGGAGGCCGGGGTGGAGGCCGGACCGGGCAGGTCGAAGCCCGGAAGCTGCGGTGGCTCGTGGACGCTCACGTGCTCTCCTTTCTGTGGCGGGGGAGGGTCAGTGCGCGGGCCGTGCGCCGGCCGCTTCGAGGGCGAGCAGATCGCGCTTGGCCTCCGGCCCTCCCGCGTACCCGCTGAGACTGCCCGTGGAGCCGATGATCCGGTGGCAGGGCAGCACCACGCACAGCGGGTTCGTGCCCAGCGCCGTGCCGACGGCCCGCGCCGCCCGGGGGCGGTCGAGCGCCTGGGCCAGCTGCCCGTAGGTGGCGGTCCGCCCGTACGGGACGAACTCGGCGAGCATCAGATTGGTGCGCCGGCTGAACGGGGTGGCCAGTCGCAGGTCCACCGGCACGGTGAAGGCACGGCGCCCGCCGCTCAGGTAGGCGTCGATCTGCTCCCGGGCCTCGTCCAGCACCTTGAGCCCCGGCGCTCCGGCCTCTCCCGGCTCCACCGGGCTCAGTCCCGCCCGGCTCAACCGCTCCGCCGCCGTATCCGCCGTGCCGTAGCAGCACAGCACGAGCGCGTCGTCCGTCGCTGCCAGCACGAGCGACCCCACGCGCGTGGCATGGAACGCCACCGTGGCGACGCCGGTGGCAGGGCTGGTGGTCGGCATGGCACGACTCCTTCGTTCGTCAGATCCTTGTGCAGCGCGCTCGCGTCCCGCTCGGGAAACACACGATGCGGCCGACGGTAGAAACACCGCCTCCGCGCGAACAGTTGCGAAACGCACCGCAAAAGGTCCCCCGCCCCGCGTTTGCGCAGGTAGAGGGACCTTTGAGCAGATCGAGCAGGTCAAGCAGATCCAGCAGGTCAAGCAGGCAGGGCCGTCACCGCCCCGGCGCGTACGCCGGGGCGGAGGTGGGCCAGGTAGGACCGCACGTTGCGGCGGGTCTCGGTGACGCTGTCGCCGCCGAACTTCTCCGCCACGGCGTCCGCCAGCACGAGTGCGACCATCGTCTCGGCGACGATGCCGGCCGCCGGGACCGCGCACACGTCGGAGCGCTGGTGGTGCGCCCGGGCCGCCTCGCCCGTGGTGACGTCCACCGTCGCCAGGGCGCGCGGCACGGTAGCGATCGGCTTCATCGCGGCTCGTACGCGCAGCAGCTCGCCCGTGGTCATCCCGCCCTCGGTGCCGCCGGAACGGCCGGACGCACGGCGGATGCCGTTCTCGGTCGGCACGATCTCGTCGTGCGCCTTCGAGCCGGGCGTGCGGGCGAGCTCGAAGCCGTCGCCGACCTCGACGCCCTTGATGGCCTGGATGCCCATCAGTGCACCGGCGAGCCGGGCGTCGATGCGGCGGTCCCCGTGGACGTGGGAACCGAGGCCGACCGGCACTCCGTAGGCGAGCACCTCCACCACGCCGCCCAGGGTGTCGCCGTCCCGGTGGGCCCGGTCGATCTCCGCGGTCATCGCCTTCGACGCGTCCGCGTCCAGGCAGCGCACCGGGTCCGCGTCCAGCCCCGCCTCGTCGGCGGGGGTCGGAAGGACGCCGTACGGAGCCTTGACGCCGGCGAGCTCGACGACGTGCGAGACGATCTCGATGCCGGCCGTCTCCTTGAGGTACGACCGCGCCACCGCTCCCAGCGCCACGCGGGCCGCCGTCTCGCGGGCGCTCGCCCGCTCCAGGACGGGGCGCGCCTCGTCGAGTGCGTACTTCTGCATGCCCGCCAGGTCGGCGTGTCCGGGACGGGGCCGGGTCAGCGGGGCGTTGCGCGCCAGCTTCGCCAGTTCGGCGGGGTCGACCGGATCGGCGGCCATGACCTGCTCCCACTTCGGCCACTCGGTGTTGCCCACGAGTACGGCGACCGGTGAGCCCATCGTGAGACCGTGTCGCACGCCCCCGAGGAAGGTGACCTCGTCCCGCTCGAACGCCATCCGCGCGCCGCGCCCGTGGCCCAGCCGCCGCCGGGCCAGCTGGTCCGCCACCATCTCCGTGGTGACCGGCACACCGGCGGGCAGCCCCTCCAGGGTCGCCACCAGCGCGGGTCCGTGCGATTCCCCCGCCGTCAGCCAGCGCAGCCTGCTCAAAGTCCTTCTCCCTCGGTGAAATCGCGTGTTCCGTACAGCCAGGCGCACCGGTCGTACAGCTCGTCCAGGGTCATCGCCGCCAGCATCGCGTCGCGCGCCCCGGCCGCCTCGCCCGCCGGGTGGAAGAGCCGCGCGCCCAGCTCGCGTGCCACCAGCTGGGTCTTGGCCGTACGGGCCCGCCGCGCCGCGTTGTACTCCGCCAGGCGCCGGGGCGCGTCCCGCCCGTCGCAGTCGAGCAGTTCACCGAGCACCGCGGCGTCCTCCAGCGTCATGGACACGCCCTGGATCGCGTACGGCAGCATCGGGTGGGCGGCGTTGCCGAGCAGCGCGACCCGGCCGTCGGTCCAGCGGTCGACGGGGTCGCGGTCGCAGAGCACCCACGTCCGCCACTCCTCTCCCAGCTCCAGCAGCTCGCGGGCCGGGTCGGCCAGCTCCGGGAACTCGGCCAGCACCTGGGACTTCTCCAGCGGCAGTCCGACGGCGGCCTCCGGCGCGCCGTGGTCGTGGGTGGCGGCGAGGTTCAGGTACTCAGCGCCGTCCGCCGTGCGGTGGACGAAGTGGACGACGTGCCAGCCCGGGCCCGCCCAGGCCGTCACGCCGTCGGGTGACAGCTCGGCCGGAAGGTGCTCCTGCGCGATGCCTGCGAGGGGGACGACCGAGTGGTAGATGGTGTGGCCGGAGACCTTGGGGTCACCGTCGCCCACGAGCCGGCGGCGGACCGCCGAGCGGATGCCGTCGGCGGCGATCAGCGCGGAGCCCGTGAAGCGGCGGCCCGCGGCGGTGACCGCGGTGACCCGGTCCGGGGTCTGCTCGTACCAGGCGACCGGCTCGGCGGTGAGCAGCTCGATGCCGGGGGCCGCGCGGCAGGCGTCCAGCAGTGCCGAGTGGAGCTCGCCGCGGTGCAGGACCGCGTACGGGTTGCCGAACCGCTCCTGGTAGCGGCCGGTCAGGGACATGGCGGCGATCCGGTCACCGGTCGTGGCGTCCATGAGGCGCAACTCGTCGGTGAAGCGGGCGTGCCGGCGCACCGCCCGGACCACCCGGTCCACCCCGATCCGGTCGAGAGCGTGGAACGCGTTCGGTGACAGCTGAGTGCCCGCGCCGGGTTCGGCGATGTCGGCCCGGCGCTCCAGCACGGTCACGCGATGCCCCCGGGCGGCGACGCTCAGCGCCGTCGCCAGGCCGCCGATGCCCGCGCCGACGACCAGGATGCGATCGGCCTCGCTCACGTCAGGACCTCCTGGGGGAAGAGCCGGGTCAACTCGGCGTGGAATCCGGGGAACGTCTTGCCCACGCACGCCGGATCGTCGAGCGTGAGGCGGCCCGGAGCGCGCAGCCCCAGGACCGAGAACGCCATCGCGATCCGGTGGTCCCGGTGGCATGCGATCCGCGCCGGCCGGACCACCCCCGTCCCCGCTCCGGTTCCCGCTCCCGGGTACACCGTCAGCCAGTCGCGGCCCGTCTGCGTCACCACCCCGCACGCGGCCAGGTTGCCGGCGACGGCGGCGATCCGGTCCGACTCCTTCAGCCGCGCGTGCCCGATGCCGCGGATGGTGATGGGCGAGTCGGCGAGCGGGGCGATCGCGGCCAGCGTCATGAACGTGTCCGAGATCGTGCCCATGTCGACCTCGAAGCCGCCGCGCAGGGGGCCCGTTCCGGTGACCGTCGTCGAGTCCGCTCCGATCTCCACCCGGGCGCCCGCCCTGCGCAGCGTCTCGACGAAGCCGAGGTCGCCCTGGAGGCTGTCGCGGCCCAGACCCGGCACGGTGACCGTGCGTCCGGTGACGGCCGCGGCCGCGAAGAAGTACGAGGCCGTGGAGGCGTCCGGCTCGATCACCAGGTCGGCGGCGGTGTAGCCGCCGCCCGCGGTCGCGATGACGCCGGGCGCGTCCTCGTCGACGCGCGCGCCGAAGCGGCGCATCAGCGCGAGGGTCATGTCGATGTACGGCCGGCTGACCAGGTCCCGTACGGTCACGGTCAGCGGGTCGGCCAGGAGCGGCGCCGCCATCAGCAGCCCGCTCAGGAACTGGCTGCTGAGCCGGCCGTCCACGGCCAGTTCGCCGCCGCGCAGGCCGTCGGCGTCCACCCGCAGCGGCAGCCCGCCGGCCCCCTCGGTGCTCACCTTCGCCCCGAGGGCGCTCAGCGCATCGGCCAGCGGGCGCAGCGGGCGGGCCCGCAGCTGTTCGGATCCGTCGAAGACGTACGTGCCCCGGCCCGTGGCGGCGAACGGGGGCAGGAAACGGGCCGCCGTCCCGGCGTCGGCGCACCAGACGCGGGCTCCGGCCGTGGGGCCGCGCCCCGCTCCGGTGATCTCCCAGGACGTTCCGTGCTCCGACACCCGTACGCCCAGGGCCGTCAGCGCGTCCCGGAAGGCCACCGTGTCGTCGCTGACCAGTGGGGCCCGCAGGGTGCTGGTGCCGGGCGCCGCTGCGGCCAGCAGCAGGGCCCGGTTCGTGATGCTCTTGGATCCCGGGATCCGGGCCGTGAGCGGCGTGGCGCTCATCGGGCCCGTCCCCGCGTCGGACCGGCGGCACCCGGACCGGCCGCCCCGGCCGCCCCGGCCGCCCTGGCCACGCTCGCCCGGACCGCCTCCGCCACGCGCTGCCCGGTCAGGCCGTGCCGCTCGTACAGGGTGCGGAAGGGCGCGGACGCCCCGAACCCGTCGATGCCGACGGCCTCTCCGGCGTCGCCGGTCAGGGCGTGCCAGCCGAGGGTGGAGCCCGCCTCCACGGAGACCCTGGCGCGCACCCGCGGCGGGAGTACGGCGTCGCGGTACTCCCGGCTCTGCTCGGCGAACCACTCCAGGCAGGGCAGCGACACGACCCGGGTCGGCGTCCCGTCCTGTTCCAGGATCCGGCGCGCCTCCAGCGCGATGTGCACCTCGCTGCCGGTGGCCATCACGATCGCCGCCGGCTCGCCGCCCGCCGCCTCCGCGAGCACGTAGCCGCCGCGGGCGACCGCATCGGGGCCCGGGTCGGGGAGCACCGGGACGTTCTGCCGCGTCAGACAGAGCCCCGCGGGCCGGTCGCCGCGGGCCAGCACCGCCTGCCAGGCCGCGGCGGTCTCGTTGGCGTCGGCGGGACGGACCACGTCGAGGCCGGGGATGCCGCGCAACGACCACAGGTGCTCGACGGGCTGGTGGGTCGGCCCGTCCTCGCCGAGGCCGATGGAGTCGTGGGTCCAGACGAAGGTGACGGGCAGCTTCATCATCGCGGCCAGCCGCACGGCGGGCCGCATGTAGTCGGAGAAGACCAGGAAGGTGCCGCCGTAGGGGCGGGTGCCGCCGTGCAGTGCGATGCCGTTGAGCACGGCGCCCATGCCGTGCTCGCGGATGCCGAAGTGGAGGGTGCGGCCGTAGCGGTGGCCGGGGAACGCGTCGGTGGCGAACTCCTCGGGCACGAAGGACGGTTCGCCCCGCATCGTGGTGTTGTTGGACTCCGCGAGGTCGGCCGACCCGCCCCACAGCTCGGGCAGTACGCCCGCCAGCGCGGACAGCACCTCGCCGGACGCCTTGCGGGTCGCCATCTCGCCGCCCGGCGCGAAGCCCGGCACCGCCTGCGCCCACCCCTCGGGGAGCCGGCGCGCGTCGATCCGGTCGAAGAGCGCGGCGTGCTCGGGCAGTTCGCCGCGCCAGTCCTCGTACCGCTTGTCCCACGCCCGGCGGGCCGCCCGGCCGCGCTCGGCGACCAGGCGGGTGTGCGCGAGCACGTCGGCGGGCACCTGGAAGGAGGCCTCCGGGTCCATCCCCATCGCCGCCTTGGTGGCCGCCGCCTCCTGCGCGCCCAGCGCGGAGCCGTGGATCTTCCCGGTGTTCTGCCGGGTGGGGGCGGGCCACCCGATGACGGTGCGCAGCGCCACGATCGACGGGCGACCGGTCTCCTCGCGGGCGGCGTGCAGGGCGGCGTGCAGGGCCGGCACGTCCTCCTCGTACGCCCCGTGCTCCCCGTCCGCGCCGCCCCCGGTCCAGTCCACGCGCTGCACGTGCCAGCCGTACGCCGCGTACCGCGCGAGGACGTCCTCGGAGACCGCGATGGACGTGTCGTCCTCGATCGAGATCCGGTTGTCGTCGTAGAGCACGACGAGGTTGCCCAGCCGCTGGTGGCCCGCGAGCGAGCTGACCTCGTGGCTGATGCCCTCCTCCAGGTCGCCGTCGGACGCGAACACCCAGACGGTGTGGTCGAAGACGGAGGTGCCCGGCGCGGCGTCCGGATCGAAGAGCCCGCGCTCGCGGCGGGCGGCCATCGCCATGCCGACGGCGTTGCCGAGCCCTTGGCCGAGCGGGCCCGTGGTGGTCTCGACCCCCGGGGTGTGCCCGTACTCGGGGTGGGCCGGGGTGAGGCTGCCCTCGGTGCGCAGCGCCTTGAGGTCGTCGAGCTCCAGGCCGTAGCCGGAGAGGTAGAGCTGGGTGTAGAGGGTCAGGCTGGAGTGACCGCAGGACAGCACGAAGCGGTCGCGCCCGGCCCAGCGGGGGTCGGCGGGATCGTGCCGCAGCAGGCGCTGGAAGAGCAGGTACGCGGCGGGGGCCAGGCTCATGGCGGTGCCCGGGTGGCCGTGGCCGGCGCGCTCGACCGCGTCGACCGCGAGGGCGCGCGCGATGTCCACGGAGCGCCGGTCGAGATCGGTCCACTCGAAGGGAGGGGGGCTGGGGGGCGACTGGGTGGGGTTCACCGGCCGGTCAGGGCTCCTTCGTAGGTGAGGTGCGGGGGTCGGCCCGGCAGGCGTGCGGGGCGTGCGGGAGGTGCGGGGCGTGCCGGCCCGGGCCCGGGGCCGGGGCCGGGGCCGGGGCCGGGGCCGGGCCAGGGGACCGCCGTCAGGACGGCTGCCGGTCGCACGAGCGCACCACCCCGGTCAGCAGGTCGCCGGTGATCCGTACGCCGTCCGCCGTGAGCACCGACTCGGCGTGGAACTGCATCGACGCGAAGCCACGGCCGCGCAGCGCGTGCACCTCGCCGGTCGCCGTGTCCCGGCTGACCTCGACGACACCCAGCTCCGGGTGGCTGAACTTGTCCTCGTCGCACCGGACGGCGAACGTGTTGTAGAAGCCGACCCGTTCGCGCGCGCCGAACAGGTCGATCTCCTTCGCCACGCCCTGGTTGGGCACGTCCCGGGGAGCCGGTTCGAGGCCGAGCAGCATGGACAGGACCTGATGGCTGAGGCAGACGGCCAGGAAGGGCCGCCGCTCGTCGAGGAGCTGCGAGAGCGCCGACCGCAGATGGGCGATCTTGGGGTTCCCGATGTCGCGCGGATCGCCGGGCCCCGGTCCCATGACGACCAGGTCGTGGTCGTCGAAGTCGTACGGCTCGTCGAAGCGGCTGACCGTGACGCGCAGCCCCATGGCGGTCAGCTGGTGGCCGATCATCGAGGTGAAGGTGTCCTCGGCGTCGACGATCAGCACACTGCGCCCGGCGAGTTCGGCCACCGTGTCGGACCGCTCCCCGGACTCCCGCAGCCAGAAGCCGGCGATGGCGTCGTTGCGCCGCTCCAGCGCCTCGCGGACCTGGGCGTGCCCGGCGAACCGGCCCGTGCCGCCCGCCGCCAGCGCGGACAGCAGGCCCGCCGCCTTCGCCCGGGTCTCGGCGACCTCGCTCACCGGGTCGGAGTGGCGGACCAGGGTCGCGCCGACGCCGATGCTCAGCCGGCCGGAGTCGCTGATGTCGGTGGTGCGGATGAGGATGGCCGAGTCCATGGTGCGGCCGCCGCTCCCGTCCCGGCCGATGAGCGCCATGACCCCGCTGTAGTAGCCGCGGCCCTCCGGCTCGTACCGGTTGATCACCTTGCAGGCGCTCTCCAGCGGGCTGCCGGTGACGGTGGGGGCGAACATCGTCTCGCGCAGGACGTCCCGTACGTCGTGGGAGGTCCTGCCCTCGATGAAGTACTCCGTGTGCGCGAGACGGGCCATCTCCTTGAGGTAGGGGCCGACGACCCGCCCGCCCCCCTCGCAGATCCGCGCCATCATCTTGAGCTCTTCGTCCACGACCATGTAGAGCTCGTCGGCCTCCTTGCGGTCCGCCAGGAAGGCCATCACGCCCGGCAGGTCGGGTCCGGCGGCGGGGTAGCGGTACGTACCGCTGATGGGGTTCATCACGGCCGTGCCGCCGTGCAGGCTGACGTGCCGCTCGGGGCTGGCGCCGACGAAGGTGCGGCCTCCCACACGGACGAGGAAGGTCCAGTACGCGCCCGACTCGCGCTCCAGCAGGCGGCGGAAGAACGACAGGGCGCTGCGCGGCGTGTAGTCGCCGATCTCCGCGACGAACGACCGCTTGATGACGAAGTTCGCGCCCTCGCCGGTGCCGATCTCGCGCTCGATGACGTCCCGCACGATGGCGGCGTACTGGTCGTCGTCCACGTCGAAACGGCCGCCGGACAGGGTGATCGGCTCGTCGGGCAGCCGCCGCAGGGCGTCGGCGAGCGGCGCGGTGCCCTGCTCGGCGACGGCCATGGTGATCAGCGGTTCGCCGTCGTCGGTACTGGCGAAGCCGCGTTCGGAGATCTGGCGGTACGGGATCACGGCGAGCACCTCGTGGCGCCCGGCGGCACCTTCGGCGGGCGGCTCGTCGGCCAGCGGGATGCCGGCCAGCGTCTCCACCGCGGAGACCTCGCCGATCAGGACTTCGAGCACGTCCCGGCCTGCGGTCTCGGGCCGGTGGAGCAGGGCGTACGCCGCGGGCGGCGAGGCCAGCACCCGGCCCAGCAGGTCCTCGCTCATCGGCCGCCGTCCTTGGTCGGGCCGGCCGCTGCGAGGCCGGTGAGCACCGACTTGGCGGTGGTGACCACCGCGCAGCGCTCGGCCGCGTAGTCGAGTGCCAGGTGGTGGTACTCCTGCGAGAAGTCGGCGACCGCGTCGGCGACCAGGAACGGCCGGATGTCGTTGGTGAAGGCCTCGACCGCCGACATCAGGACGCCCACGTGGGCGTACACGCCGCAGATGATCAGCTGGTCGCGGCCGTGCGCGCGCATCCGCTCCAGCAGGTCCGACTTGAAGAAGGCGCTGTAGCGCCATTTGGTGAACACCCAGTCGGCCGGAGCGGGTGCGAGCTCGTCGACCACCTTGCGGTCCTCGGCGGACACCTTCATGCCCGGACCCCAGAAGTCCTTGAGCAGACCGCGCTCCTGGTCGGTCATGCCGCCGGGCTGGGCGGTGTAGGCGACCGGAACACCGAGCGCGGAGCACTGCTCGCGCAGCAGCGCGGCGTTGCGCACCAGGTCGCTGCCGGGGGACTGGTCCTGCGGGAACGGCCGCAGGAAATAGCGCTGCATGTCGTGGACGAGCAGCACCGCCCGGTCCGGGTCGACGGTCCACTGTGCGGTGTTGGCCGGAAGGTCGCCCTCGGAGGGCATCGGGTAGGGGTCGATGGGCGGAATTCCCCCCATGGCTGTCCTTTCGCTCGGAGTGCGCTGGATGGCTGCGGACGTACGGGACGGCCGTACGGCGGTACGGCGTACGAGGTGGCGGTGGCGGTGCCGGTCAGCCGAGCCAGGCCGAGGCCACCGCGATCGCCTGGCCCGGGTTCAGCCGCGGGTCGCAGAAGCTCGTGTACTTGTCGCCGAGCCGGTGCATCCGCTCCACGTCGGTGACGCACTCGGTGACCTCGTCGGGAGTGGTCTCCAGGTGGATGCCGCCGGCGACGCCGCCCGCCGCGGTGACCGCGCGCTGGAACTCGACGACCTCCCGTACGACGGTCTTCACCAGCCGCGTCTTGAGCCCTTCGGGGCCGCTGACGGTGTTGCCGTGCATGGGGTCGGTCAGCCAGACGACGGGGTGGCCGGCCGCACGGGCCGCCTCGACCAGGCGGGGCAGGCGCTCGCCCACCAGGTCGGCGCCCATGCGGGCGATCAGGGTGAGCCGGCCGGGCGTGCGCTCCGGGTCGAGCTTCCCGCACAGCGCCAGCAGCTCGTCCGGCGTCATCGTCGGGCCGACCTTGCAGGCCACCGGGTTGGCCACGGCGGCGAGCAGCGCGACGTGCGCGCCGTCCACCTGGCGGGTGCGCTCGCCGATCCACGGCCAGTGGGTGGAGGTGAGCAGCAGCCGGCCGTCGGACTGCCGGCGCGTCATCGGCAGTTCGTAGTCCAGCAGCAGCGCCTCGTGGCTGGTCCACACGGGGGTCTCGGGCCGGGTGCGCCGGCCCTCGCGGCTCCAGCCGAGGTATTCGAGGACGCTGCGGGACGATGCGTAGCCGGTCAGCATCCGGGTCGGGTCGGGCCTGCGCAGTTCGGGGTCGGGCTCGGGGGCGTTGACCATGTGGCCGCGGTACACCGGTAGTTCCACGCCGCCGACGGTCTCGGTGGGGTTGGACCTCGGCTTGCCGTACTGCCCGGCCATCCGGCCGACGCGCAGGACCGGCTTGTGCGAGGTCATCTTCATGACCCCGGCCAGCACCTCCAGCAGGCCCGCCTTGCGGGCGACATCGCTCTGGTTGCTCTCGGCCCAGTCCTCGGCGCAGTCGCCGGACTGGATGATCTGGACCTGGCCGGCGGCGGCCTCGGCGAGGCGGGCACGGAGCGCGTCGGTGTCGGCGGCGTCGACGAGCGGGGCTGCGGAAGCGAGTTCTTCCCTTACCCGTGCGAGTTCCGCGTGACCTTCCCAGTCCGGCTGCTGAACCGCGGGCAACGAGCGGAGGAATGCGTGGACATTGTTCACCTGATACCTCCCGGGGTGGATTGATGCCGTGAACGCCCACCGACTCTTACGGACTCACGGGAAGGACCAGAAGCCCCGCCGGCGGACTCCGTCAAATGCCGTCGCATTCTCGTTCCGACTTGACGGAGTACTGCTTTCGGCGTTGCGGAAGGCGGGCGCCGCGAAGAGAGTCCAGCGGTGCGGCGGCCCTCCGGGACGCGCCGTGGATCAGTCCCCCGACGTGTCCAGATATGTGGAGGTCAGTGATGTCCGAGACCGCGCGACCGCAGGCGTTCGCCGACGATGCGGAGCTCCGGCGCAACAACCGGGCGATCGTCGAGCAGTACATGAACACCCGTGGCCAGGACCGCCTCAAGCGCCATCTGCTGTTCACCGAGGACGGCAGCGGCGGTCTGTGGACCACCGACACCGGGGAGCCGATCGTCATCCGCGGCCGGGACACGCTCGCCGAGCACGCGGTGTGGTCGCTGAAGTGCTTCCCCGACTGGGTCTGGACGAACATCGAGATCTACGAGACCCAGGACCCGAACCGTTTCTGGGTGGAGTGCGACGGCGAGGGAAAGATTCTCTTCCCCGGCTACCCCGAAGGCCACTACAAGAACCATTTCATCCACGCCTTCGAGTTCGAGAACGGGAAGATCAAGCAGGAGCGGGAGTTCATGAACCCCAATCAGCAGCTGCGCGCACTCGGCATTCCCGTGCCGTCGGTGAAGCGCGAGGGAATTCCGACCTGACATGAAGGCCGACATCGCCTGGTGGGATCTGGGGGAATCCCCGGAGACGATCGAGTCCCTGCGCGAGCACCTGCGGGACGGTGGCGTGGACCCCTGGGCGGACGTGCCCGGGCTGCGCCTGAAGTTCTGGATGGCCGACGCGGACAACAACCGCTGGGGAGCGGTCATGGTGTGGGAGACCGGTCCGCCCGCGGACCGGCCGCTGCCGCCCAATCGCGCGGCCGAGCTGATCGGCTTCCCGCCCACGCACCGGACGCGCTTCGACATCGAGGCCACCGTCGAGGGCGTCCACTCCCTTCCGGTGCTGCACCGCCTCGGTCCGGCGCTCGCGCAATGACGCCGGCCCGGCAGACCCGCCGCACGACCTCTTCAGGAGAACCCATGCACGACTACATGGTTGTCGACGCCTTCGCCCGCAAGCCGCTCGAAGGCAATCCGGTGGCCGTCTTCTTCGACGCCGCCGACCTCACGGGCGAGCGGATGCAGCAGGTGGCCCGCGAGATGAACCTCTCCGAGTGCACCTTCGTCCTCCCCGCAGAGCAGGGCGGCGACGCGCGCATCCGGATCTTCACCCCGGTCAACGAGCTGCCGTTCGCCGGTCATCCCCTGCTCGGCACGGCGGTCGCCCTCGGCCTCACCCTGCAGCGGGACCGGCTGCGCCTGGAGACCGCCATGGGCGTCATCCCCTTCGAGCTGAGCCACGAGGAAGGGGCCACCGCCGTACGGATGCGCCAGCCCGTGCCGACCTGGGAGCCGTACGAGCACAGCGCGGAGCTGCTGGCCGCGCTCGGCGTCGACGACCCCGTCACCCCGGTCGTCGCCTACCGCAACGGCCCCCGCCACGTCTTCGTCGGCCTGGAGAGCGTCGAGGCGCTCTCCGCGCTGCACCCGGACCACCGCGCCCTGTCCGCGTTCCCGGACATGGCCGCCAACTGCTTCGCCGGTGCGGGTACGCAGTGGCGCACCCGGATGTTCTCGCCGGCGTACGGCGTGGTCGAGGACGCGGCGACCGGTTCGGCGGCGGGCCCGCTCGCGATCCACCTGGCCCGGCACGGACTCGCCGCGTACGGCCGGGAACTGGAGATCCTCCAGGGGGTCGAGATGGGCCGTCCCTCACTGATGCGCGCCCTCGCGGAGGGCGAGGGCGACACCGTCGGCTCGGCGCACGTCGGCGGCCACGGCGCCGTCGTCGCCCGCGGCACCATTTACGTCTAGAGAGGCTCCAGTGAGCACGACCACCAGCACCCCCGGCAGCAGCAGGTTCGAGTCCCTCAGCGGCGAGACCGACCTCGACTTCCCCGAGTACGACAACCCGGCGGCCGACCCGATCGAGCTGTTGCGGACCTGGCTCGGCCAGGCCGTCCAGCGCGGCGTCCGCGAGCCGCGGGCCCTCGCGCTGGCCACCTCGGACGCCCGCGGCCGCGCCTCCACCCGGATCATCGCGATCACCGCCGTGACCGACCGCGGCCTGGTCTTCATGAGCCACACCAGCAGCCAGAAGGGCCGCGAGATATCCGAGACCGGCTGGGCCTCGGGCCTGCTCTACTGGCGCGAGACCGCCCAGCAGATCAGCATCTCCGGTGCGGTCGAGCAGCTCGGCGACGCCGAGTCCGACGCCCTGTGGCACGGGCGCCCGGTTCCCATGCACGCGATGTCGACGGCCGCCCACCAGAGTGACCCGCTGGACGACGTGGCGGCGCTGCGGGCCACGGCCGCCCGTCTCGAGGCGGCCGGTACGCCGCTGCCGCGGCCGGAGCGCTTCGTCGGCTACCTGCTCGTCCCCTCGGCCGTCGAGTTCTGGGCGGCGAGCTCCGACCGGCTGCACCGCAGGCTCCGCTACGACCGGCTCGGCGCCGGGAGCTGGAGCACGAGCCGGCTGCAGCCGTGAGGGAGGACGGGCCCATGCACGTGGTCGTCATCGGGGGCGGGATAGGTGGTCTCACCACCGCTCTGGCCCTCCACGAAGCGGGCATCCGCGCGACGGTACTGGAGCGGACCCGCGAGATCCGGCCGCTCGGCGTGGGGATCAACCTGCAGCCGCACGCGGTCCGCGAACTGACGGAACTGGGCTTCGCCGACGAGCTCGCCGCCATCGGCGTGCCCACCGCGGAGATGGTCTGGGTCGACCGGTCCGGCCGGCGCCTGCACCACGAGGAGCGCGGCACCACCCGCGGGTACCGGTGGCCGCAGTACTCGGTGCACCGCGGTGAGCTGCAGATGATGCTCCTCGCCGCGGTGCGCGAGCGGCTCGGCCCGGAAGCGGTCCGTACCGGAACGGTCTTCGAGGACGTGCACGAGCACCCCGACGGGGTACGGGTCCGCGCCACCGGCCGGGAGACCGGCGAGGTGGTGTACGTCTCCGGGGACCTGCTCGTCGGCGCGGACGGCCTGCACTCGGCGGTGCGCGCCCGGCTCCACCCGGACGAGGGACCCCTGCGCTGGTCGGGGACCATGATGTGGCGCGGGGTCACCGAGACCGACGCGTTCCTGACCGGCCGCACCATGATCCACGCCGATGCCGGCCGGGGCGCCCGGCTGATCGCCTACCCGATCCGTACCGGTGCGGCGGGGCAGGGACGCTCGCTGACCAACTGGGTCTGCATGGTGTCGGTCGCCGAGCCCGGGCCCCTCGACGGGGCCGCGGGCTGGAACCGGGCCGGCCGGATCGAGGACGTGCTGCCCCACTTCGCCGACTGCGCTCTCGACTGGCTCGATGTGCCCGGGATGCTGGCCGGCGGCGGGGAACTCCTCGAGTACCCGATGGTCGACCGCGATCCGCTGCCGAGCTGGGGCGAAGGCCGGGTGACGCTCCTCGGCGACGCCGCGCACCCGATGTACCCGGTCGGTGCGAACGGCGCCTCGCAGGCCGTCGTCGACGCGCGCGTCCTCGCGTACGCACTCGCGACGCGCGAGGATCCGGTCGCCGCGCTGCGTGCGTACGAGGACGAGCGCCGGGCCGCCACCAGCGCCGTCGTGCTCGCGAACCGGCGGATGGACCGGTCCAAGCCCAGGAACCCCGCGCACGCGGACGGCTCGGGTAGCGGCCCGGGTGACGGCCCGGACCAGGGGATTTACACCAGGATCGCCAACACGTACCGGAACTCCACCGGAGACGACGTGGCCGAACTCAACGCGCGTGCCTCGCTGCACCCGCCGATCCGGAAGGGAACACCGGCATGACATTCGAGCCCAAGCCCACGGACGTGACCTCCACGTATTACGCGGCATGGAAGGTCAAGGACTTCGACACCCTGCGCTCGGTGCTCGCCGAGACCGTGGACTTCGTCGGCCCGTACGGCAGCGCGACCAGCGCCGACGAGTTCCGCGCGAAGATCGAGGTGGCCTCGGAGATCAACACCGACATCGTGGTCAAGAAGGTCTTCAGCGACGGACCCGACGTGCTCACGTGGTTCGAGATGCACACCAGCGTCGCCGAGCCGGTGCAGGTGGCCACCTGGAGCCATGTGGTGGACGGCAAGATCGCCCGCCAGCGGGTGGCCTTCGACCCGCGCCCGATCACCGGCCAGTGACCGGTGGTTCCCGTGTGACGGGACAATCACCGGGCCGTGCAAGGTAGTGGCCCCTGCACCTCGTCCCCGGCGTCCCGGTGCGGTCAGGCTTTTGAGGACAGCTCAAGAGAGTTGACGGGACAGTGCACGGAGGGGGGGTTCTGTGAGCGTTCACGCTGACGGGATCATGTCTGTACGGGAACTGCGGCGCGGGGCTTCGGCGTTGGGATCCGAACGGGAACAGGTGCTCCGGGACCTGAGCACGGCCCTGTTCGCCTCGCTCCCCCGCAGGGACCAGCGGCGCAAGGGCGAGCAGTACCTGCGCGGCCTGCTGGCCGCGCAGGGCCGCAGGTCCATCAGGAACGTCGCGGTCTGCCTCGGCGACCCGACGCTGGAGCAGAGTCTGCACCACTTCATCTGCAACTCCACCTGGGACTGGATGCAGGTGCGCGAGGCGCTCGCCGACTGGCTCGGCCAGGCGATCGGGCCCATGGCCTGGGTGGTGCGGCAGATGTCGATACCGAAGTCGGGCCGGCATTCGGTGGGCGTGGGCCACGGCCTCGACCTGCACCGGGACCAGCCCTTCCACGGGCAGCAGGCGTTCGGCGTGTGGGCCGCGTCCGAGCAGGCCAGTGCACCGGTGAACTGGCGGCTGCTGCTGGAGGAGGCACAGGGCGAGACGCAGGAGGAGTGCGCCACCGCCGCGGCCCTGAACTTCGCCCGCCTCCACGACGCGTCCCGCCGTCCCGTCGTGCTCGACACGCCCACTGGCGACCCGGAGGCCACGCTCCGGCGCTTCAGCGAAGCCGGCGTCCCGGTGCTCGTACGCACCCAGGGCACCGCACGGCTCACGGTCCGGGAGACGGCCCTGCCCGGATACGGCCACGGCGCGCATCCGGCCCAGCGGATCGTCGAATCGGTCAAGGGACTGCGCAGGCCCGCCGGATGGCGCGACGCGACGGCGCCCTCCGGCGTACGGCACGCACCGGCCGTGAAGGTGCGCGTGGGGCTGCCCGGCAGGAAGCAGGACCCGGCGGGCGGGCTCGTGCTCCTCGGGGAGTGGGGCGACCCCCGGCGTCCCGCCACCCGGCTGTGGGTCACCAACATGGCCAAGGTGCCCGCGTCGACGCTGCTGCGTCTGACGAAGCTCACCGACCGGGTGGGGCAGGACCTGTCGGGCTTCGGGGACCGGGCCGGGCTGCGGGACTTCGAGGGGCGGTCCCTGCGGGGCTGGCACTGCCACATCACGCTGGCGTCCGCCGCGCACGCCGTGGAGGTGTTGACGGCGAGCCGCAGCGGCAGCGCGCGCTACTTCCCCGGGATCCCGGCCTGAGCGTGCGACTCGCGCTGGCGCCGCAGGACGTCCCGGGCCCGCAGCACCCGCAGCGCGAGCTGCACCTCGACCGCACGGCCGGGCTTCTGCCAGCCGGGGCCGAGGAGTTCGGTGATCCGCTTCAGCCGGCGCGCGACCGTGTTGGGGTGGACGTGCAGTTCCTTGGCCGCGCCGGTCGGGCTGTTGCCGGAGGCGAAGTAGGCCTCGACGGTCCGGACGAGGCCGGTCGTGCCCCCGGCGTCGTGGTCGAGCACGGGGCCGATGGCGGAGGAGACGAATCCGTCGACGTCGTGGTCGTTGGAGAGCAGCAGCCCGAGGAATCCGAGGTCGCTCATCGACGCGGCACTGCCCGCACCGTCCAGGGCGATCAGGGCGTCGAGGCAGCGCAGTGACTCCTGGTACACCTTGGCGACCGAGGCGAGCCCGCCGGCGGGGCCGGAGGCGCCGACCGTGAGGGGCCGCCCCAGCAGCGGCGACAGTTCCTCGGAGACGGCCTTGGCGGCGGCCGAGGCGTCCGAGCCCGGCAGGAGCAGCACGATGCAGCCCCCCTGGACCGTCTTGAGCCCGGAGTGCCGATAGGCGTACGAGGAGGCCCAGACGACGGCCTTGCCGTGCTCGCCGCCCTCGGGGCGGGCCAGCACGACGACGTACGAGCCCTCCGGATCGATGCCCAACTGCGATGCCCGGCGCATGAGTTGGCGCCGGGCCCGCAGCGGGGAGACGAGGAGGTCGTCGAAGAGCTCGTCACGGACCGGCCCCGCGGCCACGGCCGCACTGCGCTGGACCACCAGCAGCAGCCCGACGGCCTGCCCGACGAAGCCGAAGAACCGCTCGGCCTCGGGGCCGGGCGGCTGCGTGACCTTGAGCAGGACGACTCCGAGGTACTCGGCCCCGGCGGTGACCGGGGTCGCCCACAGGTTCCCGGCGAGCTCGCCGGGACCGCGGAAGGCACGCGCCTCCAGCCCCGCCCGGCCGGTCAGCGCCTCCTTGAAGAGGCCCTCGGTCTCACCGGACGTCCCGGCGTCCGAGGCGGTGGACGTCAGGATCTGTCCTTGCGGGTCGCCCACCGCGAGCGTCCCGCCCAGCGCGTCGGCCGCCGTCTTCGCGAGGTCGTACAGATCGCCGCCGTCGAGCACCTGGGCGATCAGCCGGGACTGGACCTCGTTGAGATACGCCATCCGCGCGATGGTGCCCCGCGCCTCGAAGCCCGCCGACTCCAGTTCGGCGATCTCGGTCCGCGTACGGTCGAGGAGCCTGGCCTTCTCCAGCGCGACCGACGCGAAGTCCGCCAGGGAGCGCATCACGCTGATCTCGTCGGGCGTGAAGTGGCGTACGACCCGGTCCGCGCCGTACAGCGCGCCGATGGGGACGTCGCCCTGGAAGATCGGCACCGCCATGATGGCGTGCAGACCCTCGGCGCGCACGACCTCGTCGACGCCCTCCCCGTGCGGTATCCGGTCGTCGTTGAGGTAGTCCGCGGTCCAGAAGGGCGCACCCTTGTCCTGCGCCATCTCGCCGAGCCCGTGGCGCTCCTCCACCACGAGTCCGACGTTGAGCGCGGTCGTGTCACCGTCCGAGCTGTGGACGTACGAGCCGCCCACGGACCTGCGCAGACTGATGTAGGCCATGTCGAAGCCGAGCAGCCTGCGGGCCCTGCTGGTGATGACCTTCAGCAGGGTGTCCGGGTCGTACCGCGTGGTCATGTCGTGGACCGTGTCCACGAGGGCGGCCATGACCACCTCGCGCTGCCGGCGCTGGTTGGCGGAGGCGTGGATGCCCATCGCCAACTGGGTCGCCCGCTCCAGCTCGGCGAGCTGCTCCGGTGGCAGGTTCTGCCGTCGGCCGCGTTGCAGCAGGTCCTGGAAGTGACCCGGTGGCGACTCCTGCGCGAGCAGTTCCAGCACTGCCAGCGCCGGGGCGTCGGCCACCGCCTCGTCCTTAGCCATGATGCTTCCCCCGTGCTCTCGGCTCGCCGCCATCGTCGAACGTACGTTTCTCCCTAGGGCGGGTCAAGTTTCTGACCTGCGGATTTGCCGTGGTGAGTGTGGCCTCGGCATCACTTTCACGGTGGCGCGTGTTGTCCCGCCACCTTCCGTGGCCCGACCGGCTCGGGTAACGATTCAAGAAGGGCGTCGGCGGTAAGCGGCGCCCATCAGTGTGCAACGGGGGCACGATGACCGAGATCGAAAACATCAAAAGCCATGTGCGGTCACTGGAGCGGAGCCGAGCGGCGCTTTCGCACAAGGACCGGCCGCGGACCTTTCCCATGGCCGGCCGCGAATGGGATCTGCTGGACGGCGTGTTCGCACCGACGTTCACCGCATCGACGGGGGCGGCCATGGAGCTGCTCGGCCTCCTCGGGCCGGCCGGGCGGCCGTGGCACGGCTCGTTCCTGGAGATCGGATGCGGCACCGGCGTCATCGCCGTGTCCGCCGCGCTGGCGGGCTGCGATCGCGTGACCGCCGCCGACATCAGTGAAGCCGCCGTACGGAACACCGCGATGAACGCGGCACGGCACGGTCTGACGGACCGTCTGAAGACCGTGCACAGCGACCTGTTCGACGGACTCGGGACCGGCCGGGCAGCGGGTGAGCGGTTCGACACCGTCTACTGGCATTCCAATTTCGTCCTGGCCCCGCCCACCTACCGCTACGCGACGGTCCACGAGCGCGCCTACGTGGACCCCGGATACCGGGCTCACCGCCGCTTCCTCGCCGAAGCCCCTTCGTACGTGGCCGCCGGAGGCAGGATCCTGCTGCACTTCAGCGACCGCGGGGACATCCCGGCGCTGCACACGATCGCCGCGGAGTGCGGACGGGAGCTGCGGGTGCTGCGGACCCTCGTCGTCCGTGAGGACGAGGAGACCGTCGAGCACATGCTCTTCGAAATCACCGTCCGCTGAATCACCGAGAACCCGTGATGGCGAAAGAACCCGTGCGAACTCTTCTCATAGACAACTACGACTCCTTCACGTTCAACCTTTTCCACTACCTCGCCGAGGTGAGCGGGTCCGAGCCGGTGGTGATGCGCAATGACGATCCCGCGTGGGACCCGTCCCGGCTCGCGGAATTCGACAATGTGGTGCTGTCCCCCGGCCCCGGCGACCCGGCCCGCGCGGCCGACTTCGGAATCTGCCGCGACATCATCGACGGCCCGGACATACCGCTGCTCGGCGTCTGCCTCGGACATCAGGGAGTAGCGCTGCTGCACGGCGGAACGGTCGCCCGGGCCCCGGAGCCGCGGCACGGCCGCACCTCTCCGGTGCTGCACCGGGGCACCGGTCTCTTCCGTGACGTCCCCTCGCCCTTCGAAGTGGTGCGCTACCACTCGCTGACGGTGACGGACCTGCCCGACGGGCTGGAGGCCACCGCATGGACGCCGGACGGCGTGCTGATGGGGCTGCGGCACCGGCACAGGCCGGTCTGGGGGCTCCAGTTCCACCCCGAGTCGGTCCTCACGCAGTACGGACATGCGCTCCTCTCCAATTTCACCGGGCTGAGCCGCCGGTGGCACGCGGAACGGGGCTCGGGAACGTCCCGGACGCCGCGGCCCGCCGTCGCGACGAAGTCGCCCGGCGTCCGCACCCCGTTGCCCGCCCACGGCAACGGGCGGCGGCTGCGCGTCCTGGCGGAGCAGACGCCGACCGGCTGGGCGGACGAGACCGCCTTCCACCGGCTCTTCGGGGCGAGCGAGAACGCGTTCTGGCTGGACAGCAGCAAGACCGATGCCGATGCGGGCCGGTTCTCCGTCATGGGTGACGCGGCGGGCCCGTTCGCGCGGGTGGCCAAGGCCGATGTGCGCAGCCACACCGTCACCGTGCGCTCGGCCACGGGCTCCGAGATCATCACGGGCGGCTTCCTCGACTGGCTCGACCGCGACCTGAAGACGATGCGCACCGAACTCCCCGCCGTCCCCTTCGACTTCACCCTGGGCTGGGTCGGCTACCTCGGCTACGAGCTGAAGGCGCAGTGCGGCGCCGACGCGGCCCATCAGGCGCAGGACGCCGACGCCACCATGGTGTTCGCCGACCGCGCGGTGGTCCTGGACCACGCCACGGGCACCACCTACCTGCTGGCCCTGGCCGAAGACGGCGACGAGGCGCCGGCCCGTGCCTGGCTCCGTACCGCCGCACGGACGCTGGAGTCGATCGCGGGAGAGCTCCCGGGCGACCCCCCGGACGCACCCGCTCCACGCGCTCCGGCCGCCGGCATCCGGCTGCGGCACGACCGTGACGCGTACCTGCGGCTGATCGACGCCTGCCAGGAGGAGATCTCCGCGGGCGAGACGTACGAGGTCTGCCTCACCAACCTCGCCGAGGCCGAACTGGACCTGGACCCCTGGGACGCGTACCGCCTGCTGCGCCGCTTCAGCCCGGCTCCGTACGCCGCTCTGCTGCGCTTCGGGCAGCTGTCCGTGCTCAGCACCTCGCCCGAACGCTTCCTGCACGTCACCGCCGACGGCATCGCCTCGTCCAAGCCGATCAAGGGCACCCGGCCGCGCGGCACGACGCCGGAGCAGGACGCGGCGATCGTCGCGGACCTGCGCGCGGACGAGAAGGACCGGGCGGAGAACCTGATGATCGTCGACCTGGTGCGCAACGACCTCGGCCGCCATGCCGAGCTGGGGTCGGTCGAGGTCACGGGCCTGTTCGACGTCGAGACGTACGCGACCGTGCACCAGTTGGTGAGTACGGTCCGGGCCAGGCTGCGCCCGGACCGCAGCGCCGTGGACTGCGTGCGGTCCGCGTTCCCCGCAGGTTCGATGACGGGCGCCCCGAAGCTCCGCACCATGCAGATCATCGACCGCCTGGAGGCCGGACCGCGCGGGGTCTACTCCGGTGCCATCGGCTACTTCTCGCTGTCCGGCTCCGCGGACCTGAGCGTCGCGATCCGTACGACGGTGATCACCCCGGGCCGGGTCCGCTACGGAGTCGGCGGGGCGATCGTCTCGCTGTCGGACGCGGAGGCGGAATTCGAGGAGACGGCGGTCAAGTCGGCTCCGCTGCTGATGCTCACCGGGGCCGCATTCCCCGGCCGCCGCGGGACGCCGGAGCGCAGCCGGAGCGGCGGGGCGGCGCGCGGACAGTGAGCGGGGCCGCCCCTCGGGGCCGCCTCGGGACCGGTGAGCGGGCCCCCCGGGCGGCGCCGGTCAGGGGGCGGCGGGCCGGCCGGTGCGGGCCCCCTGCCGCAGCAGCTCGGCGGGGCCCAGCTCCTGGTAGCGGCCGACGAGTTCACCGAGCAGCCGCTGCGACCGCGCGTCGTCGGGCGTGTAGATCCACATCTTGGTGTCGGGGGCGGAGGCCACGGCGAAGCCGGCCGCGATCATGCTGAGCTCGTCCCCGTCGACGGTCCAGAACGACTTGCGCCGGGTGACGGACGAGGCGACCTCGTGCCTGGCCCAGATCTCGGCGAAGCGCCCGTTCGCCTCGGAGAACCGCCGGATGAACCCGGTCCAGTGCGGGTCGCCCAGGCGGCGGCCGGACTCGGCCCGCAACTGGGCGACCATGAAGGAGACTTCGCGCTCCCACTCGACGAGCGGCTGCAGATGCTCCTCGGCGGTGAACAGGTGCCACAGCACATTGCGATCCGCCGCCGGCAGCAGCGCCAGACCCGGATCGAGCGCCGCGTACGCGTCGTTGAAGGCGAGCACGTCGTAGCGGGCCGTCACGATGGTCGCCGGAAGCGGGATCAGGGCGTCGAGGATGGTCTGGTGCTCCGGCGGCTGCGGCTGCCTCGCCGACACGTCGAGCGGCACGCCGGGGACGTCCGCCAGCCGGTAGAGATGGTCCCGCTCGGTCCGGTCGAGCCGCAGGGTCCGGGCGATCGCGTCGAGCACCTGGACGCTGGGGTTGATGCGACGCCCCTGCTCCAGCCACGTGTACCAGGCGACTCCGATGCCGGAGAGCTGGGCGACCTCCTCGCGGCGCAGCCCGGGCGTACGCCTCCTGGTGCCGCGTGAAATGCCCGCGTCCTCCGGGCTGGTGCGCTCCCGGCGCAGCCTGAGGAAGGCCCCCAGTTCGGCGCGCCGCTGGGCCTCGCTGCCTGCGGAACCGCTGGTGGGAGCGCTGGTGGGACCGTTCGCGGCGTCGATGTCGTCGGGCATCACCACCCCAGTGTGCGGGACCGCCGCAGGGCGCAGCCAGATACCCCCGGTACCGGGATAAGTGGATATCTGGTACCCGCATGTGACCACCGGGATCATCACCGTCATGAGTGAGACGACACAGAACCGGGCGGTCGCTCCCCCCTCCCGGGGGAGCGCGTCACCGGCCCCCGACCCCGCCGTGAAGCGCCGGAACAACGGCATGCTGGTGGTCATGCTGGGCGCGGTCTTCATGGCCCTGCTCGACTCGACCATCGTCAACGTCGCGACGCCGACCATCCGCACCGACCTGGGCACCACCGGCTCGGCGCTGCAGCTCATCGTCTCCGGCTACACCATCGCGTACGCCACGCTGCTGGTGACCGGCGCCCGTCTCGGTGCCCGCAACGGCTTCCGGACCATGTTCCTGTTCGGACTCGTCACCTTCACCGTGGCCTCCCTCGCCTGCGGTCTGGCACCCGGCTCGGCGACGCTGATCGGCGCCCGCGTGGTGCAGGGCGTCGGAGCGGCGACGATGATGCCGCAGATCTACAGCCTGATCCAGCTGAACTTCGAAGGGGCCGCGCGGGCCCGGGCACTGAGCCTGTACGCGGCGGTCATCGGGCTCGGCGTCGTGGTCGGCCAGGTCGCCGGCGGCCTCCTGGTCAGCGCGGACCTCTTCGGAACCGGCTGGCGTCCGGTCTTCCTGATCAACGTGCCGGTGGGCGTGGTCCTGGTGATCGCCGGGCTGCGGCTGCTGCCGCAGGGCAAGCCCGCGAAGCCCAAGGGCCTGGACATCCCCGGTCTGATCACGCTGACCGCGGCGCTGCTGCTGCTGGTCGTGCCGCTCGTCATGGGCCACGAGCAGAACTGGCCGCTGTGGATGAAGATCTCCCTGGTCGCCTCGGTCCCCGCGCTCGTGGTGTTCGTCCTCGTCGAGCGTGCGGTCGCGCGCCGCGGCGGAGCGCCGCTGGTGCCGGGCCGGGTGCTGAAGACGCCCGGTCTGGTGCCGGGAGCGTCCGCCAACTTCTTCGCGATGGCCGGGTACGCGGGTTTCCTCTTCGCCTTCTCGCAGCACATGCAGTCGGGGCTCGGCGAGTCCGCGACCCGTACCGGTCTGACGTTCGCGCCGCTCGCCATCGGCGTCGCGACCGGCAGCCTCACCTGGCAGAAGGTGCCCGAGCGGCTGCACCGGCCGATGATCGCCACCGCGTGCGTGATCGCGGCCGTCGGCTACGCGGCCATCGGCTTCGACATGCGCCCGGGCGGCCACGGCGGCATCGCGCTCCCGGCCCTGCAGCTGGTCGTCGGCATCGGGATGGGCTACATCACCAGCCCGCTGCTCACCGTGGCGCTGGCCCAGGTCAAGCCGGCCGACGCGGCGGACGCGAGCGGCGTGATGACGACCGCGGCGCAGATCGCGCAGGTTCTCGGCGTTGCGGCGTACGGCAGCGTCTACCTCGGCGCGGCCGACGGCGGGGCGGCCGACTCCTCGGCGCACGCCATCTTCGTGACCGCCCTGCTCGTCACGGTCGGGGCCCTGCTCAGCGCACTGGCGGCCCTGAGGCTGCCCCGCAAGCAGCAGACGGCCCGAGCCCATCGCCCGTGACACCGACCACCGACCGACCACCGACCGACTCCCCCGGAACGAGGCCCCCATGGCAGTCGCCGGTCTTGTGACCGCACGCATCCCGGTCGGCGGTTCGCCCGGCACCGATCCGTACGAGGTACTGATCGGACGCCAGCTGCTGAGCGAGCTCCCCGGGCTGCTCGGCCCGGCGGCCGCCCGGGTGGCGGTGATCCACGCGGGGCCGCTCGCCGGCACCGCCGAGCGGATCCGGGCGGACCTGGCCGCGCTGGGCCGTGAGGCCATCACCCTCCAGGTGCCCGACGCCGAGGCGGCCAAGAGCGCCGAGGTCGCGGCGTACTGCTGGAAGCGGCTGGGGCAGGGCGGCTTCACCCGTACCGATGTCATCGTCGGCGTCGGCGGCGGCGCCACCACCGATGTCGCCGGGTTCGTCGCGGCGACCTGGCTGCGCGGAGTGCGGTGGATCGCGGTGCCTACGACCCTGCTGGCGATGGTGGACGCGGCGGTGGGCGGCAAGACGGGCATCAACACCGCCGAGGGCAAGAACCTCGTCGGGGCCTTCCACCCGCCCGCCGGGGTGCTGTGCGACCTCAGCGCGCTGGACTCGCTGCCGGTCGACGACTACGTGAGCGGCCTGGCGGAGATCATCAAGGCCGGTTTCATCTCCGACCCGGCGATCCTCGACCGCGTGGAGGACTGTCCGGCCGGTGCCCGCTCGCCGGCCGGTCCGCACACCGCGGAGCTGATCGAGCGCTCGATCCGGGTCAAGGCGCAGCTCGTCTCCGGCGACCTGAGGGAATCCGGTCCGCGCGAGTTCCTCAACTACGGCCACACCCTCGCCCACGCCATCGAGAAGAACGAGCGCTACACGTGGCGGCACGGAGCCGCGGTGTCGGTGGGCATGGTCTTCGCGGCCGAACTCGCCCACCTGAGCGGGCGGCTGGACCGGGCCACCGCCGACCGCCACCGCTCGGTCCTGGAGTCGGTCGGGCTGCCGCCGGCCTACCGCGGCGCCCCGTGGCCGGCGCTCCTGCGGTCCATGAGGGTCGACAAGAAGGCGCGCGGCACCCTGCTGCGCTTCATCGTCCTCGACGGACCGGGCCGACCGGCCGTGCTGGAGGGCCCCGGCCTGCCGGTGCTGTCCGCGGCGTACGCAAGGGTGACGGCCTGACGCCGTACACCCCCCAAAAGACGAGCAGCTCCGCATTCCCCCGGCGGAGCTGCTTCTTTTTTCCCCGACCCCACCGTGCCGGCGGCCAGGACGCGAAAAAGCCCCTCTGAACTGCGTCGCCGCAGGTCAGAGGGGCTGAAGAGAGTGGAGCCTAGGAGATTCGAACTCCTGACATCTGCCTTGCAAAGGCAGCGCTCTACCAACTGAGCTAAGGCCCCGTGGAACTGGACGCACCCGTCCCACGCGCGACAGGGGGTCGTTCCGCAGAACAGAGTACCGGGTGTACCCCCTCATCTCGCAAAATGATAGGGACTCCCGTCGTGCGACCACTCTCCGTAAGATGCTCGCGAGGTTCGCACCAGCGAAGGGGAGTAGTAAGAGTGGACGCAGTACAGCAAGAGGCCACGGCCAGAGCCAGAGAGCTTCAGCGCAGTTGGTACGGGGAACCGCTGGGAGCGCTCTTTCGCCGGCTCATAGATGACCTCGGCCTGAACCAGGCCCGCCTCGCTGCCGTCCTCGGTCTGTCGGCGCCCATGCTGTCCCAGCTGATGAGCGGCCAGCGCGCCAAGATCGGGAACCCGGCCGTGGTACAGCGCGTCCAGGCCCTCCAGGATCTCGCCGGCCAGGTGGCCGACGGAAGCGTCAGCGCCGGGGAGGCCACCGACCGGATGGACGAGATCAAGAAGACCCAGGGAGGATCCGTCCTGAGCAACAGCGGCCAGACCACCATCAGCTCCGGTGCGCCCACGGTCAAGCGGGTCGTCCGCGAGATCCAGTCGCTGCTGCGCTCGGTCTCCGCGGCCGGCGACATCATCGACGCGGCGAACACCCTCGCCCCCAGCCACCCGGAACTGGCAGAGTTCCTCCGGGTGTACGGCGCGGGCCGCACCGCGGACGCGGTCGCCCACTACGAGGCGCACCAGAACTGACGGCACGAGGGCGGACTACGGGGGACGGGGGACGGGCGCAGCGATGGGTGAGATCTTCGCCGGTCGGTACGAGCTGATCGATCCGATCGGGCGCGGTGGCGCGGGTGCCGTGTGGCGGGCCTGGGACCACCGCCGTCGCCGCTACGTCGCCGCGAAGGTCCTCCTGCAGAGCGACGCCCACACCCTGCTGCGCTTCGTGCGGGAACAGGCCCTGCGGATCGACCACCCGCACGTGCTCGCTCCCGCCAGCTGGGCGGCCGACGACGACCAGGTCCTCTTCACCATGGACCTGGTCGGCGGCGGCTCCCTCGGCCACGTGATCGGGGACTACGGCCCCCTGCCGCCCCGCTTCGTGTGCCTGCTGCTCGACCAGCTCCTGTCGGGGCTGGCCGCGGTGCACGCGGAAGGCGTGGTCCACCGCGACATCAAACCGGCCAACATCCTGATGGAGGCCACCGGAACCGGGCGGCCGCACCTGCGGCTGTCCGACTTCGGCATCTCCATGCGCAAGGGCGAGCCCCGGCTGACCGAGACCAACTACGTGGTCGGCACCCCGGGCTATTTCGCCCCCGAGCAACTGCTGGGCGCCGAGCCCGACTTCCCCGCCGACCTCTTCGCCGTCGGGCTGGTCGCCCTGTACCTCCTCCAGGGCGCCAAGCCCGATTCCCAGGGCCTCGTGGAGCACTTCCTGGCCCATGGCACCCCGGGCGCCCCGCAGGGCGTTCCCGCCCCGCTGTGGGACGTCCTCGCCGGTCTCCTACAGCCGGACCCCCAGAGCCGGTTCCGTACGGCCACAGGGGCGCGCAAGGCCCTTGCCGAGGCCGTGGAACTGCTGCCGCCGCCCGCCCCGGACGAGGGCCCGGTGGAGGTGTTCGACCAACTCGGCCCGCTCCCGCCCGGTTTCGGCCCGCAGGGCCCCCTCGCCACGGCGGCGGTGACCCCGCAGTCGCCCACCGCCGGCGTGGTGCCGCCCGGCGCGTCCGCCTCCGTGACGCAGGCCGCGGAGCCCGCCCCCGCCGATCCGCGCGGTACGGCGGCGACGACGGCGGGAACCCCGTCCACGGCCGCGACGGCCCCGGCCGGGCCGACCGCCCCGCACCCGGCCGTCCCGGCCCAGGTGCCCGCGTACGGGCCCTCGGAGACGGGCAGCTTCCACCTGCCGCCGCCCTCCCCGGCGGGCCAGCCGTCACCGGCGACCGCCTCCGCCCCGCCGGTCCGGGCGGCCGGCGGCATCGCCCCGCCTCCGGCGAAGGCGGTGGCCTCGATCCTCGCCGCGGCGCTGCTCTGCTTCGCCGTCGGCGTCTGGGCCCTCACCCAGCTGTAGGACCGCGCCCCCGCCGCCCGAGCAGGGTCCAGCCGCCCAGCACGAGCAGCAGCACCGTCCCGGTGCCGAAGCCGGCCCCGGCCACGACCCGCATCACGGAGCGCCTGTCGGCCGCCGCCGCGGCCTCCGGGGCGGTCAGCCCCTCCCGGGCGGCGGTCCGGTCCTCCGCGCCGACCCCGAAGCCGCCGGCGGCCGGACTCTCCTTGTAGGCGGGCGCCCCGGCCGGGGTCCCGCCGACCTCCAGCCGCAGGGTCAGCGGCACGGGCACCGCGTCCTCGGTGAAGCCGGCGACCCTCGTGCCCATCGTCACCGCGACGTAGTACCAGCCCGCGACGGCCACGGGCTGCACGGCCCGGTCACTGGCGAAGCGGTTCTCGTAGGCGACGGGAGGGGTCTTCCCCAGGGTGATCCCGGCCTGCTTGCCGTCGTACGAGATGTCCTTGCCGGCGATCAGGCCCCGGTACGGGGTGTAGAGCGCGACCGAGAGCCCGCCCGAGGCGGAGCCGTACTTCTTGGTCATCCTGGCGGCGGCGAGTTCGGCGCCGACCCCCAGCTGCTGTCCCCAGTCCAGCGGGACCCGGTAGTAGCGGGTCTGGCCGGGCCTCAGCTCGTCGCGCCACACCCCGGCGCCCAGGGCGCGCGCGTCGTTGAAGCCGGTGCCTCCGGTGCGGCCCACCGCCTCGGTGCCGGGCAGGGCGGGGGACCCGGAGGGCCAGCTGCTCGGCGCGGTGGTGGGAGCGCCCGCGCCGCGCCCCGGTTCCCGCTGCACCTTGATCTCCAGCGGCCAGGGGCTCTGGTCGTAGCCCTTGGCCGACGTGCGGGTGATCTTGGCGTAGTACACGCCGGCGGGCGCGCAGTTCTCGTCCTCCGCGCCCCACCGGACGCCGGCCGCGCCGATGGGGTAGGGGTCGTAGCCGAAGTTCGCCCGGCCGACACTGGCCCGGCAGGAGCTCCCGGCGGTGGTCATGATCTCCACCTCGATGCCGTCGCCGCCGGACACCTTCGCGCCCGCCGCGGGCCGGACCACGGCGGAGACGTAGACGTTCGAGCCGTCCTTGTCCAGGACGAGCCGGTACACGCGCTCCCCGGGGCCGAGGGTGTCCTCGTAGACGCTCCCCGGCTCGATCTGCGGGGCGTCCGCGGTGGAGGGCGTGCCCTCGATCGCCTTGGCGCCGTCCGCGGCCCGGTACGTCGGGACCGGCTGCGGCTGCGTCCCCTCCGCGCGGGCGGCCGCCGGCGGGCCGGCCGTCAGGCCCAGGGCCGCCGCCCCCACCACGGCTCCCAGCCGCACCGTCGTCCGTACCCGACCCATCACGCCCACCCCGAGTTTGCTAGCGCAAGCCAAATCTTTGCATAACGGAAGTTTTCGTCACAGAACAGCACAAAGCCCCGGCCGCAGCGGCAGCCGGGGCTTCATGGGATCAGCCTTGGGTCTCACACACCGGAACCAGAAGGCACGGAGTCGGTTGCCTCCGTCCACAGGTCCTGCTCGGCGCGGTCCGCCTGGATCTGGCGGTACACGAGGAGCCCGCCGATGGCGGCCAGTGCGACCAGGAGCAGCTTCTTCACCGCGCGACCTCGTCTTTCGTTGACGTAGGGGACTTCTGGCAGCCAACAATACACACCGACCGATACCGATCGGTGACCTGCCAACCCACCAACTGGCCCTACGACAAAGACCCCCAGGCCTTGGCCTGGGGGTCTTCGACACTGTGGGGCTAACAGGATTTGAACCTGTGGCCTCATCCTTATCAGGGATGCGCTCTAACCAACTGAGCTATAGCCCCATCCGCGCTGCGCGCTGACTCCTGAAGGTTAGCGCACAGACCCGGTCAGGCCAAAATCCGTTCCGACCGGGCGTCTGCGCAGGTCATCCGGCCCCTTGCAGGCCCCTCCGCGAGGACCTACTCGTCCTCGGCGAGGGTCAGCTCCACACCGCCGACGAAGCCCGCCGACAGGTTGTAGATGAAGGCGCCCAGCGTGGCCAGTGCCGTGGCCAGCACCACGTCGATCACCGCGATCACCGACGTGAAGGTCAGCACGCGCGGCAGCGACAGGAACGACTGGAGGTCGAAACCGTTGCTCTCGTTCGAGCCGGTCGCCTCGCTGATCGTGCCGCCGACGGTCGAGAAGACGCCCATCGCGTCCATGACCATCCACAGCACCGCCGCCGCCACGATGGTGCAGATGCCCAGCGCGATCGACAGCAGGAAGCTGACCTTCATCACCGACCAGGGGTCGGCCTTGGCCACCCGCAGCCGTGCCTTGCGCGTCCTGGGCGCCGTACGGACCCCAGGACGCGGCTTGCGCTGTGCGGCGCCGCCCCCGTTCGCCCGCGGCGTGCCCGCGCCCGAGGGCGCCGCGTAGGCCTGCGGCGGCTGGTACGGCGGCTGCGCGGGCCGGTCCTGGCCGGCTTCCGCGCCGGCCGCCGGCTGCGGCCCTCGGGTGTCCGTCACGACGATCCCCCTGCCCTCGGAGGTGGCATCGCCACCTTGGGAGTCCGCGGCGGGGCCACGGGCACCGTTCGCCCCAGTCTTGGCCGGTCCGGCGCCCGTGGCTCCACTCACGACTTACTCCTCGTGCTCCCCGGCCGAAGGCTGCGTGCCCTCGGCGGCCTCGGCGGCCTGTCCGTCGGCCACCTCGGTGTCGTTCTCGTCGGCCTCGACCTCGTCAGCTTCCTGACCGGCCTCGGCGTTACGGGCGATGCCGACCACGGCATCGCGCTTGCCCAGGTTGATCAGCTGGACGCCCATGGTGTCACGGCCGGTCTCCCTGACTTCGTTGACGCGCGTACGAATCACACCACCGCCGAGCGTGATGGCGAGAATCTCGTCCGTCTCGTCCACCACGAGCGCCCCTACGAGCGACCCGCGGTCCTCCACGATCTTGGCGGCCTTGATACCCAGACCGCCACGGCCCTGGACGCGGTACTCGTTGACCGGCGTCCGCTTGGCGTAGCCGCCGTCGGTCGCGGTGAAGACGAACGTACCCGGCCTCACCACGCTCATGGACAGCAGTTCGTCACCTTCGCGGAAACTCATGCCCTTCACGCCCGAGGTGGCGCGGCCCATCGGACGCAGCGCGTCGTCGGTCGCCGTGAAGCGGATCGACTGCGCCTTCTTGCTGATCAGCAGCAGGTCGTCCTCGGCGGACACCAGCTCCGCGCCGATCAGCTCGTCGTCGCCACCGCTCTCCGTCTCCCGGAGGTTGATCGCGATCACACCACCCGAACGGGGCGAGTCGTAGTCCTTCAGCGCCGTCTTCTTCACCAGGCCGCCCTTGGTGGCCAGGATCAGGTAGGGCGCCGCCTCGTAGTCGCGGATGGCGAGGATCTGGGCGATCTTCTCGTCCGGCTGGAAGGCCAGCAGGTTCGCCACGTGCTGCCCGCGGGCGTCACGGCCGGCGTCCGGGAGCTCGTACGCCTTGGACCGGTAGACCCGGCCCTTGTTCGTGAAGAACAGCAGCCAGTGGTGCGTGGTGGACACGAAGAAGTGGTCGACCAGGTCGTCCTGCTTCAGCTTGGTGCCGCGCACGCCCTTGCCGCCGCGCTTCTGCGAGCGGTAGTCCTCGGTCTTGGTGCGCTTGACGTAGCCGCCGTGCGTGATCGTGACGACGATGTCCTCTTCGGCGATCAGGTCCTCGATGGACATGTCACCGTCGAAGGGCACCAGCTTGGAACGCCGGTCGTCGCCGAACTTGTCGACGATGGCCGCCAGTTCCTCGCTGACGATGGAGCGCTGACGCTCCTCCGAGGCCAAGATGGCGTTGTACTCGTTGATCTTGGCCTGGAGCTCGTCGTGCTCGGCGACGATCTTCTGCCGCTCCAGGGCCGCGAGGCGGCGGAGCTGCATCTCCAGGATCGCGTTCGCCTGGATCTCGTCGATCTCCAGGAGGCCCATCAGGCCCTCGCGCGCGATCTCGACCGTGTTGCTGCGCCGGATCAGCGCGATGACCTCGTCGATCGCGTCCAGCGCCTTGAGCAGACCGCGCAGGATGTGCGCGCGCTCCTCCGCCTTGCGCAGGCGGAACTTCGTGCGCCGGACGATGACCTCGATCTGGTGCGTCACCCAGTGGCGGATGAAGGCGTCGATCGAGAGCGTGCGCGGCACGCCGTCCACCAGCGCCAGCATGTTCGCGCCGAAGTTCGTCTGCAGCTCGGTGTGCTTGTAGAGGTTGTTCAGCACGACCTTGGCGACGGCGTCGCGCTTCAGGACGATCACCAGGCGCTGGCCGGTCCGCGACGAGGTCTCGTCACGGACGTCGGCGATGCCGCCGACCTTGCCGTCCTTCACCAGGTCCGCGATCTTCTGCGCGAGGTTGTCGGGGTTGGTCTGGTACGGGAGCTCCGTGACCACCAGGCACTGGCGGTTCTGGATCTCCTCGACCTCCACCACCGCGCGCATCGTGATGGAGCCGCGACCGGTCCGGTACGCCTCCTCGATCCCCTTGCGGCCCACGACCAGGGCGCCCGACGGGAAGTCGGGGCCCTTGATCCGCTCGATGAGCGCGTCCTGGAGCTCCTCGTGCGAGGCCTCCGGGTGCTCCAGCGCCCACTGGGCGCCGGCCGCGACCTCGCGGAGGTTGTGCGGCGGGATGTTGGTCGCCATGCCGACCGCGATGCCGGCGCTGCCGTTGACCAGCAGGTTCGGGAAGCGCGCCGGCAGGACCGTCGGCTCCTGGTTGCGGCCGTCGTAGTTGTCCTGGAAGTCGACGGTCTCCTCGTCGATGTCCCGGAGCATCTCCATGGCCTGCGGCATCAGCTTGCACTCGGTGTAGCGCATCGCGGCCGCCGGGTCGTTGCCCGGAGAGCCGAAGTTGCCGTTCGAGTCCACGAGCGGCATGCGCATCGACCACGGCTGGGCCAGGCGGACCAGGGCGTCGTAGATCGAGCTGTCACCGTGCGGGTGGTACGTGCCCATGACGTCGCCGACGACGCGGGCGCACTTGTAGAAGCCCTTCTCGGGCCGGTAGCCGCCGTCGTACATCGCGTACAGCACGCGGCGGTGCACCGGCTTGAGGCCGTCCCGCACGTCCGGCAGGGCGCGCGAGACGATGACGGACATCGCGTAGTCGAGGTAGGAGCGCTGCATCTCCGTCTCGAGCCCGACGGGCTCGATGCGCAGCACGGGCTGCTCCTCCGCAGCATTCTCGGCGTTCTCTGCGGTGGGGGTGGTTTCGTCGGCCATTGCTGGTCAGAAGTCCTTTCAGGCGGCGGTCAGCGGAGCCGACTCAGATGTCGAGGAACCGGACGTCCTTGGCGTTGCGCTGGATGAAGGAGCGCCGCGCCTCGACGTCCTCGCCCATCAGCACCGAGAACAGGTCGTCGGCCTGCGCCGCGTCGTCCAGCGTGACCTGGCCGAGGACGCGGTGGTCCACGTCCATGGTGGTGATGCGCAGCTCCTCGGCGTTCATCTCGCCCAGACCCTTGAAGCGCTGGACCGAGTCGTCCTTGATCCGCTTGCCGTTCTGCTTGCCGAGCTCCACCAGCGCGTCGCGCTCGCGGTCCGAGTACGCGTACTCGAAGTCGTCCCGGCCCCACTTGATCTTGTAGAGCGGCGGGCGCGACAGGTACACGTGACCGGCCTCGACCAGCGGGCGCATGAAGCGGAAGAGGAAGGTCAGCAGCAGGGTGTTGATGTGCTGGCCGTCGACGTCGGCGTCCGCCATCAGGATGATCTTGTGATAGCGGAGCTTCTCGATGTCGAAGTCCTCGTGCACACCGGTGCCGAAGGCGCTGATCAGCGCCTGGACCTCGGTGTTCTGGAGGATCTTGTCGATACGGGCCTTCTCGACGTTCAGGATCTTGCCGCGGATCGGCAGGATGGCCTGGTACATCGGGTTGCGGCCGGACTTCGCGGAGCCACCGGCCGAGTCGCCCTCGACGATGAAGATCTCGCACTTGGTCGGGTCGTTCGACTGGCAGTCGGACAGCTTGCCCGGCAGCGAGGCGCTCTCCAGCAGACCCTTGCGGCGGGTGAGGTCGCGGGCCTTGCGGGCCGCGACGCGCGCCGTGGCCGCCTGGATCGACTTGCGGATGATGTCCGCGGCCTCGACCGGGTTGCGGTCGAACCAGTCGTTCAGGTGCTCGTGGACGACCTTCTGCACGAAGGTCTTGGCCTCCGTGTTGCCCAGCTTGGTCTTCGTCTGGCCCTCGAACTGGGGCTCGCCCAGCTTGACCGAGATGATCGCCGTCAGACCCTCGCGGATGTCCTCGCCGGCGAGGTTGTCGTCCTTCTCGCGCAGCAGCTTCTTGTCGCGCGCGTAACGGTTCACCAGACCCGTCAGCGCCGCACGGAAGCCCTCCTCGTGCGTACCGCCCTCGTGCGTGTGGATCGTGTTCGCGAAGGAGTAGACGCCCTCCGTGTACTGCGAGTTCCACTGCATCGCGATCTCGACCGAGAGCATCCGCTCCTTGTCCTCGGCCTCGACGTCGATGACGGTCGGGTGGATCAGCTCGCCCTTGCGCGAGTTGAGGTACTTCACGAAGTCGACGATGCCGCCCTCGTAGTAGTACTTCACGGTGCGCGCGGTGGGCTCGGCGGTGTCCGCGTCGGGGTCGTCCGCGCCGACCGTGGCCTTCGCCGACTCGCGCTCGTCGGTCAGCGACAGGGTCAGGCCCTTGTTGAGGAAGGCCATCTCCTGGAAGCGGCGCGAGAGCGTCTCGAAGGAGTACTCGGTCGTCTCGAAGATGTCGCCGTCGGCCCAGAAGGTGACCGTGGTGCCGGTCTCGGCGGTCTCCTCGTTCTTGGCCAGCGGCGCCGTCGGGACGCCCAGCTTGTAGTCCTGGGTCCAGCGGTGGCCGTCCGTCTTGACCTCGACCGCGACCTTGGTCGACAGGGCGTTGACGACGGACACGCCGACGCCGTGCAGACCGCCGGAGACGGCGTAGCCGCCGCCGCCGAACTTGCCGCCCGCGTGCAGGACCGTCAGGACGACCTCGACGGCCGGCTTGCCCTCGGACGGGACGATGCCGACCGGGATACCACGACCGTTGTCGACCACGCGCACCCCACCGTCGGCGAGGATCGTCACGTCGATGGTGTCCGCGTGCCCGGCCAGCGCCTCGTCGACCGAGTTGTCGACGACCTCGTAGACGAGGTGGTGCAGACCACGCTCGCCTGTCGAGCCGATGTACATACCCGGCCGCTTGCGGACCGCGTCCAGGCCCTCGAGGACCTGGATCGCACTGGCGTCGTAATTCTTCTCGTTGGAGTCGCCGGAATCGGCCACGAAGCGCCCTTTCTGGCACAGCACAGGCCGTACTCCGGGCCAGCAGGCATGCAAGCAGGAGCGGCTGCGTCGATCTGCGTTGTCAGCTTTTGTCAGCGGGATCCCGCAAGCGGGCGGGATTTGCTTCAGTCTACCGGTACCACCGACATGAATGGGGGTTTGCCGGTACCTGAGTCCGCATGTGCCGCCCTGAACCTCCTCTCTCCGACTCCCCACATCCGGGAAGGGGCTCAAAGAGGCTCACACGGGCATCCAGCGCTTCGGCCTGTCAACCTCCGGCTACCGTGAGGGACACCACCCAAAACACCCCCGCCGGCCCCTCCAGCCCCGCCGACCACTCCAGCCCCTCCGGCGTTTGAGGAGCGGGGTCCGGGGCGGAGCCCCGATCTTTCAGCCCCGCCGGCGTTTGAGGCGCGGGGTCGGGGGCGGAGCCCCGGGTCCCGCGGAGCGGGCTGTGTGTATCCGCACGGGCAGCCCGCAGGGACACGGCGTCAGCCGTAGGTGTCCCCCGGCCCCGTACTCCCCGGCGCCCGCCACGGCCCGTACCCCTTCGGCCGGCCGCCCCCAGGCCCCCGCACCTTGATCATCCGCACCGTCCCCTGCCCCAGGTCCGCGTTCAGCCGCGCCACCAGCTGCGGCGCGAGCAGCTTCAGCTGCGCCGCCCACGCCGAGGAATCGCACCGCACGACAAGCTCACGGTCCTCGTACCGCTCCGGTTCACAGTGCGCCGCGATCTCCGGCCCGACGATCTCCGGCCAGCGCTCCATCACGCCCGCCACCGCCATCGGCATCTCCCAGCCGCGTTCGGTGCGCAGCCGGTCCAGCGCCGCCATCAGCGGCATCGGGTCCCGGCCGTCCGCGCGGGCGCCCGAGCGGAGCCCCGGCTGCCGGCCCTTCTTGGCGCCGGCCGCGTTGCCCCGGGCCCGCGCCTGCTCCCGCGCCGCCGCGAGGGCCTGGCGGGCGAGGTCCACCCCGGAGGCTTCCGGGGGCTTGCGGCCCTCCTGCGGGTTCTTGCCGTTCTCGCTCACAGCCGGGTCACCTCACCGCCGGACACCCCGAACCGCGCTCCCACCAGCACCCCCGGGACGTCGTCGTCCACCGCCGCCGTCACCAGCACCTGCTCGCCCGGCGCCACCAGCTCCGCCAGCCGTTCCCGGCGCCGCGCGTCCAGCTCCGCGAACACGTCGTCCAGGATCAGCACCGGCTCGCTGCCCTCCGAGCGCAGCAGCTCGTACGAGGCCAGCCGCAGCGCCAGCGCGTACGACCAGGACTCGCCGTGGC
The DNA here is from genome assembly GCF_044747975.1 of Streptomyces sp. NPDC090045. Taxonomy (NCBI): domain Bacteria; kingdom Bacillati; phylum Actinomycetota; class Actinomycetes; order Kitasatosporales; family Streptomycetaceae; genus Streptomyces; species Streptomyces sp. NPDC090045. The sequence continues at coordinate 226,452 of NZ_JBIVFA010000006.1, forward strand.
TCGCGTACCCCTTCGCGGGCAGCTCCCCGAGCCGCAGCAGGACGTCGTCGCGGTGCGGGCCCACCAGGGTCACGCCGCGCTCGATCTCCTGCTTGCGCACCTCCACCAGCGCGGCCAGCAGCACCTCGTAGAGCGCCTCACGGCTGCGCGCCGCACCGCTGTCCACCGGTTCGCCGGCCGAGGACTTGTACGCCAGCCCGAGCGGGCCGCCGCCGGGCGCGAGCTGCTCGTACGCCTTGTCCGCCAGCGGCAGCAGCGTCGCGATCAGATCCAGCCGCTGGGCCAGGAGCTCCGCGCCCGCGCGCGCGAGGTGCTGGTCCCACACGTCGAGGGTGGAGAGGTCCATGGAGCGGCCGCCGTGCCGCCGGGCCATCGCCGCCGACTTCAGCAGGGTGTTGCGCTGCTTGAGCACCCGCTCGTAGTCGGAGCGGACCGCCGCCATCCGCGGCGAGCGCGCGGTGACGAGCTCGTCCAGGAACTTCCGGCGCTCCCCGGGGTCGCCCTTGACCAGGGCCAGGTCCTCCGGCGCGAACAGCACCGTCCGTACTATGCCCAGCACGTCCCGCGGCCTGACCTGCGAGGACCGGTTGATCCGGGCCCGGTTCGCCCGCCCCGGATTCAGCTCCAGCTCCACCAGCTGCTGGCGCTCGCCCTGGGTGACGGCCGCGCGGATGATCGCCCGGTCCGCGCCCATCCGTACGAGCGGGGCGTCCGCGGAGACCCGGTGGCTGCCCAGCGTCGCGAGGTAGCCGATCGCCTCGACGAGGTTGGTCTTGCCCTGGCCGTTGGGCCCCACGAAAGCGGTGACGCCCGGGTCGAGGGGAACCTCGGCCCGGGCGTACGAGCGGAAGTCGGCCAATGAGAGATGCGAAACATGCATACGGCGCCGACCTCCCCCGGCTACTTCTCTTTCGTGGTGCTGTGCTGCTGACTGCTGTGAGCCGTCAGGCCTTCTCGACCGCGTGGCCGCCGAACTGGTTGCGCAGCGCGGCGATCATCTTCATCTGCGGGGAGTCGTCCTGCCGCGAGGCGAACCGCGCGAACAGCGACGCGGTGATCGCGGGCAGCGGCACGGCGTTGTCGATCGCCGCCTCCACCGTCCAGCGGCCCTCGCCCGAGTCCTGCGCGAAGCCGCGCAGCTGCTCCAGGTGCTCGTCCTCGTCGAGGGCGTTCACGGCCAGGTCGAGCAGCCAGGAGCGGATGACGGTGCCTTCCTGCCAGGAGCGGAAGACCTCGCGCACGTCGGTGACCGAGTCCACCTTCTCCAGGAGCTCCCAGCCCTCGGCGTAGGCCTGCATCATGGCGTACTCGATGCCGTTGTGGACCATCTTCGCGAAGTGGCCCGCGCCGACCTTGCCGGCGTGCACGGCGCCGAACTCGCCCTCGGGCTTGAGGGCGTCGAAGATCGGCTGGACCCGTGCGACGTGGTCCTTGGCGCCGCCGTACATCAGCGCGTAGCCGTTCTCCAGGCCCCACACGCCGCCGGAGACGCCGCAGTCGACGAAGCCGATGCCCTTGGCCGCCAGCTCCCCGGCGTGCTTCTCGTCGTCGGTCCAGCGGGAGTTGCCGCCGTCGACGACGATGTCGCCGATCGAGAGCAGCTCGGCGAGCTCGTCGACGGTGGACTGCGTCGCCGCACCGGCGGGGACCATCACCCACACGACGCGGGGGGCCTGCAGGCTGTCCACAAGTTCCCGCAGGCTGTGGACGTCCGCGAGGTCCGGGTTGCGGTCGTATCCGATGACGGTGTGGCCTGCGCGGCGGATGCGCTCGCGCATGTTGCCGCCCATCTTGCCGAGACCGACGAGACCAAGCTCCATCAGGTGGTTCCTTAAGCGTTGTGGCCGTCTTTGCCGGGGCTTCCCCGGCCGTGTCCTCGCCGGACGCGCAGGGGGTCGCCCACCGGATCCGAGCCTACGCCGGGCCGTGGCGGCGGGCCCTGCGGGCGCTCCATGGGGGCCGGTCCGGCTTTCGGGGTTTTCCCCGGCGCCCTCCCCAGCCTGTGGACGAACGACGTCGGGCCCGGTCCCGCAGCGCGCGAGACCGGGCCCGACGTCGACAGGTGGGGCGTCAGCCGGACAGGCGCACCGGCATGATCAGGTACTTGTAGGTTTCGTCGGCCTCCGCGTCGAGCGCCGGGCGGCCGCTGAGCAGCGCGGGCTTGGTGGACGTGGTGAAGCTCAGCTGGGCCACCGGGGAGGCGATCGCGCTGAGGCCGTCCAGCAGGAAGGTCGGGTTGAAGGCGATCGAGATGTCGTCGCCGTCGAGCTGGGCGTCGACCCTCTCCACAGCCTGTGCGTCGTCGGAGGAACCGGCCTCCAGGATCAGCACGCCCTGCTCGAAGCTGAGGCGGACCGGGGTGTTGCGCTCGGCCACCAGGGCCACGCGCTTGACGGCCTCGACGAAGGGCGCGGTCTCGATCACGGCGACGGAGTTGAACTCGGTCGGGAAGAGCGTCCGGTACTTGGGCAGGTCGCCCTCGAGCAGCCGGGTGGTGGTGCGGCGGCCGGCGCCCTCGAAACCGATCAGACCTTCGCCCGCGCCGGAGCCGGACAGCGCCAGGGTCACGGTGTCACCGCTGGTCAGGGAGTTGGCGATCTCCTGGAGCGTCTTGGCGGGCACCAGGGCCACGGCCGACGCGTCCGGGTTCTCCGGCTTCCACAGGAACTCGCGGACCGCGAAGCGGTAGCGGTCGGTGGAGGCCAGGGTGACGCGGTCGCCCTCGATCTCGATGCGGACACCGGTCAGCACGGGCAGCGTGTCGTCACGGCCGGCGGCGGTGGCCACCTGCTTGGCGGCGGAGGCGAAGACCTCGCCGGGCACGGTGCCGGTCGCGGTGGGCATCTGCGGCAGCGCCGGGTACTCCTCCACAGGCAGGGTGTGGAGTGTGAATCGCGAGGAGCCGCAGACCACGGTCGCCCGTACACCGTCTGTGGAAATCTCCACCGGACGGTTGGGGAGGGCGCGGCAGATGTCGGCGAGCAGCCGGCCGGAGACCAGGACGGTGCCGTCCTCCTCGACGTCCGCCTCGACGGAGACGCGGGCCGAGACCTCGTAGTCGAAGCCGGAGAGGCTCAGCGTGCCGTCCTCGGCCTTGAGCAGCAGGCCCGCGAGAACGGGCACCGGCGGCCGGGCCGGGAGGCTACGGGCAGCCCAGGCCACCGCCTCCGCGAGTACGTCGCGCTCCACCCGGATCTTCACCGGAACCGCCTCCTGCTGTTGCTCGCTCGTCTGCCGGCCTTCGTCGTCGGCTCGTCGATGCCTCGACCGATGCCGGGGACCAGTCTGACGTACGGCGCCGACACTCGGTGCGGCTGGCGGTCAAGTCGGGGGCGAGGCGGCGCAGCGGGATCCCGACGAGTTGTGCACAGGACCTGCTTGAAAACCGAAACCGGCCTAACTCTCTATGGGGGTAGTAGTAGGGCCTGTGGAAACGGTGGATAAGCCCGTTCTCGCAGGTCACACCGCGTTTTTTATCCACCGGCCCTGTGGGCGACACCGGTGGACAACCCCGTGTCTCTGTGGAGAACGAAAAGTTCTGCACAGGCCGTCCCCAGGGGACCCCGACTACTCCACAGGTGTGTCCCCAGCTTTCCCCCGGTACTCCACAACCCAAACGTCTACTTCCGTGTGACCGCTTTCACTCCGGGCGGTGAGAGGGGGTGGTGCGTTGCCGAACAGTGGACAAGGGTGTGGAGAAGAGACCGGATCCTGTGCACAGGGTGCGCGAACCTGTGGGGAGACGGTGGACAACGTCGTGGACAGGGCTGTGGACGAAATATTTGTCCACAGCCTGTGGATGACGCTTGCGCACAATTCCACAGGGGGCTGACCTGGCCTGATGGGGCCTCACTCCGCATGCCTGTGGACAGATTGTGGGTGACGCGGCCCGTCCCCAGGGTGTGGACGGAAGAAAGTCACGGAATCTGTGGATGAGTTGCTCCCCAGGGGGCGTATTCGAACAGGTCAGGGGCGCGCGGACGAAAAAGGGCGCCCCCGTTGTCGTCCGGGAGCGCCCTCTGTAAGCGTGTGAAGGGGCCCTTGCGCGGCCCCGGGCGAGTGGTACGGGGCCGCTCTCAGCCGTTCTTGATGCGGTTGGTGAGCTCGGTGACCTGGTTGTAGATGGACCGCCGCTCGGCCATCAGAGCGCGGATCTTGCGGTCCGCGTGCATCACGGTGGTGTGGTCGCGGCCGCCGAACTGCGCCCCGATCTTGGGCAGCGACAGGTCGGTGAGTTCCCGGCACAGGTACATGGCGATCTGCCGGGCGGTCACCAGGACCCGGCTGCGCGAGGACCCGCACAGGTCGTCCACGGTCAGGCCGAAGTAGTCGGCGGTGGCCGCCATGATGTCGGAGGCGGTGATCTCGGGGGCGCTGTCCTCCCCGCCCGGGATCAGGTTCTTCAGCACGTCCTCGGTGAGGCCCAGGTCGACCGGCTGCCGGTTGAGGCTCGCGAAGGCCGTGACCCGGATCAGCGCCCCCTCCAGCTCGCGGATGTTGCGCGAGATGCGGGAGGCGATGAACTCCAGTACCTCCGGCGGGGCGTTGAGCTGCTCCTGGACGGCCTTCTTGCGCAGGATCGCGATACGGGTCTCCAGCTCGGGCGGCTGGACGTCGGTGATCAGGCCCCACTCGAAGCGGTTGCGGAGCCTGTCCTCCAGGGTGACGAGCTGCTTGGGCGGCCGGTCGGAGGAGAGCACGATCTGCTTGTTGGCGTTGTGGAGGGTGTTGAAGGTGTGGAAGAACTCCTCCTGCGTCGACTCCTTGCTCGCGAGGAACTGGATGTCGTCGACGAGCAGGATGTCCATCTCGCGGTAGCGCTTGCGGAACGCGTCGCCCTTGCCGTCGCGGATGGAGTTGATGAACTCGTTGGTGAACTCCTCGGAGCTCACGTACCGCACGCGGGTGCCGGGGTAGAGGCTCCGCGCGTAGTGCCCGATGGCGTGCAGCAGGTGCGTCTTGCCGAGGCCCGACTCCCCGTAGATGAAGAGGGGGTTGTAGGCCTTCGCCGGTGCCTCGGCGACGGCCACCGCGGCGGCGTGCGCGAAGCGGTTGGAGGCACCGATGACGAAGGTGTCGAACAGGTACTTGGGGTTCAGCCGGGCGGTCGGCTCCAGCGGGCCCGAGGTCGAGCCGCCGGACGGAGCCGGGGGCGCGGCGGGCCGGCCCGGGGCCTGGCGCGGCGCGGGCTGCTCGTACTGCTGTTGTTCGTACTTCTGCTGCTCGTACTGATGCGACTGGTGTGGCTGGTGCGACTGATGGGGCTGCTGGGATTCGTACGGGGACTGCTCGTACTGCTGCTGCTCGTAGGAGCCCTGGTCGTAGCCGTTGGGCTCGGGCTGCTGGAGGTAGCCCGGCTGCGGGGAGGCGTACGGGTCGCGCTCGGGGAAACCGCCGAGGCGGGGCTGCTGCCAGCCGTAGTCGTCCTGCTGGCCGCCGCGGGGCCAGGCGCCGGGCTCGGGGCGCGGCTGCTGGTAGTCCGGATAGGCGGGGCGGGCGGTGGGGAGCTGGTCGTCGCCGTTGCCGGGGCCGCCGCCGGGGCGCTGGCCGCCGTACGGCTCGTACGCTCCGGGCTGCTGCGCGGGCGGGGCGGGGGGTGCGGGCTCGCCGGCGGAGTCGTCCACGGTGATGGCGATCCGGATGGGGCGGCCGCATTCGCGGCTCAGCGCGTCACTGATCAGCGGGGCGAGCCGGCCCTCGAGGACGCGCTTGCCCCATTCGTTGGGGACGGCGAGCAGTGCGGTGTCGGCGACGAGTGCCAGGGGCTGGCACCTCTCGACCCACTGCTTGTCCTTCGGCTCGATCCCCGGCTGTCCCTCCCCGAGGAGCTTTTCGAGCACCCTTGGCCACACTGCGGCAAGATCGGCAGGTACGTCAGCCACAGAGCACGCTCTCTCACAGGGGTCCCACGAATGTGTGGTTCTTTGGGACGGTCGGGACAAAAAATCCGGGGTCAGGCAACGGTAGTCAGGCCAGCGGGTACGGTTCAAGTCGTTGTCCACAGCCTGTGCACAGTGTGGGGCCCCGTCTGCTCGGTTTGACCGGATGGCGTAGCCGCGCGTACCGTAACGAGGTCGAGTTGTCGATGGCTGCTGCCGCCTGCCTACCGATGGGCGAAGGTCACTGATAGTGATCATTTAGCGGTGCCACTCGGGCGAACACGCGAGTTTCCTCGTGGGCGCACGGTGACAGCCAGGCGATGTCCCGCCACAACGATTCATTCTCTGGAGCCCCCGAGTGAGCAAGCGCACCTTCCAGCCGAACAACCGCCGTCGTGCCAAGACCCACGGCTTCCGTCTCCGGATGCGTACCCGTGCCGGTCGCGCGATCCTCGCGAACCGTCGTGGCAAGGGCCGCGCCGCCCTTTCCGCGTAACCAACGCAGGTCGTGACGTCGTGCTGTCTCCCGAAAATCGGCTGAGGCGGCGCGAGGACTTCGCGAGCGCGGTACGCCGAGGTCGTCGGGCTGGTCGCCCGCTCCTCGTCGTCCACCTACGTACAAGCGGTGCAACGGACCCGCACGAGTCGGGGGAGATCGATCCCTCGTCGCGTGCGGGTTTCGTCGTCAGCAAGGCTGTCGGCAACGCCGTCATACGTAACCGGGTGAAGCGCCGTCTTCGCCATCTGGTCCGGGAGCGGCTGTCCCAGCTGCCCGCCGGTAGCCTGGTGGTGGTACGCGCGTTGCCCGGAGCGGGCGATGCCGGCCCCGACGAACTGGCCCGGGACCTGGACGCCGCTCTGGTGCGGCTCCTGGGAGGCGTGGCTCGATGAAGTACCCGCTGCTCGCTTTGATCAAGCTGTACCAGTGGACGATCAGTCCGCTGCTCGGCCCGGTGTGCCGGTACTACCCGTCGTGTTCGCACTACGGGTACACCGCCATCGACCGGCATGGTGCGGTGAAGGGGACGGCCCTGACCGCCTGGCGGATCCTGCGGTGCAATCCGTGGTCCCCGGGTGGCGTGGACCATGTCCCACCCCGTAAACGCCCGCGTTGGCACGAGCAGCTGCGCAGTGCGTTGCGTAGATCTCGCAATGCTCAAGGAGCCTGATTAGTGGACACGATTGCCAGTCTGTTCAGCTTTATCACCACGCCCGTCTCGTGGGTCATCGTCCAGTTCCACTCGCTGTACGGCGCGGTCTTCGGGCCGAACAGCGGATGGGCCTGGGGTCTGTCCATCGTGTCCCTGGTGGTCTTGATCCGCATCTGCCTGATCCCGCTCTTCGTGAAGCAGATCAAGGCGACGCGAGGCATGCAGGCGCTCCAGCCGAAGATGAAGGCGATCCAGGAGCGCTACAAGAACGACAAGCAGCGTCAGTCCGAAGAGATGATGAAGCTGTACAAGGAGACGGGCACCAACCCGCTCTCCTCGTGCCTTCCGATCCTGGCGCAGTCCCCGTTCTTCTTCGCGCTGTACCACGTGCTGGCGAGCATCGCCAACGGTGAAGAGATCGGCTACATCGACGGTCCGCTGCTGGCCAGCGCGCGTGAGGCCCACATCTTCGGGGCCCCGCTGGCCTCCAAGTTCACCGACAGCGCCGCGGAGGTCGCCGCCCTGGGCGCCTCGATCACCGACGTGCGCATCGTGACCGCCGTCATGATCGTCCTGATGTCGCTGTCGCAGTTCTACACCCAGCGTCAGCTGATGCAGAAGAACGTCGACCTGTCGGTCAAGACGCCGTTCATGCAGCAGCAGAAGATGCTGATGTACATCTTCCCCGTGATCTTCGCGGTCATGGGCATCAACTTCCCCGTCGGTGTTCTCGTCTACTGGCTGACCACGAACGTGTGGACCATGGGTCAGCAGATGTACGTGATCAACCAGAACCCGACGCCGGGCAGCAAGGCGCAGGACCAGTACCTGACCCGCCTGCTGAAGCACATCGGCTCGCACGGTGACGTCAAGGGCCGGAGCAAGAAGAAGGTCGTCGCGGCGATCGTGGCCAAGGGCCCGGACCGCAACGACAACGAGCGGAAGTTCATCACGGCTCTGACGAAGCAGGGCCTGGCCGCCCAGCCGGACGGCTCCGTGATCAAGAGTTCCGAGGCCACGGCGGATTCGGATGCGGCGAGCGGCGGTGCCGCGAAGCGGCAGCAGCCGAAGCGGCAGTCGAAGTCGCAGCGTCAGACGCCCAGCAAGCCCTCTCCCAAGAAGTAAGAAGGAGTCCCTCCCGTGACGGAAGGCACCACCACCGCCGCCGCTGAGAGTGGCGACACCCTGACCCGCCTCGAGCAGGAGGGTGAGATCGCGGCCGACTACCTCGAGGGTCTGCTGGACATCGCCGACCTGGACGGCGACATCGACATGGACGTCGAGGCCGACCGGGCCGCGGTGTCGATCGTCAGTGACTCCGCCAGCCGCGATCTGCAGAAGCTCGTGGGCCGCGACGGTGAGGTTCTGGAGGCTCTGCAGGAGCTGACCCGCCTCGCCGTGCACCGGGAGACCGGGGACCGCAGCCGGCTGATGCTGGACATCGCCGGGTTCCGTGCGAAGAAGCGCGAGGAGCTGGCGGCGCTGGGCGCCCAGGCGGCGGCTGACGTGAAGGCCTCGGGCGAGCCGCTGAAGCTGGCCCCGATGACCCCGTTCGAGCGGAAGGTCGTCCACGACGCCGTGGCGGCCGCCGGTCTGCGGAGCGAGTCCGAGGGCGAGGAGCCGCAGCGCTTCGTCGTTGTGCTCCCGGCCTGACCCCTGGCGCGAGTATTCGGCCCCGTCTGTGTCGCAGGCGGGGCCGATGTTTGTCAGCCTGGCAAATGAACGACGCGGCATCTTGAAGACGTGGTTTTTCCAGAACCATGCGGTACGGAAGGACGGTCCCCGTGACGGAGGCAGCTGAGCTTCCCCAGGCGCCTGAAGAGGCGCGCGCGGTGTTCGGTGAGTTTTTCCCGGAAGCTGTGCGGTACGCGGAGCTGCTGGCGGACGCGGGAGTCAAGCGGGGCCTGATCGGGCCGCGTGAGGTGCCGCGGCTGTGGGAGCGGCACCTGCTCAACTGCGCTGTGCTGTCGGAGGTGGTGCCTCAGGGCGTCACCGTGTGCGACGTGGGTTCGGGCGCCGGTCTGCCCGGCATCCCGCTGGCGCTGGTGCGCCGGGATCTCAAGATCACTCTGTTGGAGCCGCTGCTGCGGCGGACGACCTTCCTCCAGGAGGCCGTGGAGCTGCTGGGCCTGGACCACGTCACGGTGGTGCGCGGGCGGGCCGAAGAGGTTCTCGGCAAGCTGCAGCCGGTGCACGTGGTGACGGCACGCGCCGTGGCTCCGCTGGACCGGCTGGCCGGCTGGGGCGTTCCCCTGCTGCGTCCGTACGGGGAGATGCTGGCGCTCAAGGGCGACACCGCCGAAGAGGAGCTGGTGTCGGCGAAGACCGCCCTGGCGAAGCTCGGTGTGGTGAAGACCTCAGTGCTCCATGTGGGCGAGGGCCTGGTGGACCCGTTGTCGACGGTGGTCCGGGTCGAGGTCGGAGAGAGCCCCGGTGGGGTGAGGTTCGCGGCCAAGCGGGCTAAGGCGGCCCGGGTGGGACGCACCCGCCGGCGCCGTTGATTCCTTGAGGTGTGGGGCCCGGCGGAGATTTCAGCTGCGTTGGGCCCTATAGGTATGGATTTCGGAGTGTCGTAGCGGCCCGAAGACCCTGTCTGGGCGCTGTCCGGGCATCGTGTTTCACGTGAAACGTCGCTCTCTGCTGCACGGAATCATCAGCCGCGGTCGTGCGGCCGCGTCCCCCCTCCAGCGCAAGGACGCAAGGGGGACGGAGTTGTCCACATCGGTGGATTCATCCACAGGAGTACGGGCCCCGCTGGTTCGCAACCCCGGTGACATGGCAGGCTCTGTTCATCGCGAGCCTGATGTCGAGGAGAGTGACACCGTGCGGTCCGACGCCAACCTCGCGGGGCCGATGGCCGATCCGGTCCCCGGTCCCCGCTCTGAATCGGCGGGTGAGGATGTTTCACGTGAAACATTGCCTCCCCCGCTTGTAGACAACGACACCCCCATCGGCCGAGCCGCCCAGCTGGCGGTCGATGCGCTGGGGCGCACCGGTGAACGGCTGCCCAGGCCGGAGCAGACCCGGGTCATCGTGGTCGCCAACCAGAAGGGCGGCGTGGGCAAGACCACGACGACCGTGAACCTGGCGGCCTCGCTGGCCCTCCACGGCGCGCGGGTCCTGGTGGTCGACCTCGACCCGCAGGGCAATGCGTCCACGGCCCTGGGCATCGACCACCACGCGGATGTGCCGTCGATCTACGACGTGCTCGTGGACAGCAGGCCTCTCCTGGAGGTCGTCCAGCCGGTCGTGGATGTGGAGGGGCTCTTCTGCGCTCCGGCCACGATCGACCTGGCGGGCGCGGAGATCGAGCTGGTGTCGCTCGTGGCGCGGGAGAGCCGGCTGCAGCGGGCGATCCAGGCGTACGATCAGCCCCTCGACTACATCCTGATCGACTGTCCTCCCTCGCTCGGCCTGCTCACGGTGAACGCGCTGGTGGCCGGCGCGGAGGTGCTGATCCCGATCCAGTGCGAGTACTACGCGCTGGAGGGTCTGGGCCAGCTGTTGCGCAATGTCGATCTGGTGAGGGCCCACCTCAACCCGGCGCTGCACGTGTCGACCATCCTGCTGACGATGTACGACGGCAGGACCCGGCTGGCCTCGCAGGTGGCGGAGGAGGTGCGCAGCCACTTCGGCAAGGAGGTGCTGCGGACGAGCATCCCCCGGTCGGTGCGCATTTCCGAGGCGCCGAGCTATGGGCAGACGGTGCTCACCTACGACCCGGGTTCCAGCGGTTCCCTCTCCTATCTGGAGGCGGCGCGAGAGATCGCGTATCGAGGGGTCGGTATGCAGTACGACGCCCAGCAGGCCCATCTGGGCCCGGGCATGAACAGCACGCAGAGTGTGGCGGAGGGGATCCAGTGAGCGAGCGACGTAGAGGTCTGGGGCGAGGGCTCGGTGCGCTGATCCCCGCGGCCCCGCAGGAGAAGACGCCGCCGGTGATCAGTTCCGGTTCGACGTCTCCGTCGGCGGTGCCGGTCATGACGTCGGAGCGCGGGGTCGCTGCGGCGAAGCTCGCCTCCCTGGCGCAGGCCGATGTTTCACGTGAAACATCGCTCGCGGTCGTCCCGGCGCAAGAGCCGGAGCCGGCGGCGGAAGAGGCCAATGTGGTGGCGGGAGCGACGTTCGCGGAGCTCCCGATGGACGCGATCACGCCGAACCCGCGCCAGCCGCGTGACGTGTTCGACGAGGACGCGCTCGCCGAGCTGGTGACCTCCATCCAGGAGGTGGGCCTGCTCCAGCCGGTGGTCGTGCGGCAGTCGGCCCCGGGCCGCTATGAGCTGATCATGGGTGAGCGGCGCTGGCGTGCCTGCCGGGAGGCCGGACTGGAGGCCATCCCGGCGATCATCCGGGCAACGGACGACGAGAAGCTGCTGCTGGACGCGCTGCTGGAGAACCTGCACCGGGCCCAGCTGAACCCGCTGGAAGAGGCCGCGGCCTACGACCAGCTGCTCAAGGACTTCAACTGCACCCACGACCAGCTGGCCGACCGGATCGGGCGCTCGCGCCCCCAGGTGTCGAACACGCTGCGGCTGCTGAAGCTGTCGCCGTCGGTGCAGCGCCGGGTGGCCGCGGGTGTGCTGTCGGCCGGACATGCACGGGCGCTGCTTTCGGTGGACGACTCCGAGGAGCAGGACCGGCTGGCGCACCGGATCGTGGCCGAGGGTCTGTCGGTGCGTGCGGTCGAGGAGATCGTGACGCTGATGGCCTCGGAGCCGTCGAGTGCGGTGAAGCCGAAGGGCCCGCGGGCGGGTACCCGGGTGGCTCCGGCGCTCAGCGAGCTGGCGACGCGGCTGTCGGACCGGTTCGAGACGCGGGTGAAGGTGGACCTGGGCCAGAAGAAGGGCAAGATCACCGTCGAGTTCGCCTCGATGGAGGATCTGGAGCGGATTCTGGGAACGCTGGCGCCGGGCGAGGGCCGGGTGCTGGAGCAGGGTCTGTCCGGGGAGTGATCCCAGGGCCGCCGAGGGGCGGGTCGTGCAGGTGTGAACCGGCGCGGTCCGCCCCTTCGCTTTGCTGTCGAAGAACGAGAGGCCAGTGGATACGATGCGGTCATGGGTCGTCGGCTGGTACCGCTCACGCTGGACAACCTCCAGGACTTGCCGCGTCGTTGCCGGTCCTGCGTGTTCTGGGAGCTGGATCCGGTCAGTGGCGAGGCCGCCGTGAAGGCGGGAACTCCGGCACTGGAGAAGGAGGCGTGGATCTCCGCCGTCCTTCTGGAGTGGGGATCCTGCGGCCGAGTGGTCTATGTGGACGAGGTTCCGGTCGGGTTCGTGCTGTACGCGCCGCCGGCGTACGTGCCCCGGGCCACCGCGTTTCCGACCAGTCCGGTCTCGCCGGACGCGGTGCAGCTGATCACCGCGTGGATCATGCCGGGGTATCAGGGGCAGGGCCTGGGGCGGGTCATGGTGCAGACGGTGGCGAAGGATCTGCTGCGGCGCGGGTTCCGGGCGATCGAGGCCTTCGGGGACGCGCGGTGGGAGGGTCCGGCCTGTCTGCTGCCCGCGGACCATCTGCTGGCCGTGGGCTTCAAGACCGTGCGACCGCACCCGGTGCATCCGCGACTGCGCCTCGAACTGAGGTCGACGCTGTCCTGGAAGGAAGACGTGGAGCTCGCGCTGGACCGGCTGCTGGGCGGGGCGCGCAAGGAGCCGGCACTGCGTCCCCTGTGAGGGGGAGCGGGATGTGCGAAACGGGGCCGCCCCAGGAGGGGCGGCCCCGTTTCACGTGGAACATCAGGCGGTCTTGACCTCGACGAAGTCCGCGAGGTCACGCAGGATGGCGGCCTTCGGCTTGGCACCGACGATCGTCTTGACGACCTCGCCGCCCTGGTAGACGTTCAGGGTCGGGATGGACATGACGCCGTACTTGGCGGCCGTGTCCGGGTTCTGGTCGATGTTGAGCTTGACGATCTCGATCTCGTCGCCGTACTCGGCGGCGATGGCCTCGAGGGACGGCGCGATCTGGCGGCACGGTCCGCACCATTCGGCCCAGAAGTCGACCAGTACGGGCTTGTCGCTCCTGAGGACCTCGGCGTCGAAGTCAGCGTCGGTCACGTTCTTGAGGGTGCCGGCCACAGCGGCCTCCTTCTTCTTCCTGCGGGGTGTGTGGGGTGGGGGCTTTGGGGGTCAGACCGCCGCGTGGGCCTTCTCGGCGTCCGCGAGGGCGGCGAGGAAGCGCTCGGCGTCGAGGGCGGCGGAGCAGCCGGTGCCCGCAGCGGTGATGGCCTGACGGTACGTGTGGTCCACGACGTCGCCGGCGCCGAACACGCCGGTGACGCTGGTCCGGGTGGAGGGCGCGTCGACCTTGAGGTAGCCCTCCTCGTCGAGGTCCAGCTGGTCCTTGAACAGCTCGGTGCGCGGGTCGTGGCCGACGGCGATGAACAGGCCGGTCACGGGCAGCGCGGAGGTCTCACCGGTCTTGGTGTTGCGCAGGGTGAGGCCGGAGAGCTTCTGCTCGCCGTGGATCTCGGCGACCTCGCTGTCCCAGGCGAACTTGATCTTCGGGTCGGCGAACGCGCGGTCCTGCATGGCCTTCGAGGCGCGCAGGCTGTCGCGGCGGTGGACGATCGTGACGGACTTGGCGAAGCGCGAGAGGAAGGTGGCCTCCTCGATCGCGGTGTCGCCGCCGCCGACGACGGCGATGTCGTGGTCCTTGAAGAAGAACCCGTCGCACGTGGCGCACCAGGAGACGCCGCGGCCGGAGAGCGCGTCCTCGTTGGGCAGGCCGAGCTTGCGGTGCTGGGAGCCGGTGGTGACGATGACGGCCTTGGCGCGGTGCACGGTGCCGGCCGTGTCGGTGACGGTCTTGATCTCACCGGTGAGGTCCACGGCCACGATGTCGTCCGGGACGAGCTCGGCGCCGAACCGCTCGGCCTGACCCCGCATGTTGTCCATGAGGTCCGGGCCCATGATCCCGTCCTGGAAGCCCGGGAAGTTCTCCACCTCGGTGGTGTTCATCAGGGCGCCACCGGCGGTGACGGCGCCTTCGAAGACCAGGGGCTTGAGCGAAGCGCGTGCGGTGTACAGGGCGGCGGTGTAACCGGCCGGCCCGGAGCCGATGATGATCACGTTTCGTACGTCGCTCACGGGTTTCTTCCTCGTCTCTGCGGACTGCGTGCTGCCTACCGGGGGCCGGTGCGGACTCTCACCCCACCCAACGGATCCTACGGCGCATGCATTCCCCACCCGCCCACCGCCGACCTGAACGTGTCAGGCCCGGGGGTAGGTACGGGTCAGGAGGACCTTTCCGGGGGCGGCGGAGCCGGTGTTCTCGCAGCCCGTGTCGACGAGGTAGGCGTCCACGCGCGAGGAGTCGGACGGGTGCGGCAGGACGAGGAGGTACACCGCGGTGCCCTGATAGGTGCCGCGCTCGGAGGCGAGCAGGGAGTCCGGGCGGCCGGTGGCGTTCTGGACGCAGGCGGGGACGAGAGGTGCCGCCCGCTTGTCTCCGGGGGCGACTCCGGGAGCGGTGTTCTCCATGCCGTACGTGTTGTTCTGCTCCCCCGGGGTGGTCTTGGCGCCCGGTGCGGTGGTGATGAGCTGCCGCACGCTGTCCTGGAGCCCTTGTGCGGTGTAGGCGCCGTCGGCCGAGGCGGCCCCGGGCGGCTGGGCGGCGGAGTCCGAGGCGTCGCCGCGGGCGGCGGTGTCACTGGCGGGGGTGCCGGTGAAGTCGCCGAACAGGAAGAGGCCGAGGGCGCAGGCGGCGGCGCCGGCCAGGCCCGAGAGCACGGCGATCCGGCGGCGGGCACGGCGTCTGCCCGGGCCGGTTGGGCCGGTCGGGTGACCGGCGGGCGATGTTTCACGTGAAACATCGCGGTCCGGCGTGCGCGGACGGGCCGCCGGTGCGGCCTGCACCCGGGGCTGGGTCGCGTCGAGGAGGGCCTCGGCGGCGAGGGCCGCGTCGATGCGGCCGGCGATGTCGGCGGGCATCCGGGCCGGGCCCGGGAGGGTGCCGAGAAGCCCGCGGATCTCCTCCAAGGAGGCGCGGACGTCGGCGCACAGGGCGCAGTCATCGAGATGACGGCGGACTTCGGCGGTCCGGGACGGGGAGAGGAGGCCTTCGGTCAGATCGGAGATCTCCGAGACGTCCGGGTGCCGGATCGTGCCGGTCGTGCCGGTTGTGGGGCTCACGGTCGTCCACCTCCGCCCTTCACAGCGTCTGGGTCTGGATGCCTGGGTCCTGCCGCTGGTGGGACGGGTGGACCCGGCGTCCGGTTCCTTCCCCGCTCGACGGCGGTGTTATCCCCGGCATTCGTGCGCAGATGAGTGAGGAGGGGGACGAGTTTCGCCCGGCCGCGGGCGCACCGGCTTTTCACGGTGCCGGTGGGCACCTCGAGGATGCGGGCGGCTTCGGCGACGGGGTATCCCTGCATGTCGACGAGGACGAGCGCGGCCCGCTGGTCGGCCGGGAGGGTGCCCAGGGCGGCCAGGAGCTGGCGGTGGAGGTCCTGGCGCTCCGCGGGGGCCTCGGCGGACTCGTGGGGCTCCAGGAGCCGCTCCAGGCGGTCCGTGTCGTCGATCGGAGAGGTCCTGCGGGTCGCGGCCTTGCGGGCACGGTCGAGGCAGGCGTTCACGGTGATGCGGTGCAGCCAGGTGGTGACGGCGGATTCCCCGCGGAAGGTGTGGGCGGCCCGGTAGGCGGAGACCAGGGCGTCCTGCACGGCGTCAGCGGCCTCCTCGCGGTCGCCGAGGGTCCGCAGGGCCACGGCCCACAACCGGTCCCTGTGCCGCCGCACGATCTCCCCGAACGCATCGGGGTCGCCGGCCACGTGCCGGGCCAGCAGGTCCGCGTCACTGGCTTCGCCGGTCGTCGCGTCGTGCATCACACCTCGCCTCCCGGAGGGAGATTACGGCTTGGGCGGGCTGAATACGAGGGACCGCTGCGCAGCCGGCGCAGCGGTCCCGTGTGCGGCGGCGCGGCCCTACTCGGCCGTGCCGAGCACCTTGATCTCGTTGATGCCACCGCGGAAGCCGTCGCCGCCCTCGGAGGGCAGTGCGGTGATGTGCACCAGCACGAAGCGGGTCTTGATCGGAGTGTCCCGCGTGGCCTCAAGTTTCTTCCCAGTGTTGCCCAGTTTCACGAGCTCCTGGGAGAAGTCGGAGATGCCGCGCGGCGAGGTGGCCTCAGGGGCTGCGGCGCGGACCTCGACCTTGTGCCCCGCACTGCGCATGTCCACGTCGATGCCCGTCACGTCCTGGACGCTGCCGAGGTCGACGATGATGCCGCTGCCGTCGTCATAGTCGGGCAGGTTGCCGAACTTGCCCTCGTAGCCGTAGAAGATCTTGGTGACCCACGCGGTGTCGTGCTTGCCGTCGATGGTCTTGTCGGCGTCGTCGGCCTTGATCGGTTGCTTGCCGAAGACGGAGGCGCCGGTGATGGGCAGCGGCTTGCTCTCCTTCGGCTTCTTCTCGTCCTCTTTCGTCTTGGTGGACTGCGAGTTGTTGGGGCTGCCGCTGTCGCCCTTGACGCGGTCCAGGAGGGTGTCGGCGAGCTGCCAGCTGCCCAGGCCCAGAGCGGCGATGAGCAGGGCGGCCACACCCCACTTCAGGACGCGACCGGTGCGGCTCTGCAGCGGGGGCGGCGGAACGGCGACGGGACGGGTGGCCGGCCCGCCGGGGTGAGTCGGCGGACGGCCGTAGCTGCCCTGCTGGTACGTGGTGTGCTGGTACTCGGGCGGCGGGGTGAAGGCCGGCTCCGGCGGCCGGATGCGGGGCATCGCGGCGACGGCCTTGGCCAGCTCCTCGGGGCTGGTGCAGGCGGGCTCTTGGCGGGAGGCGGTGGCCCCGTCGTTGGCGAGCGCCCGCATGGCGAGTTCGCCCAGGCCCCGGTGGACGCCGGCGCGCACCTGGTCGGGGGCGATCAGGCCCACGCCCTTGGGCAGGCCGGTGAGGCCGTAGGCGTCGCTCTCGTACGGCCAGCGCTGGGTGAGGGCGGCGTACAGGAGGGCGCCGATGGCCTCGGTGTCGGCGCGCTGCGGGGTCTCGCTGGTGATGCCGCGCAGGGCGGCGTTCACGGCGAGGCCGCGGATGCGGTACTGGCCCGAGGAGGTGCGCAGTATCGCGCTGGGCGTCAGCCGCAGATGGGCCAGGCCCTCGCGGTGCGCGGCGGCCATGGCCTGGGAGATCTGGCTGACGAGCTGATAGGCCTCGTGGGGCTCCAGGGGGCCCGCGGCGAGGAGTGCGGTCAGCTCGGTGGCGTCGGGCAGCCACTCGTGGACGACGTAGACGAGGTCGTTCTCCTCCACGGCGTCGAGGACCTGGACGAACCGGGGGTCGCCGAGCAGGGCGGAGGAGCGCGCGGCAGCCAGGACGGAGCGTGCCCGCGCGTGGTCGGCGGGCATCAGGTGGACGCCCACGGCACGCCGCAGCTTCTCGTCCATCGCGCGCCAGCTGCTGAATCCGTCCACGCGGGTGACGCACTCTTCCAGCCGGTAGCGTCTGGCGAGTTTGTGGCCGCTGTGGAGTTCGGGCGCGGCCGCGGGGGCCGCCTTCGTGCGTTCGCCGTCCTTGTCGGGCATGGGTCCGTCCGCGGCTCGTCCGTTCTGGGTGTCCACCCCGTCGGACGTGGCCTTTGCCGCCTGAGCGGCCAGCGGCTCATCGCCGCCGTTGTCGGCCACGTCGACGGCAGCCGTGCTACGTTCCGCCACCGTCGTTCCTGCCTCCCCATCCGTTGCGCGCTGTAGGCCAGTCTGCGAAGCCATGCCAATTGTGCCCACAGTCCGACGCTATGCACGACACACGAACGGGGGCGACGGTTGTGCGCATCAGCGCCCCAAACGTCCGCGGACCATTCCGACCATCGCGTTGAGCTCTTCGATCCGCATCCGCTTGGCGGCGATGAGGAACACGGCCGCCAGGGCGATGCCTCCGGCCACGAGGGCGGTGGCGGAACCGGCGACTCCACTGCCCAGCCACTGGGTGACACCGTAGGCGGCGGCACCCGCCACCGCGGCGGCGGGGACGCAGGCGCCCGTGAGGCGCGCGTAGGTGCGCATCACGTGGGCGCCGTCGAGGTCGCCGCCCAGGCGGGTCTTGAGACGGCGCCAGGCGACGCCCACGCCGACGGTGTAGCCGAGCCCGTAGGCGGCGGCCATGCCGACGACCGCCCAGCGGGCGGGGAGCACGAAGAAGGAGGCCGCCGAGACCGCCGCGTTGACGGCGGCGACGATGACGGTGTTGTAGAAGGGCGTCCGGGTGTCCTCGTAGGCGTAGAAGCCGCGCAGGACGACGTACTGGACGGAGTAGGGGATCAGGCCGAGGCCGAAGGCCATCAGGATGTAGCCGATGTTCTGGGCGCCGGAGCCCGAGCCGGCGTAGAGCAGGGTGGCCATCGGCACGCCGAGCGCGAGGAACGCGAAGGCACACGGCACGATCGCGACGGCCGAGGTGCGCAGCCCGTAGGAGATGTCGTCGCGGACCGCGGCGGCGTCCCCGTCGTGGGCGGAACGGGAGATGCGCGGCAGGACGGCCGTCATGACGGAGACGGTGATGATCGCCTGCGGCATCTGCCACAGCAGCAGCGCGTACTGGTAGCCGGTGAAGCCGGTGCCCGGGTGACCCTGCTTCTCGGCGATGGACCCGGCCCAGGTGGCGAGCTGGGTGACGACCACGAGGCCGGCCTGGTTGGCGAGGACGAAGAAGAACGTCCACTTGGCCAGGCCGGCGGCCTTGCCGAGGCCGTGGCCCTTCCAGTCGAAGCGCAGGCGCGGCTTGAAGCCCGCGTCGCGCAGGTACGGCAGCATCGCGAGGGCCTGGACGGTGAGGCCGAGCAGCGTGCCGATACCCAGCAGGCGCACGCCCTCGGGGGTGACGGTGGTGGCGTTGACGCCGGAGGTGGTGAAGCCGCCGAAGGCCCAGATGAAGGCGCCGAACGTGGCGATGACGACGATGTTGTTGAGGACCGGGGTCCACATCATCGCGCCGAACCGGCCGCGGGCGTTGAGGATCTGACCGAGGACCACGTGGACGCCCATGAAGAACATGGTGGGCAGGCAGTAGCGGGCGAACGCGACGGCCACTTCCATCTGCTGCGGGTCGGAGGCGATCTTCGGCGACATCATCGTGATGAACACCGGTGCGGCCAGGACGCAGATGGTGGTGATGGCGGCCAGCAGGACCACGACGAGGGTCAGCAGCCGGTTGGCGTACGCCTCTCCGCCGTCGTCGTCGTTCTTCATCGCCCGGACCAGCTGCGGGATGAAGACGGCGTTCAGGGCGCCGCCGCCGACCAGCACGTAGATCATCGTGGGCAGCGTGTTGGCGATCTGGTACGTGTCGTTGAAGGTGCCGACGCCGATCGCGCCGGCGATGACCAGGGTGCGTCCGAAGCCGGTGATGCGCGAGACGATCGTGCCCGCGGCCATGAGCGCGCTGGACTTCAGGAGGCTGGAGGCGCGCCCGGCCGGCTTGCTCGGTGCCGGCGCCGCGACGGGAGCCTCCTCGACGGGGGTGCGGGGGGCCGCCTCCTGGTCCCGGTAGAGGTGCGCGAAGGCATCGGGTTCCGGCTGGTCCTCCGAGGCCTGCGTGACGAGGGAGTCGACGCCGACGAACTGGGTCGTGGTGGCGTGGTCGCCGTACGGCAGGTGGCGCGAGGGACCGTCCGGCTCGGGCGGCGGGGTCTGGGCCCAGACGCGCGGGTCGGGAGAGTACGAGGGGGCGGTCGGCGCCGCGTAGAGCGGGCCGGGCTCCTGGTAGGTGCCGGGCGGCGGCGGCGGGTGCGAGGCGCGGTCGTAGAGCACCTCGGCGACGGGGTCCTGGGCGGACAGGTCCTGGGACCGGTACGGGTCGTAGTCGTAGGCGTCCTGGACATACGGGTCGCGGTCCGGCGCGGGCGCGGGAACCTGCCCGGGCACCGGGGTGCCCGGGGCAGTGCCCTGGGAGGGCGCAGGCCCACCAGTGCCCTGCGCGCGGTCACCGTCGTACGGCGCGTTCATCGAAACCCCACCTCATCGTCCCCAGGCCGACCGGCCACGGCATCGCTCAACGGTCCACTGTCTCACCCGTGCCGGACCCCTCGGTGCTTTGCGGTCCGGTGTCCGGGGACTCGTCACTCGGCTGCGTGCTCTCCTCGGCGGCTGCACGGGCCGCGACGCGCTTGCGGCTGGCGTACATCTTGATGCCTGCCAGGACCAGGAGGAGCACACCGCCGGCGATCACGAGCATGACGGTGGGGGTGATCTCGGTGGCCTCGACGGTGAACCGTCGTTCCTTGCCGTAGGGGACGCCGTTCTTGGTGAAGAGCTGCGCCGTGACCTCGACCGGACCGCTCGCGTTGGCGTTGGCCGGGAACTTGAACGTCTGGGTGTGGTCGCCCTGGACGGTCACCGGCTGCTCGGCCTGGCCGCTGTCGCCGAACATCAGGCGGGTCGGGTTGCCGGACTTCACCCGCAGGACCAGGTTGTGGACGTCCTGGACCAGGCTGTTCTGGACGCTGACCGGGATGGTGGCGCTGTGTCCGGACAGGGTGGCGTCGGACTTGGGGATGACCTTGACCTTCTCGGTGAGACCGATCAGGTACTCCTGCACCTGGTCCCGGTAGAGGCGAGCCTCCTCGGGACGCCCGCGCCAGGAGGTGGACATCTCCCGGTTGGTGGTGTTGCCGAAGGGGATCTCCACGCGGTCGGGCGCGGCCAGGATCACCTTGAAGTGGTCGAGGGTGGTCTGCGTGGTGCGGATCTTCTCGAAGGCCGACACCGGCATCTCCTGCTTGCGCAGGGCCTCGGGGTACTGGCCGGCACCCGGCACCTGGGTGGCGGCGCCGGGATCCGGCTTGGCGGCGGCCGCGGCCTCGAGGTCCCCGGGCTGCGTCCAGCGGCCCGCCTGGAGCCCGCGTACGGCCGCGGCCATCGTCTGCACCTGGCTGACGGTGGGCATCCGCTGCGGGGCGACGACGAAGCTGCGCTGCTCGTCGGTCTTCTGCAGGTTGAGGGCGAGGCTGTGGGCGAGGAACCGCTGCACGGCCAGGGTGGCGGACCCGGCGTTCAGCATGTCGCCCTCGAAGGCGGTGGACAGATCGGCGTCCGCGACGACGGCCGTGGTGCCGGCGCCGATGGGGCGGGCGGCCGAGGGCGTGTAGCCGAGCGCTCCGCTCTCCACGAGGCTGTCGCTGCGGGTGAGGACGTTGTGGGCGCCGGCCGAGGTGGCGACGTTGACGATCGAGGGGTCGATGGCGCCGTCCACGGGCCAGGAGAAGTCGGTGGACGCCGGGACGTGCAGCACGGTCTCGACGGCCTGCTTCGCCTTGTCGGTGGCGGGGCGCAGCTGGCCCAGGGTGCCCGAGACGTCCTTGCCGTGGTGGGCGAGGGAGGCGAGGTCGGGGTCGGCGTAGGGCAGGGCGACGACCTTCTTGCCCTGGACGGCCGCTTCCAGGGAGTTCAGCCACTGCTCGGCGACGGCCCTGTTCTTCCCCTGGACGGGCTTGCCGCCCGGGCTGCGGACCCGGTAGCCCTTGGTCATCGCGTCGACCGTGTAGAGCAGGTCGGGGTCGATGACCCAGGTGATCGGCAGGTCCTTGCCGAGGGCGACCATCTGCTCCAGGCGGCCGCCGGGCTTGAGCTCTTCGGCGAGCGATTCGTCGAGGAAGACGGGGGTCTGCAGCTCGTCGGAGCCGGTCTCCGCGGTCACGCGGGTGGTGGAGATCAGCGGCCACGCGTACGTGATCTGGGAGCGCTTGGAGGCGGCTTCCGGCTGCCAGGGCAGGAAGGTCCGCTTGATCCCGAGGACCTGTTCGGACGGGCGGCTCTCGGTTGCCCCGGACAGGGAGACGCCGAGCTGGTAGACCCCGTCCTTGTCCAGTTCGAGCTTGTTCACCGGGACGCTCAGGGTGAACTCCTGGCGGACCTTCGACGGCAGTGAGGCGATCTTCACGGCGTAGGCCGGATCGATCTCGCCCGGGTCGGCGCCGGCCCGGAAGCCGTTGCGTTCCGCCGCCTCGTCGATCGACGCCCGGTCCGCGAGCGCGGGCCCGACCCGCAGGCCGACGTGCGCGTCGTTGATCGTCTCGGAGCCGGTGTTCACCACGGTCCCCGTGATGGTCAGGGTGTCGCCCTTGACCGGGGCTGCGGGGGCCATGGAGGTCAGCTGGACGTCCACGCCGGTCGCCTGGACGGCCTGGGCCCGGGGGGCCGGGGAGTAGACGAGGGCGGCCATCACGGGCGTCCCGGCGAGCAGGACGATCGCGCGCCGCAGCCAGCGGCGCCGGACAGGAGCGGGGGACGCCCCCTGGATGTCTGCCGCCTCGGCCACGCGCTAGCCCGTTCCTCGAAGTGTCAGTGCTCGTCTTTTGTGCGTCCACGCATGGTAACGAGGCCCGCTGTGTGCGAGTGCCGCGCCTTGCTCCACATGATCGGTTCGGCCCCGGGGCGGCCGGGTACCGGGGTCGCGCAAAACGAGGCGGCCCCTGGTGGGCCGGGCACGTACCCTTTTCTGTTGTGCCGAACGCCAACGAAGACACCCCCAGTGCCCTGAGTCAGGTGCAGCGCCGCGCGGTCAGTGAACTGCTGCGGGTCGCCCCTGTCGCCGACGAGCTCGGCCGCCGATTCCAGGAGGCGGGCTTCCGCCTCGCCCTGGTCGGTGGGTCCGTCCGCGACGCGCTGCTCGGGCGTCTCGGCAACGATCTCGACTTCACCACCGATGCCCGCCCCGAGGACGTGCTGAAGATCGTCCGGCCGTGGGCCGACTCGGTGTGGGACGTGGGCATCGCCTTCGGCACCGTCGGGGCGCAGAAGAGCGCCCGCGTCGGGGACGTCGTGCGGAACTTCCAGATCGAGGTGACGACGTACCGCTCGGAGGCCTACGACCGCACGTCGCGCAAGCCCGAGGTCTCCTACGGCGACTCGATCGACGAGGACCTGGTCCGGCGCGACTTCACGGTCAACGCCATGGCCCTGGCCCTGCCCGAGCAGGAGTTCATCGACCCGCACGGGGGCCTGGAGGACCTGGCCGCCGGTGTGCTGCGCACCCCCGGGACCCCGGAGGACTCCTTCTCCGACGATCCGCTGCGGATGCTGCGGGCGGCGCGGTTCTCGGCACAGCTGGACTTCGAGGTCGCCCCGGAGGTCGTGGCGGCCATGAAGGCGATGTCCGATCGCATCGAGATCGTCTCGGCGGAGCGGGTCCAGGGTGAGCTGAACAAGCTGGTCCTGTCGGCCAACCCGCGCCGGGGCCTGGGCCTGCTGGTGGACACGGGGCTGGCGGACCGGGTCCTTCCCGAGCTGCCCGCGCTCCGGCTGGAGAGTGACGAACACCACCGGCACAAGGACGTCTACGACCACTCGCTGATCGTGCTGGAGCAGGCGATCGCCCTCGAGGAGGACGGCCCGGACCTCGTGCTGCGGCTCGCGGCCCTGCTGCACGACATCGGCAAGCCCCGCACCCGCCGCTTCGAGAGCGACGGCCGCGTCTCCTTCCACCACCACGAGGTGGTGGGCGCGAAGATGACCAAGAAGCGGCTGACCGCGCTGAAGTACTCCAACGACATGATCAAGGACGTGTCCCGGCTGGTGGAGCTGCACCTGCGCTTCCACGGCTACGGCGACGGCGAGTGGACCGACTCCGCGGTGCGGCGCTACGTCCGCGACGCCGGTCCGCTGCTGGAGCGCCTGCACAAGCTGACCCGCTCCGACTGCACCACCCGCAACAAGCGCAAGGCCAACGCCCTCTCCCGGACCTATGACGGGCTGGAGGAGCGCATCGCGCAGCTGCAGGAGCAGGAGGAGCTGGACGCGATCCGGCCCGACCTGGACGGCAACGAGATCATGCAGGTGCTGGACGTCGGCCCGGGCCCGGTGATCGGCAAGGCCTACGCCTTCCTGCTGGAGCTGCGGCTGGAGAACGGCCCGATGGGGCGTGACGCCGCCGTCGTCGCGCTCAAGGAGTGGTGGGCCGCTCAGGCCTGAGGGACGGCCGCCGGGGGGGCGCATGAACCGGGCAAAACCCCCCCCGCGGCCCGTTGGCCCGCCCCCCCCCACGACACGCCCCCCACCCCGCCCCCCCCCCCCACGGGGGGGGACGG
>NZ_JBIVFA010000006.1:250504-297605 GCF_044747975.1 Streptomyces sp. NPDC090045
GGTGGAGATCGGCGGTTTGGGGCGTGAGGCGGCGGTGGTCGGGCTCTGTGTGTGGGGGGCCGCTCTGGCCTGCGGGACGGCCGCCGGCGGCGATGTTTCACGTGAAACATCGCCGCCGGCGGCCGTTTGCGGTCCCCCTCACACGAGACGCCGCTCCTGCCGGCCCAGCAGCACCGCGGTCAGGGCGTAGAGGGCGGACACGCAGAGGATCAGGGTCACGGACCGTCCGTCGGCGGGGAGCATCAGGGAGGCCACGGCCGCCGCTCCCACGAAGGCGACGTTGAAGAGCACGTCGTAGACGGAGAAGACGCGGCCGCGGTAGTCGTCGTCCACCCGCGACTGCACCTCCGTGTCGGTGGCGATCTTCGCGCCCTGGGTGGCGAGGCCGAGCACGAAGGCGGCGACCAGCATCGGTCCCGGGGCGAAGAACAGGCCGAGGGCCGGCACCAGGACCGCGGCTCCTGCCGAGCAGGCCGTGATCCAGCCGAGGGTGCCCAGCCGGCCCGCCAGCCAGGGGGTCACGACGGCGGCCGCGAAGAACCCCGCTCCGGAGGCTCCGACCGCGACGCCGAGCAGGGCCAGCCCCTCGGCCTCGTTGTCCGACCAGGAGTAGCGGCAGAGCATCAGCAGCATGACGAACAGGGCCCCGTAGCAGAACCGCATCATGGTCATCGCGGCGAGCGCCCGGGCCGCCTCGCGCCGGCCGGCCAGGTGCCGGAGGCCTTCGGCCATGCCCCGCACGGTGAGGGCGGCCCCTTCGAGGACGGAGGGGTGGACCCGGCCGGCGGGATGGTCGGGCCCGAGGAGGCCGATGGCCAGGTGCAGGGAGACGAGGGCCGCACACAGGTAGAGCCCCGCCCCGAGCAGGACGACGAGGGCGTTGGAGTCCGAGGCCAGCAGCCTGACCAGGAAGGCCAGCCCTCCGCCGGCGACCGCCGCCAGGGTTCCGGCGGTGGGGGAGAGGGCGTTCGCGGTGACCAGCTGGTCGCGGCCGACGACGCGGGGCAGGGAGGCGGCGAGACCGGCCAGTACGAAGCGGTTGACGGCGGTCACGGACAGCGCCGAGGCGTAGAACAGCCAGTCGGGTACCTCCGCGACGATCAGCATCCCGGTGACGCAGGCGAGGAAGGCCCGCAGCAGATTGCCGTAGAGGAAGACCTGACGGCGGCGCCAGCGGTCGAGCAGCACTCCGGCGAAGGGGCCGATCACCGAGTAGGGCAGCAGCAGTACCGCCATGGCCGAGGCGATGGCCGCCGGCGAGGTCTGTTTCTCCGGGGAGAAGACCACATAGGTGGCGAGGGCGACCTGGTAGACGCCGTCCGCCGCCTGGGAGAGCAGCCGTACGGCGAGCAGATTGCGGAAGTCCCTCAGGCGCAGGAGTACGCGCAGATCACGTACGACAGGCATGAGGGCAAGGGTCACATACGCGGAGGGTCCCCGGGCATATTGCCCGGGGACCCTCCGCGGAAGAACAGTCGAAGTCCAGGTGTCCTCGCGGACCCTTGGGGTTCGACTAGCGCTCGACCTCGCCCTTGATGAACTTCTCGACGTTGGCGTAGGCCTCGTCGTCGAAGTACTGCACCGGCGGGGACTTCATGAAGTAGCTGGACGCCGACAGGATCGGGCCGCCGATACCGCGGTCCTTGGCGATCTTCGCGGCGCGCAGGGCGTCGATGATGACACCGGCGGAGTTCGGGGAGTCCCACACCTCGAGCTTGTACTCGAGGTTCAGCGGGACGTCGCCGAAGGCACGGCCTTCGAGGCGGACGTAGGCCCACTTGCGGTCGTCGAGCCACGCGACGTAGTCGGACGGGCCGATGTGGACGTTCTTCTCGCCGAGCTCACGGTCGGGGATCTGCGAGGTGACGGCCTGCGTCTTGGAGATCTTCTTCGACTCGAGGCGGTCGCGCTCGAGCATGTTCTTGAAGTCCATGTTGCCGCCGACGTTGAGCTGCATGGTGCGCTCGAGACGGACACCGCGGTCTTCGAACAGCTTCGCCATCACGCGGTGCGTGATGGTGGCGCCGACCTGGGACTTGATGTCGTCGCCGACGATCGGGACACCGGCCTCGGTGAACTTGTCGGCCCACTCCTTGGTGCCGGCGATGAAGACCGGGAGGGCGTTGACGAAGGCGACCTTGGCGTCGATGGCGCACTGGGCGTAGAACTTCGCCGCGGCCTCGGAACCGACCGGCAGGTAGCAGATCAGGACGTCGACCTCGCGGTCCTTGAGGACCTGGACCACGTCGACCGGAGCCTCGGCGGACTCCTCGATCGTCATGCGGTAGTACTTGCCCAGGCCGTCCAGGGTGTGGCCGCGCTGAACGGTCACACCCGCGTTCGGGACGTCACAGATCTTGATGGTGTTGTTCTCGCTGGCGCCGATGGCGTCCGAAAGGTCGAGGCCGACCTTCTTCGCGTCGACGTCGAACGCGGCGACGAACTCGATGTCACGCACGTGGTAGTCGCCGAACTGGACGTGCATCAGACCGGGGACCTTGGCCGCCGGGTCGGCGTCCTTGTAGTACTCGACGCCCTGCACCAGCGAGGCGGCGCAGTTGCCTACGCCGACGATGGCTACGCGAACCGAACCCATTCCGGTTGCTCCCTGTTTGTTCTCGGACGAGGTCTGCGAGATGCAGGCCTCATTTTTCAGTTTCGTCGGACGGCCCGGGTCGCATCCGATCCCGTCCCGCCCGCTCACTCTCGATGAGCTCGTTCAGCCAGCGCACTTCGCGCTCCACCGACTCCATGCCGTGCCGTTGCAGCTCGAGCGTGTAGTCGTCGAGGCGCTCCCGCGTTCGGACGAGGGAGGCGCGCATCTTCTCCAGACGCTCCTCCAGCCGGCTGCGGCGGCCCTCCAGCACCCGCATGCGCACCTCTCGTTCGGTCTGGCCGAAGAAGGCGAAGCGGGCGGCGAAGGACTCGTCCTCCCAGGTGTCGGGGCCCGTGTGGGAGAGGAGCTCCTCGAAGTGCTCCTTACCCGCGGCCGTCAACCGGTAGACGATCTTGGCGCGGCGCCCTGCGAGTGAAGCGGCGAGAGCGTCCTCCGGGGCGTTGCCCGGTTCTTCGATCAACCAGCCGTTGGCGACCAGCGTCTTGAGGCAGGGGTAGAGCGTCCCGTAGCTGAAGGCCCGGAACACCCCCAGCGAGGTGTTGAGCCGCTTGCGCAGCTCGTAGCCGTGCATGGGGGACTCGCGCAGCAGGCCGAGGACGGCGAACTCGAGGATGCCTGAGCGTCTGCTCATCCGCCTGCCTCTCCTCCGCCCCTGAGTCTTTATGCCGAGCTGATGTATCGACTCGATACATCCAGACGATAGAACGGGGCGCCCTGATCGACAAGGGGTGATCTGGTGACCGGTGTCACATCACCAATTCGCACCAGGAGAGTTGCCTGATTTGGGGTGAACTTCGGCACTGGTCAGGTTTTGACCGTGCGTAGTCTGTGCGCCATGACACCGGGGGAACCGGAATTCACCTGCCGCTTCCAGGCCACTCGCCTGCCCGAGGAGTAGTCGTTCGATGAGCGAGCACCGCCGCAAACCGCCGCAGCCCCAGGGTGGCGGGCGGGCCTCGGCCCGCCGCGCCGCTCCGCAGCGCCCCGGCAGGGGCGCCCCTGCCGGACGTGACGTCCCCACGGCGTCACACAGCGGCCCGTACGAGCAGCCCGCGCCGCACAGCCGCGCCGAGGCCCGCCGCGCCACCCAGAGAGGGGCCGGGGGCCGCGGCAGAGGCGCCGCGAACGCCGCTCGCGGCACGGGCCGCCCGGACAAGCGGCTGATCAACTATCCGCGGTCCGACCGGGACGGCTGGAAGCGCTTCGTGCCCTCCTGGAAGCTCGTCTCGGGCACCGCCCTCGGCTTCTTCGCGGTCGTCATCGCGGGAGCCGGCGTCGGCATCGCCATGGTGGGCACCCCGGACCCGAACAAGGCGGCCAAGGCGCAGAACAACGTCTTCTACTGGGCCGACGGCAGCCAGATGGTGGCGACGGGCGGTTCGATGAACCGGCAGATCGTGCCCATCTCGAGCATCCCCCGGTCGATGAGGGACGCCGTGATCGCGGCGGAGAACGAGTCCTTCGAGACGGACAAGGGCGTCGACCCGATGGGTGTCGGCCGCGCCGTCTGGAACATGGCCACGGGCGGTTCCACCCAGGGCGGCTCGACCATCACCCAGCAGTACGTGAAGAACACCTACCTGGACTCCGACCAGACGCTGAAGCGGAAGGTCACGGAGCTCTTCATCGCGATAAGGCTGGGTGTCTCCAAGCCGAAGGACGAGGTCCTCGCGGGCTACCTCAACACCGCCTACTACGGGCGGGACGCCTACGGGATCCAGGCCGCGGCCCGCGCCTACTTCGGCAAGGACAGCCAGGACCTGAACCCCGCCGAGTGCGCGTTCCTGGCCTCCGTGCTCAAGGGCCCGAACCTCTACAACCCGGACGGCGGCATCGGCGCCCAGGCCACCCCCGAACTCAACGAGGGCCGGGCCCGCGAGCGCTGGGCCTGGGTGCTGGACCGTGAGGTCGAGGTCGGCCGGATGGACAAGGCCGAGCGGGCGAAGTACAAGGACTCGGACTTCCCCGCACGCGTCGAGTCGGAGCAGGCCCGCGGCATGACCGGCCAGATCGGCTACCTGGTCGACACGGCCAAGGCGTACGTGATGAAGAACACGGGCGTCACCGCCGAGCAGATGGCCCTGGGCGGCTACCGGATCAAGACCACCTTCCAGAAGCCGAGGGTGGACGCCCTGTCCAAGGCCGTGGAGGACATCCGCAACGGCTTCATCGACGAGAAGAAGCGGCCCGACACCGACACCTTCGTCCAGTTCGGCGCGGCCTCCGTGGACGTGAAGACCGGGGCGCTCGTGGCCCTGTACGGCGGTCCGGGCTGGGACCAGAAGTACTTCAGCAACAACGCCAACACCAGCGGTGTCCCGGTCGGCTCGACCTGGAAGCCGTACGTGCTCGCGGCAGCCATGCAGCACGGCACCCAGAACTCCAACGGCCAGGGCATCTCGGCCGACAGCAAGTACCAGGCCAACGACCTCACGGTGATCAACAACCGTGAGGGCAGGCCGCTGCGCGACGCCAAGGGCCAGCCGTTCAAGCAGAAGAACGAGAGCCCGACCGCCTACGGGTACGTCACCCTCAACGAGGCGATGGAGAAGTCCATCAACGTCCCGTTCGCCCAGCTGATCTTCGACGTCGGCCACAGCAAGGTGCGGGAGCTGGCCAAGTCCACGGGCATCCTCGACGAGTCGATCAACCCGAACCCGGACGCCTCCTCCGCCCTCGGCACCTCGACCCCCAGCGCCATCCGGATGGCCGACTCGTACGCCACGTTCGCCGCCTCCGGCACGCACCACGAGCCCTACTCGGTGATCGAGGTCGAGAAGGACGGCGAGAAGCTGTCCGGCTTCGAGCCCCCCAAGGCCCAGCGGGCCATGGACAACGCCGTCGCGGACAACATCACCAAGGTCCTGGAGAACGTCGTCCAGAACGGCACCGGCAAGAAGGCCAAGAAGCTGGGCCGGCCCGCCGCGGGCAAGACCGGTACCACGGACGAGAACAAGTCGGCGTGGTTCGTCGGCTACACCCCGGAGCTGTCCACCTCCGTCGCCCTCTTCCGCACCGACCCCAACTCGCAGGACCGGAAGCTGCAGTCCATGAACGGCGTGGGCGGCATCCCGTCCATCCACGGTGGTGACATCCCGGCCGAGATCTGGACCGAGTACATGAGCGAAGCGCTCAAGGACACTCCGGAATCGGACTTCCCGGAGCCCGACGACGCCGGCGTCACCGCCGACTCCGCCGGTGCCCCCTCCCCCACGCCGTCGGCGCCCGCCTCGCCGTCCCCGTCCCCGTCGGCGACCCCGTCGCCCTCCCCGACGATGCCGTCCCCGACCCCGTCCAAGGGCGGGAAGCCGTCCTGCAAGCCGTGGGAGCTGTACTGCGACCCGGACGACCCCACGCGCGGGACGACCAACGGAGGCACGAACACCGGCACCAATTCGGGGGTCATCGCCGGCACCCAGGGCGGGCCCAGCGGATCGCCGTCCCCGTCGGGCACCGGCAGACCGGGCCGCCCGGGCGGCACCACCGGCACCGTGCCGGACTGACCCGCCGGACCGACCCGCCCCACCGCCCAGTGAACAGAGGAAGGCCGTCGCACCCGCCGTGCGACGGCCTTCCCCCGTGTCCGGCCCCGTACGGCAGGATGACCCCCATGACCCAGGTGCACGAGGACCGTCCCGTACCGCCGACGCAGCAGGACGAGGTCGCCGCAGCCGGCAGTGAGCTCATCGGAGGCCCGCTCGGCCGCTACGCGCGGCTCGGCGGCCACTGGCTGGGGCCGGTCCGCGTCGTGGCCCTCCTCGCCATCGGCATGTTCGCGCTCGGCATGGTGCAGAAGCTGCCCTGCTACGACTGGGCGTGGTTCCGGGGAGCGGGCTCGCAGTACACCCACGCCTGCTACTCCGACATCCCGCACCTGTACGCGGTACGCGGCTTCGCCGACAACCTGACGCCCTACTTCGACCGGCTGCCCGGCGACATGGAGTACCTGGAGTACCCGGTGCTCACCGGGCTCTTCATGGAGATCGCCTCCTGGCTGACCCCTGGCAGCGGCTCCATGCAGCACCGCGAGCAGATGTACTGGATGGTCAACGCCGGCATGCTGATGGCCTGCGCGGCGGTCATCGCCGTGTGCGTCGCGCGCACCCACCGCCGCCGGCCCTGGGACGCCCTGCTCTTCGCCCTCGCGCCCGCCTTCGCCCTGACGGCGACGATCAACTGGGACCTGCTGGCCATCGCCCTGACCGCCGCCGCGATGCTCATGTGGTCCCGCAGCCGGCCGGTCCTCTTCGGCGTCCTGATCGGCCTCGCCACCGCGGCCAAGCTCTATCCCGTCCTGCTGCTCGGGCCGCTGTTCGTGCTCTGCTGGCGGGCCGGGAAGTGGCGCGAATTCGGCTTGGCCACCTTCGGAGCGGCCCAGGCCTGGCTCACGGTGAACCTGCCCGTCATGCTCTTCGCCTGGGACGGCTGGAAGAAGTTCTACACCTTCAGCCAGGAACGCCCCATCGACTTCGGCTCCGTGTGGCTGCTGATCTCGCAGCGCTCGGGCAACCCCCTGGAAGACGCCAACACGTACGCGTCCGGGCTGACGCTCCTGCTGTGCGGGGCCGTCGGACTGCTCGCCCTGACCGCCCCGCGGCGGCCCCGGTTCGCGCAGCTGGTCTTCCTGGTCGTCGCCGCCTTCATCCTGTGCAACAAGGTCTACTCGCCCCAGTACGTGCTGTGGCTCATCCCGCTCGCCGCGCTGGCCCGGCCGCGCTGGCGGGACTTCCTGATCTGGCAGGCCGGCGAGGTCGCCTACTTCCTCGGGATCTGGTTCTACCTCGCCTACACGACCAGCGGGGACAAGCACCAGGGCCTGCCCGTGGAGGGCTACCAGCTGGCGATCGTCGCCCACGTGCTGGCCACCCTGTACCTGTGCGCGGTCATCGTCCGGGACATCCTGATGCCCGAGCGGGACGTCGTACGCCGCGACGGCTCGGACGACCCCTCGGGCGGCGTCCTGGACGGGTCCGAGGACGTGTTCGTGCTGTCGGACGCGGCGAGGGCGCCGCGGTACGCGGCGCCCTCGGAGGGACAGCGGGTCGACTGGGGCACGGGCCCCAAGGACTGACGGGCCTGCTCAGGCGTCGAGCACCCGGTCGAACTGCGTGGTGGTGTGGCGCAGGTGCGCCACGAGCTCGTCGCCGACCTTCGGCTCGCTCGCGTCCGAGGGCACGAACAGGATCGACACCTGCATGTGCGGCGGCTCCGCGAACCAGCGCTGCTTGCCCGCCCACACGAAGGGCGACAGGTTGCGGTTGACGGTGGCCAGGCCCGCCCGGGCGACGCCCTTGGCGCGCGGCATCACTCCGTGGAGCGCCTTGGGGGCCTCCAGGCCGACTCCGTGCGAGGTACCGCCGGCGACCACGACCAGCCAGCCGTCGGAGGCGGCCTTCTGCTGGCGGTAGCCGAACCGGTCGCCCTTGGCCACGCGCGTGACGTCGAGGACCGCACCGCGGTACTCGGTCGCCTCGTGGTCGCCCAGCCACAGCCGGGTGCCGATGCGGGCCCGGAACCGGGTCTGCGGGAACTGCTGCTGGAGCCGCGCCAGCTCCTCGGCCCGCAGGTGGCTGACGAACATGGTGTGCAGGGGCAGCCGGGCCGCGCGCAGCCGGTCCATCCAGCCGATGACCTCCTCGACGGCGTCCGAGCCGTCCGGGCGGTCCAGGGGCAGGTGCAGGGCGAAGCCCTCCAGCCGGACGTCCTCGATGGCCCCGTGCAGCTGGCCCAGATCCTGCTCGGAGATGCCGTGGCGGCGCATCGAGCTCATGCACTCGATGACCACGCGGGCGCCGACCAGACCGCGGACCCCGTCCAGCGAGGACACCGAGCGGATGACCCGGTCCGGCAGCGGCACCGGCTCCTCGCCCCGCCGGAACGGGGTGAGGACGAGCAGGTCGCCGCCGAACCAGTCCTTGATGCTCGCGGCCTCGTACGTCGTGCCGACGGCGAGTACGTCGGCGCCCATCCGGGTCGCCTCCTCGCACAGCCGCTCGTGGCCGAAGCCGTAACCGTTGCCCTTGCAGACCGGGATCATTCCGGGGAACTGGTCCTGGATCTGCTTCTGGTGCGCACGCCAGCGCGCGGTGTCGACGTAGAGCGTGAGCGCCATGGCCCGTCCGGCACCTTTCTCGATAACAGCGGGGGTCAGGGGATCAGCGGCGCGACATGTAGATGTCGAGCGCCTTGTGCAGCACCTTGTTGAGCGGGAAGTCCCACTCGCCGACGTACTCGACGGCCTCGCCGCCCGTGCCGACCTTGAACTGGATCAGTCCGAACAGGTGGTCGTTCTCGTCCAGCGTGTCAGAGATGCCGCGCAGGTCGTAGACGCTGGCACCGAGTGCGTACGAGTCGCGCAGCATGCGCCACTGCATCGCGTTGGAGGGCCGGACCTCGCGCTTGTGGTTGGCGGAGGCGCCGTAGGAGTACCAGACGTGCTGGCCGACGGTGAGCATCGTGGCGGCGGCCAGCGGCTCCCCCTCGTGCGTGGCGATGTACAGGCGCATCCGGTTCGGGTCCTCGGCGTTGAGGGCCGTCCACTGGCGCTGGAAGTAGCTGAGCGGGCGCGGGCGGAACTTGTCGCGCTCGGCCGTGATCTCGTACAGGTGCTGCCAGGTCGGCAGGTCGTCGTAGCCGCCCTGGACCACCTCGACGCCGGCCTTCTCGGCCTTCTTGATGTTGCGGCGCCACAGCTGGTTGAAGCCCTTGAGGACGTCGTCCAGCGAGCGGTTGGCCAGCGGCACCTGGAAGACGTAGCGGGGCTGGACGTCGCCGAATCCGGCGCCGCCGTCCTCGGCCTGCTGCCAGCCCATGCGGCGCAGCTTGTCGGACACCTCGAAGGCGCGGGGCTCGATGACCGAGGCCTCCACGTCGCGCAGGCGCTTGACGTTCGGGTCCTGGATGCCGGCCTTGATGGCCGTGGAGTTCCAGCGCCGGATGACGACGGGCGGGCCCATCTTCACGGTGAAGGCGCCCTGCTGCTTGAGGTGGGCCAGCATCGGCTGGAGCCACTCCTCCAGGTTCGGGGCGTACCAGTTGATGACCGGGCCCTCGGGGAGGTAGGCGAGGTATCGCTTCACCTTGGGCAGCTGGCGGTACAGCACGAGGGCGGCACCGACGAGTTCATTGGACTCGTTGAACCATCCGAGGTTCTCGGAGCGCCACTCGTTCTTCACGTCGGCCCACGCCGGGACCTGGCAGTGGCTAGCCGAGGGCAGGCTCTGGAGGTAACCCAGATGCTGCTCTCGGCTGATGGTCCTCAGGGACAGGCTCATGCGGGGCGTCTCCTCCGGCGGCTTCGCTGGCTATGGCGCGAAGCCTACTGCGACAGGGGCGCCACCCTTCTGGGGGACGGGCCGTGGGCCCGGGCCGGTGCACGGCCGGCGCCCTGCCGAGGAGGTTGCCCGGCCGGCTCGGTCAGCCCCCGAAGAGGCCGCCGTGGAACATGCCCAGGTAGAAGCCGATGGCAGACGCACCAAGGCCGAGGATCAGCGCGAAGCGCTCGCGTGTCGTGACGGAGACGAACTGTCCGTACGCGCCGGTCAGGATTCCGATCAGCCCGGCCCACGAGCTGATCAGGTGCAGGTTGTGGAAGAAGGCCGTGACGAACGCCACGGCGCCGAGGACCAGAGTGACCGCCATCAGGGCGTCCTGCAGCGGGTGGGGCTTGCCGTCGGTGGAGAGCAGCGAGATCTGAGGGGTCTGAGGGGACCGCATTGCCTGTGCCATCGGAAGGCACCTCCTGGCTGACGCAGAACGGTGTGGGGAGCCGCCCCGGCAGGGGCCGGGGCATAGCACCGGGCACACCCGATGGATACAGATTGGGGCCCTCTCCCGCCGGATTTCAACCGGAAGGAGTCGAGGAGGTAGTCTGTACAGCTGCGCGGTGTCTGCTTGCGGACACCGTGCGCACGCATCACGACCCTCCTGCCACGGAACGACCGTGGCCGCTGAGTCCAAAGGAGGTGGGTTCCACATGCGTCACTACGAAGTGATGGTCATCCTCGACCCCGATCTCGAGGAGCGCGCTGTCTCCCCGCTGATCGAGAACTTCCTCTCCGTCGTCCGTGAGGGCAACGGAAAGGTCGAGAAGGTCGACACCTGGGGCCGTCGTCGTCTCGCTTACGAGATCAAGAAGAAGCCCGAGGGCATCTACTCGGTCATCGACCTTCAGGCCGAGCCTGCGGTCGTCAAGGAGCTTGACCGACAGATGAACCTGAACGAGTCGGTTCTCCGGACCAAGGTCCTTCGCCCCGAGACCCACTGAACTTCGGTTCAGCGGTAATCGGGACCGAGTAGCACAGCAGCCCAGCAGCAATCCCCGCCGAGAGGTTCATCCATGGCAGGCGAGACCGTCATCACGGTCGTCGGCAATCTCGTCGACGACCCCGAGCTGCGCTTCACCCCCTCGGGTGCGGCGGTCGCGAAGTTCCGTGTCGCGTCCACTCCCCGCATCTTCGACAAGCAGACCAATGAGTGGAAGGACGGCGAAGGCCTGTTCCTGACCTGCTCGGTCTGGCGTCAGGCGGCGGAGAACGTCGCCGAGTCCCTTCAGCGGGGCATGCGCGTCATCGTGCAGGGCCGGCTGAAGCAGCGGTCGTACGAGGACCGTGAGGGTGTCAAGCGCACGGTCTACGAGCTGGACGTCGAGGAAGTCGGCCCCAGCCTGAAGAGCGCCACGGCCAAGGTCGCCAAGACCAGCGGTCGCGGTGGCCAGGGTGGGTACGGCGGCGGTGGCGGCCAGCAGCAGGGTGGCGGCGGTGGCTGGGGCGGAGCCCCCAGCGGCGGCGCCCCGCAGGGCGGCGGAGGTCCCTCCGACGACCCGTGGGCGTCCAGCGCGCCGGCCGGTGGCCAGCAGCAGGGCGGCGGCGGGGGCGGCTGGGGCGGAAGCTCCGGCGGCTCCGGCGGTGGCTACTCGGACGAGCCGCCCTTCTAGGGCAGCTCGCATCCCCACTTCTTGATCACACAGGAGAGACACAATGGCGAAGCCGCCTGTGCGCAAGCCTAAGAAGAAGGTCTGCGCATTCTGCAAGGACAAGACCGCGTACGTGGACTACAAGGACACGAACATGCTGCGGAAGTTCATTTCCGACCGCGGCAAGATCCGTGCCCGCCGCGTTACCGGCAACTGCACGCAGCACCAGCGTGACGTCGCCACGGCCGTGAAGAACAGCCGTGAGATGGCGCTGCTGCCCTACACGTCCACCGCGCGATAAGGAAAGGGTGACCGACTAATGAAGATCATCCTGACCCACGAGGTCTCTGGCCTCGGCACCGCCGGCGATGTCGTCGACGTCAAGGACGGTTACGCTCGCAACTACCTGGTCCCGCGTGGTTTCGCGATCCGCTGGACCAAGGGTGGCGAGAAGGACGTGGCGCAGATCCGCCGCGCCCGCAAGATCCACGAGATCGCGACCATCGAGCAGGCCAACGAGGTCAAGGCCAAGCTCGAGGGCGTGAAGGTGCGTCTGGCCACCCGTGCGGGTGACGCCGGCCGTCTCTTCGGCTCCGTGACCCCGTCCGACATCGCCACGGCGATCGAGGCTTCCGGTGGTCCGAAGGTCGACAAGCGCCGCGTTGAGCTGGGCGCCCCGATCAAGACCCTCGGTTCGTACCAGGTCTCCGTGCGTCTGCACGCCGAGGTCGCCGCGAACGTGGGCATCGAGGTCATCGCCGCCTAAGGGCTGCGCGTGAAGGGCCGCACCCCTCGGGGTGCGGCCCTTCGTCGTTTCCGGTGCTTCCCAGTGCTTCCCGGTGCTTCCCGGCGCCGGCCGATGTTTCACGTGAAACATCGGCTAGCGGGTGGCTCCCGCGATCAGCCAGCGGCCCGAGCGGGCGCGCACCCGGAGGGTGATCATCCGGACCAGCATCATCAGGGTCATGGCCCACCAGAGCGTCGTGATGCCGCCGCCCACGACCGGGACGAGGAGCGCGGCCGGGACGAACGCGGCCAGGGTCAGGAGCATGGCCCGGGCCAGGTAGCGGCCGTCGCCCGCGCCCATGAGGACCCCGTCGAGGACGAAGACGATGCCCGAGACCGGCTGGGAGAGGGCCACGACCAGCAGGGCGGGCAGCAGGGCCGCCTCGACCGCCGGATCGCTGGTGAACAGCGGAATGAACACCGGGCGGGCCAGGACCACCAGCAGGCCCAGTACGACGCCCGAGGCGATGCCCCACTGCACCATGCGGCGGCAGACGGCCTTGGCGCCTTCCGTGTCCCCCGCGCCCAGGTAGCGGCCGATGATGGCCTGCCCGGCGATCGCTATGGCGTCGAGCGCGAAGGCGAGCAGGCTCCACAGGGCGAGCAGGATCTGGTGGGCGGCGATGTCGGCGTCGCCGAGCCGGGCGGCGACGGCGGTCGCGATCATCAGGATGGCGCGCAGGGACAGGGTGCGGACCAGCAGGGGCGCTCCGGCCTGGGCGCAGGCCCGTATGCCGTCGGGGTCCGGGCGCAGGGAGGCGCCGTGCCGCCGGGCTCCGCGGACGACCACGACGAGATAGGCGGCTGCCATCGCGCACTGGGCGATGACCGTGCCCCAGGCGGAGCCGGCGATGCCGAGGCCCGCGCCGTAGACGAGGGCGGCGTTCAGGCCCACGTTGAGGGTGAAGCCGCCGATGGCCACGTAGAGCGGGGTGCGGGTGTCCTGGAGGCCGCGGATCACCCCGGTGGCGGCCAGGACCATGAGCATCGGCGGGATGCCGAACGCGGAGATCCGCAGATAGGTGACGGCGTACGGGGCGACGGTGTCGGAGGCTCCGAAGAGGGAGATCAGCGACGGCGCCGCGGGCAGCACCACGGCGACGACGGCCGCGCCGAGCAGCAGGGCGAGCCAGATGCCGTCCATGCCCTGCCGGATGGCCGCTTGCAGGTCGCCGGCGCCGACCCGGCGGGAGACGGCCGCGGTGGTGGCGTAGGCGAGGAAGACGAAGACGCTCACGGCGGTGGTGAGCAGTGCGGCGGCGATACCGAGGCCGGCGAGCTGGGGAGTGCCGAGATGTCCCACGATGGCGCTGTCGGCCATCACGAAGAGGGGCTCGGCGACGAGTGCGCCGAAGGCGGGGACGGCGAGCGTGAAGATCTCCCGGTCGTGCCGTCTCGGCCCAGCCTCGGGTGCGGTGAGGGCCTGTGTCATGCGCTCAATCTAATCTTCCACAGGTAATGGATGCAACCTAGCTGTGATCCTTACTGTGGCGTCGGTGTGAGCCTTCTCCGCGACTCGTTGGAGGCGATCTCGAGACCGTGGCCAAGATTTTTCTTCCCCACCGTCTCTGGAGAGGAAAATCCCAGGTCAAGTGGGGTAACGGGGTGGCGCGGGTGATTTTGTCCACAGCGTCGTCCCCCGGTCCGTACACAGCTTCCGGCGAGTTACCCACAGCATTGGCGCCGTCATCCACATCTCATCCACACAGCCTGTGGATAACAAGATTGGCTGACGCCGCTCCCGGCCCTACCGTGGTGCGTTGCCCGACTCGCCGACAGCCGATTCGGGTGCCCCAAATGTCAGAGCCGTGCCATAGAAAGAGTGGCACGGCGAGGTCCGCGTTGCGGACGGGAGGAGGCGCCCGGTGAGCATGCCCGAGCCCATGGACGACCCCTGGGCCGACAGCGGTCCAGGTGACCGTCTGCCCGCCCGTCCGCGCCGTAACAGCGAAGGCCGCGGCCGCGGGGACGAACAGCACGACCGGGGCCGCGAGGGCGGCTCCTGGGACGGCGGCGGGGGCGGCTTCGAGCGCGTGCCCCCGCAGGACCTGGACGCCGAGCAGTCGGTGCTCGGCGGCATGCTGCTCTCGAAGGACGCCATCGCCGACGTGGTCGAGGTCATCAAGGGCCACGACTTCTACCGGCCCTCGCACGAGACGATCTTCCAGGCCATCCTCGACCTGTACGCCAAGGGCGAGCCGGCCGACCCGATCACCGTCGGCGCGGAGCTGACCCGGCGCGGCGAGATCAGCAAGGTCGGCGGGGCCTCGTACCTGCACACCCTGGTCCAGTCCGTGCCGACGGCGGCGAACGCCGAGTACTACGCGGAGATCGTCCACGAGAGGGCCGTGCTGCGCCGCCTGGTCGCCGCCGGCACGAAGATCACGCAGATGGGCTATGCGGCCGACGGCGACGTCGACGAGATCGTCAACAGCGCCCAGGCCGAGATCTACGCCGTCACCGAGCAGCGGACCTCCGAGGACTACCTGCCGCTGGGCGACATCATGGAAGGCGCCCTCGACGAGATCGAGGCCATCGGCTCGCGCAGCGGCCAGATGTCGGGCGTCCCCACCGGTTTCACGGACCTGGACTCGCTGACCAACGGCCTGCACCCGGGCCAGATGATCGTCATCGCGGCCCGTCCCGCGATGGGCAAGTCCACGCTCGCCCTGGACTTCGCCCGGGCCTGCTCCATCAAGGCCAACCTGCCGAGCGTGATCTTCTCCCTCGAAATGGGGCGCAACGAGATCGCCATGCGCCTGCTCTCGGCGGAGGCCCGGGTGGCGCTCCACCACATGCGCTCGGGCACGATGACGGACGACGACTGGACCCGGCTGGCCCGCCGGATGCCGGACGTCTCCGCCGCCCCGCTCTACATCGACGACTCCCCCAACCTGTCGATGATGGAGATCCGGGCCAAGTGCCGCCGGCTCAAGCAGCGCAACGACCTCTCGCTCGTGGTCATCGACTACCTCCAGCTGATGCAGTCGGGCGGCTCGCGCCGTCCCGAGAGCCGTCAGCAGGAGGTCTCGGACATGTCCCGAAACCTCAAGCTGCTGGCGAAGGAGCTCGAGGTCCCCGTGATCGCGCTCTCCCAGCTGAACCGTGGTCCGGAACAGCGCACCGACAAGAAGCCGATGGTCTCCGACCTGCGTGAATCGGGCTCGATCGAGCAGGACGCGGACATGGTGATCCTGCTGCACCGCGAGGACGCGTACGAGAAGGAGTCCCCGCGCGCGGGCGAGGCGGACCTGATCGTGGCCAAGCACCGTAACGGCCCCACGGCCACGATCACCGTGGCCTTCCAGGGCCATTATTCGCGCTTCGTGGACATGGCCAACACGTAGCATCCGAGCATGGATGATCTTTCTGAGGACCTGGAACTGCTCCCCGCCACCCGGCGTGCTCTCAGGCACCGGATCGCCGTCGCGCAGAGCGAGGGGCGGGCGCCGTCCGTCGTGGCGGCCGTCGTGCGCGACGGTGAGGTGGTCTGGGAAGGCTCTCGGACCTCGGTCGAAGGGCACGGTCCGGACGGGAACGTCCAGTACCGGATCGGCTCGATCACCAAGACCTTCACGGCTGTTCTGGTGATGCGCCTGCGGGACGAGGGACTCCTGCGGCTTTCGGATCCGCTGGAGGAACACCTTCCGGGGACGGGCGCGGGCGAGGTGACCATCGCTCAGTTGCTGGCCCACACCGGCGGACTGGCGGCGGAGACCCCCGGCGAGTGGTGGGAGCGCACCCCCGGCGATCTGCGGCCCGAGCTCGCCGACGTCCTGGGGGAGGAGCCGTTCGCCCACACGCCGGGAAGCCGCCACCACTACTCCAACCCGGGCTACACCCTGCTGGGTTCGCTGGTGGAGGCGCTGCGCGGGCAGCCCTGGGAAGACGTGCTGCG
Source organism: Streptomyces sp. NPDC090045 (assembly GCF_044747975.1). Taxonomy (NCBI): domain Bacteria; kingdom Bacillati; phylum Actinomycetota; class Actinomycetes; order Kitasatosporales; family Streptomycetaceae; genus Streptomyces; species Streptomyces sp. NPDC090045. The sequence goes on from NZ_JBIVFA010000006.1 coordinate 266,720, forward strand.
GGCCGAGGTGCTGGAGCCCCTGGGGCTGGACCGCACGAGCGGGCAGCCGCAGGCCCCGCACGCGGGCGGCTGGGCGGTGCACCCGTGGGCGGACGTGATGATGCCCGAGCCGCTGGAGGACCTGGGGCTGATGGCCCCGGCGGGGCAACTGTGGTCCACGACCAGGGACCTGGCCCGGTTCGCCGATTTCCTGCTGCGCGGTGACGAGCGGGTCCTGAGCGCGGACTCCGTACGGGAGATGCGCACGTCGGCGGCGCCTCCGGAGCCCGGTTTCGCCGACCTCGGCTACGGGCTGGGGATGCAGCTGACGGCCGTCGGCGAGCGCAGGCTCGCGGGCCACAGCGGATCGCTGCCCGGTTTCGTCGCGGGGCTGTGGGTGAGCGAGGCCGACGACGTGGCGGCGGTGGTACTGGCGAACTGCACGTCGGGGCTTCCGGCCGCGACGGTGGCCGCGGAGCTCGTCAGGATCGTGGCGGACGCCGAGCCCCGGTTCCCCCGGCCGTGGCGGCCCTTCCTGGAGTCCGACCGGGTGCCGCTGGAGCTGTGCGGCCCCTGGTACTGGGGGACTTCGGCGCAGGTGGTGCGGCTGACGGCGGACGGGCTGCTGGAGCTGGGCCCGGTGGGCGCGACCGGGCGCACGGCCCGTTTCCGGCCCGGGCCGGACGGCACCTGGACCGGACTGTCCGGCTACTACGCCGGTGAGACGCTGCGGGCGGTGCGCCGCGAGGACGGCTCGGTGAGCCACCTCGATCTGGCGTCCTTCGTGTTCACGCGCGAGCCGTACGACCCCCAGGCTCCGGTGCCCGGCGGGGTGGACCCGCAGGGCTGGCGGGGCATCGGCTGACCGTCCGGGTCCGAACCGGCGCCGGGGCCAGGGCCGGGCCCCGGGCGGGGCTCAGGCGACGAGCTCGCGTTCCAGCGGGGTACGGAAGCGCGGGGTGATGCGGGCCTCGCCCACCCATGCGGCGAGGCGCGCGGCCTCGGCGGTGATCGCCTCCTCGGCGGCGCGGCCGGGGCTGCCCAGCAGCCTCCAGACGATCTCGCCGTCGGAGCGCTGGGCCCAGCCGCCGACGATCTCGCCGTTCCACCACACGGTGGGGCCGATGTTGCCGGCGTAGTCGAAGAGCGCGGGCCTGTGGGCGGGGTCGAGGTGGAAACCGCGGTCGGCCCAGCCCATTGCGGTCGGGTCGAGGCCGGGCAGCAGCGCGGCCCAGGGCTCCGGGGCCGGTTCGGGAAGGGTGTCCCCGGGGCCGACGAGGGCGGTGCTGCCGTCCTCGAGGCGGACCTGGTCCGGGCCCACGGCGGCGAGGGCCTTGCGGACGTCCGTGAGGGTCCAGCCGGTCCACCACTTGAGGTCGGCCTCGGTGGCGGGGCCGTAGGCGCGCAGCCAGCGGCGGGCGATCTCCGCGCGGGCCTCGACGGCCGGTACCGCGGGCCACGGCTCGGTGTGGACCCAGCGGTACTGGCTGGAGGTCCACGACCCGCGCGGCCGGTCGCGCCGGATCCGGCCGTCGGCGGCCAGCAGCCGGATGACACGGGTCGCGACACCGGTCTCCGTCTCGTACTTCTTGCCCCGGCCGATGGTGATCTTCCGGCGCAGGGCGGGCACGGCGGCCGACAACTGGCTTCCGGTGGCCGGCCCGTGGACGTCGAGGGCGTCGAGCGCGGCGGCCTCCGCCCGGGCCAGCCACTCGGCGTCGAGCCCCTGACCGTCCTCGTCGAGGTGCTTGAGGAGCGTGCGGCGCTCCTTCACGGCGATGGCCCGGGCGGTCGAGGCGTCGACATGGGGGGCGAGTTCCGTGGAGACCGCGAAGAGCGTGTTGCGCATGCTGAGCAGCCGCACGAGGCTGACGTCCTCGTAGAGCGCCCGCTCGACCACACCGGGACCGCCTTCGGCGAGTCGTGCACGGGCGGAGAGGAAGATCGTCGCGGCGTCGGTGGCGTGCAGGGCGACGACCGAGTCCGCTGCCTGCGCCACCGTGGCGGCGCGGGCCGAGGGAGCGAGGCGGTGCCGCCGGCCGAGCCGGTGGCGGCGCTCGGCGGTGGTGACGAGGGGGAGGCTGGGGCTCATCCTCCCGATCGTAGGCCGGGCCGCCGACACGGTGGCCCGGCCTGCCGGTCGGCGTGCTCAGAGCTGCAGCTTGAACCCGACGTGGGACGCGGTGAATCCGAGCCGCTCGTAGAAGCGGTGGGCGTCGGTCCGGGTCACGTCCGAGGTCAGCTGCACGAGGCTGCAGTTCTCGGCACGGGACTTCTCCACGGCCCATTCGATGAACCGGGTGCCCAGCCCGCCGCCGCGCTCGTCCGCGTGGACCCGGACGCCCTCGATGAGGGAGCGGGTGGCCCCCTTGCGGGACAGACCCGGGACGATGGTCAGCTGGAGGGTGCCCACCACACGGTCCGCGCGGACGGCGACGACCAGGTGCTGGTTCGGGTCGTCGGCGAGGCGCGCGAGCGCCGCGCGGTACGGGGCGAGGTCCTCCGGGGACTCACGGGTGGCGCCCAGTGGGTCGTCGGCCAGCATGGCGACGATGGCCGGCAGATCGGCCTCGGTCGCGGGCCGGATGGCCGGCTCGGGGGTGTCGGTCATGAGGGGCGCTTCCTCTCTCAGCCCGCGGCCACGGTGAGCGGAGCCCAGCGGCGGGTCCAGTCGCCGGGCAGGTCGGGGATGTCCCGGGTCATGACGGCGTTGAAGGCCACCGAGCCGAGACCGCGGTCCTTGAGCCAGGCGAGGAGCTCCTCGTGCCGCACGTCGACATCGGTGCGCAGCGGCCGGTCCGTACCCGCGGCGAGCGCGGTGACCAGCGACCGGGCGGTGCCGGTGTCCTTGGCGATCAGCGGGCCGATGACATGGGTGTCCATGTTGGGCCAGGCCGCCGCGTAGCCGGTGAGGGTGCCGTCTCCGCTGCCGTCCTCGGCGACGAGCAGCCGGTCGGAGAAGGCGGGCAGTCTGGTGATCATGTGGGTGCGGTCGGTGCCGAAGACCTCGGCGTCCAGACGCAGGATGCGCGGGAGGTCCGCGGCGGTGGCCGGCCGGATCCGCGGGGTGCCGGGGGCGGCGGGGGAGCCCGGGGTGCCTTCGGGCCGGAAGGTGCCCTTCAGCATCTCGGCTCGGCCCGTGGTCGTGAAGCCGAGCTCCTCATAGAGGGGACGCCCGTACGGAGTGGCGTGCAGGGTGAGCGGCACACCCTTGAGCACGTTGTCGCAGACGTGGGTCATCAGGCGCCGGCCGAGACCCTGACGGGCGTAGCGGTCGGCCACGAGGACCATGCCGATGGCGGCGAGCTCCGGGCCGGCGCCGGTGTGGCCGTACGGGGTGACGATGCACGCCGCCGCGAGTCCCCGGCCGTCCGGGGCGTCGACGCCGTACCCCGTTCCGGCGGCGAGGAGCAGACCCCACTTGTGGTCCTCGCGGAGCCAGCCGCGATCTTCGGAAAGGTCGGCGCAGCGGTGGAGATCGTCCACGGCCAGCGTCCGGATCGGCAGATCGGTGATGTGTGGTGGTGTCACCGCCTCAGACTGGATCATGGACCGGGAGCCGTCCAGAGGATTTGGGGGGAGATGTTTCACGTGAAACACGACCCCTGTTTCACGTGAAACGAACCCACTAACCTCGATGGCTATGACCCGCCTGCACCTCTTCGACCTCGACGGCACGCTGATGTACGGCTCGTCCGCGCCGGTCGAGATCTCCCGTCAACTCGGTCTGAGCACCGAGATCGCCGCGCTGGAACGGGCCTTCGGCGCCCGTGAGATCGGGCCGCACCAGTTCTCGGTGGCCGTCCACGCGCTCTGGGCCGAGCTCACGCCCGCGCATGTCCGGGCGGCGTTCGACGGGTCCCCCTGGCTCGCGGGAATCCGGGACGTCTGGCAGGAGATCCGGGAGCGCGGGGACTACTGCGCGGTGATCTCCCTGTCGCCGTCCTTCTTCGTGGAGCTGCTGCTGGAGTGGGGCGCGCACAGCGCGCACGGTTCGGTCTTCCCGGAGGTGCCGTTCACCCGGCCGGTGGAAGCTGCCGGGCTCCTCACGCCCGAGGGCAAGGTCACGGTGGCGGACCGGCTGTGCGAGCAGTTCGGTGTGAGCCGGGGCGACTGCGTCGCGTACGGGGATTCTGCGACCGACTCGGTGCTCTTCGAGGTGGTGCCGGTGTCGGTGGCCGTCAACGCGCGGCCCTATCTGGCGGAGCGTGCGACCCATGTCTACGAGGGCCGGGACCTGCGGGACGCATACCAGCTCGTAGGGGTGGCACGCCCGGGAGTTCAGGCATCTTAGGAGGAAAGTGGGTTCGAAACGCGGATTTTCCGCGTTTCCCCACCGGCCTCTGAGTCGGCTGGCACGCTGTGAAACCCGGAACCACGGATTCACAGACCGTGGCGTGTGCAGACCGACCGAGATGCTCGAAGCGAGGCACCGCATGGACGCTCCGCCCACCAGATCGGCCAGACGCGATGCGGCCCGGATACCGGCCGAGGGCGGTGGTGGTACGGCAGAGCCCTCACCGGATGCCGTCCTCATCCGCCGGACCCTCGCGGAGGTCGCCCCGATAGCCGGCAAGGTGACCTCCTACTTCTACGCTCTGGTGTTCACCGGCCACCCCGAAGTGCGGGGGATGTTCCCCGCGGCCATGGACGCGCAGCGCGACCGGCTGCTGAAGGCGCTGCTGACCGCCGCCGAGCACATCGACAATCCCGAGGTACTCGTCCCCTACCTGCGCCGACTGGGCACCGGGCACCGGAAGTACGGCACCATGGCCGGCCACTATCCGGCGGTCGGCGAGGCCCTCGTCGGGGCGCTCGCCCGGTACGCGGTGGAGAGCTGGGGGCCGGAGACCCAGGCCGCGTGGGTGCGCGCGTACACCGCGATCTCCCAGATCATGATCGACGCCGCGGCGGAGGACGAGGTGAAGGCCCCGGCGTGGTGGCACGCGGAGGTCGTCTCCCACGATCTGCGCACCGCGGACATCGCGGTGCTGACGGTCCGCCCCGACCAGCCGTACGCCTTCCTGGCCGGCCAGTACGCGAGCCTGGAGACCCCGTGGTGGCCGCGGGTGTGGCGGCACTACTCCTTCGCCTCGGCGCCGCGCGCCGACGGGCTGCTGTCGTTCCACGTCAAAGCCGTCCCCGCGGGCTGGGTCTCCAACGCGCTGGTGCGCCACGCCCGCCCGGGGGACGTGCTGCGCCTCGGACCGCCGGCCGGGTCCATGGTCGTGGACCACACCACGGACAACGGGATGCTGTGCCTGGGCGGCGGCACCGGCATCGCCCCGATCAAGGCGCTGATCGAGGACGTGGCCGAGCACGGCGAGCGGCGGCCGGTGGAGGTCTTCTTCGGGGCGCGCAGCGACCACGATCTGTACGACAAGGACACGCTGCTCGGGCTGCAGCGCTCGCATCCGTGGCTGTCGGTGCGCCCGGTGGTGGGCGACGGGCTGGCCGGTCAACTCCCGCAGGCCGTCGGTGAACACGGGCCGTGGAGTTCGTACGACGCCTTCATCTCGGGGCCGCCCGCGATGATCCGGAGCGGGGTGGACGAGCTCCTTCGGATCGGCATCCCCGGCGAAAGGATCCGCCACGACGCGGTGGAGGAACTGGTGGGCATCCCCGGCTGAGACCGGCGGGCAGCCCGCCGGTCCCAGTCCGGGCTCAGCCCAGGTCGGGAGCGTGCATGGCGCGTACGCCCTCGATGTTGCCGTCGAGGTAGTGCCGCAGGGACAGCGGGACGAGATGGACGGCGGCGATCCCCACGCGGCTGAAGGGCACCCGGACGATCTCGTACTCGCCCTCGGGTTCGTCGACCTCGGGACCGTGCCGCAGGCTCGGGTCCATCGATTCGAGGCGGCAGACGAAGAAGTGCTGCACCTTCACGCCGGTCACCCCCCGGTCGGCGATGTGCTCGACGGTGTCGACGAAGCAGGGCACCACATCGGTGATCTTCGCGCCGAGTTCTTCGTGGACCTCTCGGTGGAGGGCGTCGACGACGGTGGCGTCCGAGGACTCCACTCCCCCGCCGGGGGTGAGCCAGTACGGATCGACGCCGGGCTTGGTGCGTTTGATGAGGATCAGGTCGTCACCGTCGAGCAGGATCGCGCGGGCGGTGCGTTTGACCACGGGACGTTCGGTCATGGGAGAAGAGTGGCCCACCACTCCCCTTCTGAAACGCGCCACGGGCCGGAAAAGAGGGGCTCACCAGCGCACGGCGGCGTCCACCAGCCGGTCGTGCGCCCGCGCGAGGTGGGCGAGGGCGAGGCTCCCGGTCCGCACGACCAGGAACCAGGTGCGCAAGGGCGGTACGGAGGGCTCCGCCAGGGCCACGATGCGGCCGCCGTCGAGGGCCTCCTGGCACAGGTAGCGGGGCAGGACGGCGAGCCCGGCGCCGGCCCCGACGCATTCCAGTACGGCCCGCAGGTCGGGTGCCACCACGGTGGCGGCCAGGGACCGGGCATCGGGCCGGGTGTCGAAGACGGCGGCCCAGTAGCGGGTGACGAGCGGCAGGCTCTCGTGGACCTCCACGACGGGGATGCCGTCGAGTGCGGCCGGACCCTCTTCGCGCAGCCGCTCCGTGTCGACGAGCGCGGCCCAGTAGGGCGCGGCCACCAGGACCTGCTCCTCGTCGCACAGGGCGGTGGCGGTGAAGAGCCCGCCGCGCGGCTGGGCGGTGGTGACGACGAGGTCGTGGTGACCGGCGGCGAGCCCGTCGAGGGTCGCTTCGGCGCCGGTCTCCAGGGCGGCGCGCAGGGTGTGGCCCTGGCCGACGAGGGGCGCGAGGGCGGGCAGCACGCGCAGGCACAGGAACTCGGGTGGCCCGGCGACGTGGAGGGTGCGCAGCGCACCGGCGGCCTCCCGCCCGGCCTCGGTGATCCGCAGCAGCGCGTCGAGGTGCGGGGCGGCCTGGTGGGCGAGTTCGTCACCGACGGCGGTGGGGGTGACGCCACGGGCCCGGCGGTGGAAGAGGGGCCGCCCCAACTGGCGCTCCAGGGTGCGGATCTGCGAGGTCACGGCGGGCTGGGACAGGCCCAGGAGGGCGGCGGCACGGGTGAACGAGCCGGCCCGGTGAACGGCGACGAAGGTGCGCAGCAGGGCCAGGTCCATGGCGGCACCTCTCGGTGGGGGCCTTCAACTATAAATATGCCGATAGGCCCCTGTCGTTACCGTGATTGGACTCTGACGCAGAGTCAATTAGCCTTGTCGCGTGGTTCCTCGCGCGCGGAACCCGGGGCGGTCCGAGCCACGAGGGGGGAGGCTCGGACCGTCGTCCCAGGGCCTGCTCAGCCGGCGCCGCCTGCGAGGTCGAGGGCGCGCAGGACGTCCGCGACCAGGTCCTCGGTGTCCTCGGCCCCGGCGGAGAAGCGGATGAAGCCCTCCGGCACGGCGTCGCCGCCCCACCGTCCGCGCCGCTCGGCGGTGGACCGCACTCCACCGAAACTCGTGGCGTCCTCGACCAGGTGCAGGGCGGCCATGAAGCGTTCCGCGTGGGCACGGTCGGGCAGGGTGAAGGAGACCACCGAGCCAAAGCCGCGCATCTGCCGGGCGGCCGTCTTGTGCGAGGGGTCCGTGGCCAGGCCCGGGTAGCGCAGCCCGGTCACGTGCGGGCGGTCGGCCAGCGCCTCGGCGACGGCCAGCGCGTTGGCCCACTGCCGGTGCGCGCGCAGCTGGATCGTGGCGAGCGAGCGGTGGGCGAGCCAGGCTTCCATCGGGCCCGGGATCGCGCCGACGATCTTGCGCCAGCGCCGGACGCCGGCGGCGAGCTCCGGGTCGCGGCAGACCACGTACCCGAGCAGCAGGTCGCCGTGGCCGGTGAGGCCCTTGGTGCCGCTCGCGACGGAGAAGTCAGCGCCGAGCTCCAGGGGCCGCTGACCGAGCGGGGTGGCGAGGGTGTTGTCGACGGCGACCAGGGTCCCGCCGGTGTGCGCCGCGTCCGCGAGGCGCCGTACGTCGCAGACGTCGAGCCCGGGGTTGGACGGGGTCTCGATCCACAGCAGCCGGGCTCCGTCGAGGACCGCGAGCTGGGCCTCGTCGCGGGTCGGGGCGGTGCGCACGTGGATCCCGTACGCCTCCAGCTGCTCCCGCAGCAGGGGCAGCGCCTGGTAGCCGTCGTCGGGCAGGACCACGGTGTCGCCGGTGCGCGCCTGGGAGAGGAGGACGGCGGAGACCGCCGCCATGCCGGAGGCGAAGACGATGGTGTGCACCTCCTCGCCGGGGGCCTCCAGTTCCCCGATCGCCCGCTCCAGCAGGGTCCAGGTGGGGTTGGTGTCGCGGCCGTAGGCGTACGGGCCCTCGACGTCGCCGGGGAGGTGGAAGTGGGCGGCGAAGACCGGTCCGGGCAGGGTCGGTTCGTTCTTCACGGGCTCCGGCAGTCCGGCGCGGACGGCGCGGGTGCCGTCGCCGATCGCCTCGGCCCTTCTTTCGGGGGCGTACTCGTTCACGCGGTGTGCTCCTTCACGGCCTCGCGTACGGCGTCCAGCAGACCGGGGCTGGCCGCCTCGACCAGCTCCAGGCACTCCTCGAACCCGTCGAGGGACCCGTAGTAGGGATCCGGTACGTCGGTCTCCGCGGCCGCGGCCGGATCGTAGGACCGCAGCAGCCGGATCTTGGCGGCGTCCTGCGGGGTGGGTGCGAGTGCCCGCAGGTCCCGCAGGTGTCCGGCGTCGAGCGCGATGACGAGGTCCAGGCGGTCGAACCAGGAGGAGCGGAACTGCCGGGCCCGGTGGTCCTGCTCGTAGCCCGCGGCTTCCAGGACGGCGACGGTGCGCGGATCGGCGCCGTCGCCCTCGTGCCAGCCGCCGGTGCCGGCGCTGTCCACCTCGACCAGGTCGTCGAGGCCGGCCCGCGCCACGTGGGCCCGGAAGACGGACTCGGCCATGGGGGAGCGGCATATGTTGCCCGTGCAGACGAAGCAGACGCGGTAGAGGGGCGTCATGGGCGTTCCGTTCAGTTCTTGTCGGGCAGGACCATGTTCACGGCCCAGGAGACGATGGAGATGATCAGGCCGCCGAGGACCGCGGTCCAGAACCCGTCGACGTGGAAGCTGAGCTCGAGCTCCGAGGCCAGCCACGAGGTCAGGAGCAGCATCAGGGCGTTCACGACGAGGGTGAACAGGCCCAGGGTGAGGACGAACAGCGGCAGCGAGAGCAGCTTCACCAACGGCTTGACGATCAGGTTCACCAGGCCGAAGACCAGGGCGACCAGGATCAGGGTGAGCGTGCGGCGGCCCAGGCTGCTGCCGTCGTCGAGGGTGATGCCTTCGAGCAGTGCGATGGCGACGGCCAGGGCCGCCGCGTTGGCGAGCGTCTTGACTACGAAATTCATCATGTGTCTGATCGTGGCAGAGAAGATCCCGGTGGGACATCCGCAGATCAGCGGATGCGACGGCGCTACCGAGTACAAGGGGCACAACCACGATGAAAGCCTTCCGGCTTGACGAGCTCGAAGCGGAGCGGGCCGCCAACGACGGCGCCTATCTGCAGTTCCTGCGCGAGCGGAACATGTCCGTCGGGCTGTACGCGCTCGACGCCGGGCAGGTCGATCCGCAGCAGCCCCACCGCCAGGACGAGGTGTACTTCGTCGTGAGCGGGCGCGCCTCGATCACCGTCGGGGAGGAGACGACCACCGTGGCGCGCGGCAGCGTCGTCTACGTCCCGGCGGGCGTCCCGCACAAGTTCCACCACATCACCGAGGACTTGAAGGTGATGGTGGTCTTCTCCCCGCCGGAGAGCTGATCGGAGAGCCGAGCGCACCGGGCGGCTGAGGGTCGGGGTCCGGATTCCCCTAAGGGGCCGGTCAGGGGAGTCCGGGGGCTCGCGGGCCCCGATCCGGGGCCGTGGCCTCCTAGCATCGAGAGCAGGAAGTCAAGGACGAGGAAGAGGTCGAGGACATGGACGGCATCCGAGAGACGTTCGCAGGCATGCCCTGGTGGGTTAAGTGGGTCGCCGTTCCGCTGCTGGCGCTGTTCGTGTTCGGCGGTGTGATCACCAGCATCCTGACCGTGCTGATCGGCGTCGTCTTCAAGGTGCTCCTCTTCATCGGCCTCGTCGCCGGTCTGGTGTTCGTCGTGAAGAAGGTCGGCGGAGGCCGTACGAAGTCCTCCTCCGGCGACTGGTAGAGCGCGGCGGGGACGCGCCCGCCGGGGCCGCGATTGGGCCAGGTGAGGGAACGCGAGGCACTAAACCGCTCACACCCCCGGAACCGGCGGATAGAGTGGCAATCTGCGCCGGTCCCTGGGCATCGAAAGCCGGTACTGCCGCTCTGACCTGCGGTGATGCTAACGAGCCGCCGAGTACGACCCCCAGGAGACACGGCATGCGCGGGGGCGGCCCCCGCAGGGCGGGCCTCCCCGATGGCCCGTCGCCACGCCTGGGGGTGAGCTTTGTCTCCGGTTCACAACGCCGGTGTGCCGACGCTGATCGGCTCGGTCCAGAGGGCGCTGAGACTGCTCGAAGCAGTCGGGTCCCATAGTCAGGGAGCCCCGGCGAAACAGCTCGCGCGCGAGGCCGGGCTCCCGCTCCCCACCGCGTACCACCTGCTGCGCACCCTCACCCACGAGGGATATCTGCGCAGGGAGGGCGGAGTCTTCGTCCTCGGTGACGCCGCGGGTCGGCTCGCCGGTGGGGGACTCCAGCAGAAACGTCGCAGCATGATCCTCGACTCCCTCGCGCACTTCCGCGACGCGGTCGGGGCACCCGTCTACTTCGCGGTCTACCGCGAGGGTGAGATCGAGGTCGTGGGCGTCTCGGACACCCAGGCCAGTCCGGCCTGCGAGGAGTGGGCCGACTTCCGTGCGACCGGCCATGCGCACGCCATCGGGCAGTGCCTGCTCGGACAACTCGACGAGAAAACGCGCAAGGACCATTACGACCGATATCCGGTCGAGGCGATCACCGCTTATACCGTGCGGGATCTCCGGTCGCTCGAGGACCGGATCGGAGCCCTCGGTCGAATGCAGCCAGTAACCGAACGCCAGGAATATGCCCTCGGCACGGTCTGCGCGGCCATCCCCATCACAGCGGGCGATACCGCCGCAACCATGGCCATTTCTCTCCCCTTGCACCAGGAAGATCGATTGCGCTATGTAGTCGATCGACTACGGAGTGAAGTAGGCGCGCTGTTGAGTACCCTCTCGTTCTCTATCAGTATCTGAAAACTCACTCCTTGTGATCTGCTAGCGCTTCCACCACTCTTGTCAAGAGGAGCCTGGGGGATCATTCCTGGCCACTTCCACTACAGCGGGGTAGGCAATGCGCGAGTCGGTACAGGCAGAGGTCATGATGAGTTTCCTCGTTTCCGAGGAGCTCTCGTTCAGGATTCCGGTGGAACTCCGGTACGACGCCCGTGATCCCTACGCAGTCCGCCTGACCTTCCACCTTCCCGGAGACGCGCCCGTGACCTGGGCGTTCGGCCGGGAGCTCCTCCTCGACGGCATCAACAAGCCGTGCGGTGACGGCGACGTGCACATCGCCCCCACCGATCCGGAGGAGCTGTCCGACGTCCACATCCGGCTGCAGGTCGGCGGCGACCGGGCCCTGTTCCGCGCCAGCGCGGCGCCGCTCGTCGCGTTCCTCGACCGCACCGACCGGATCGTTCCGCTCGGACAGGAGCGGAACCTGGGCGACTTCGAGGAGAACCTCGACGAGGCGCTCGGCAAGATCCTGGCGGAGTCGAAGCAGAACGAGCAGAACGCGGGCTGACGCACGCGTCCACGCTCATCCGCCCCTCCCCATCGGGCATCCCCTTCAGCGCTTGCGCCGCCGGCCCCGGCCGCCGCGGACCGGCCCCGCGGCCGGCGCGACGTCCGGGGATCCCGGCCGGTCCGCGGAAACCACCAGCGAGGCCAGCGCCGTCGTCACGGGGACCGAGGCCACCAGTCCGATCGAGCCCACGAGGGTCCGTACGATCTCCACCGCGACCAGCTCGCTGTTGGCCACCGAGCCCATGCTGCTGTTCGCGATCGAGAACAGCAGGAGCAGGGGCAGTGCGGCGCCCGCGTAGGCCAGCACCAGTGTGTTGACCACCGACGCGATGTGGTCGCGGCCGATCCTGATGGCCGCCCGGTACAGGGCGCGCGACCCCATCGAGGGGTCCGCCTGGTGCAGTTCCCAGACGGCCGACGTCTGGGTGACCGTCACGTCGTCGAGCACGCCCAGCGATCCGATGATGATGCTGGCGAGCAGCAGACCGCTCATGTCGATGTCCGGGTACAGCCCGTGGATCAGCCCGGTGTTGTCGTCCGTGTTGCCGCTGAGGGACGCCCAGTCGATGAACACCGAGCCCAGCAGGCCGATCAGCACCAGCGAGACGAGGGTGCCGAGGACGGCGACCGAGGTGCGGGCGGTCAGGCCGTGGCACATGTAGAGCGCGATCAGCATGATGGCGCTCGCCCCGACCACCGCGACGACGAGGGGGTTCGAACCCTGCAGGATGGCCGGGAGGATGAAGAGCGTCAGGACGCCGAAGCTGACGATCAGCGCGATCAGTGCGAACAGCCCGCGCATCCGCCCGACGAGGACGACCGCGAGCGCGAAGATGCCGGCCAGCACCGCCAGCGGCATCTTGCGGTTCACGTCGATCACCGAGTACTGGAGGTCGCGGGGGGCGTCGGGCGCGTAGGCCACGACCACCTCCTGGCCGTCCGTCAACTGCCGCGGCGCACCCGGCTGGACGACCTCCACGAAGGTGCGGCCCTTGTCCGGACCGGTGCCGATCTCGACGGTGGCCTTCTTGCACTCGCCGGTCTGCGCGGCCTGGGCCTCACGGCCCTCGGGGGTGGTGGGGTTCGCGGTCGTCGGTACCTGAGCGGCGTTCACCGATTTGCAGTCGACGTGTTCGAGGGAGACGACCTTGCCCTGCTGGGTCTGCCGGTCGAAGCCCACCCCGGTGCGCTCGTGGGCGGGGGCGCCGCCCGGCCAGAGCACCACCATGCCGATGAAGACGGCCGTGGCGAAGGGGATCAGTACGGCCGCGATGACCTTGCGCAGGTGCTTCGAGACGGGAGCCGCCGGGCCGTGCCCGTGGCTGTGACCGTGGCCGTGGGAATGACCGGCGGAAGGGCCGGCGGAGGGCCCGGACGAGTGCCCGGCGGAGTGCCCCGGGCCGTCGTGCGCGTGGCCGTCGTGGCCATGGGGCTCAGTGGGCTCGTTGGGGGGCTGCGGCGAGGACGTCACCAGCAGATCATCGCAAGAGATGAGGGGGCCCACTGTTCAGCACGCCATGGATGACGCTAGCGTGGGGGCTACTTTGCACAACGCGGGAGCTCGGAGCACCGGGCTGAGAGGACGCTGATCACCGTACGCGCATCACGGATGCGTACGGGAAGAGGCTGCGTCGACCGCCGAACCTGTTACCGGGTAATGCCGGCGTAGGGAGATCAGGTCTCATGACCATTCAGGACGCACGCACGCCTGCCGTCAGCCAGGACGCCGACGGCCAGACCGAGCGCCAGCCCGGCTGGCACAAGGGCTACGTGGCGGGCTCCCGCCCCGACATCCGGGTGCCGGTCCGCCAGGTCCACCTCACCAACGGCAAGGACGTGACGCTCTACGACACGTCCGGTCCGTACACCGACCCGCAGATCGAGACCGACGTCCGCCGGGGCCTCGCCCCGCTGCGCGAGAACTGGATCATCGGCCGCGGCGACACCGAGGAGTACGCGGGCCGTCCCGTGCGCCCCGAGGACGACGGCATCAAGCACACCTCGCCGCGCGGTGGCCTCAAGAACCTCGACGCGGTCTTCCCGGGCCGCCCGCGCCAGCCCCGCCGGGGCCGTGGCGGCGCCGCCGTCACGCAGCTCGCGTACGCCCGCCGGGGCGAGATCACCCCGGAGATGGAGTACGTCGCGATCCGCGAGAACGTCTCTCCCGAGGTCGTCCGCGAGGAGATCGCCGCAGGTCGCGCCGTGCTTCCGGCGAACGTGAACCACCCCGAGATCGAGCCGATGATCATCGGCAAGCGGTTCCTGGTGAAGGTCAACGCCAACATCGGCAACTCCGCGGTCACCTCCTCCATCGAGGAGGAGGTCGACAAGATGACCTGGGCGACCAAGTGGGGCGCCGACACGGTCATGGACCTCTCGACGGGCCGCAACATCCACACCACCCGCGAGTGGGTGCTGCGCAACTCCCCCGTCCCGATCGGCACCGTGCCGCTCTACCAGGCGCTGGAGAAGGTCGACGGCCGCGCCGAGGACCTGACCTGGGAGATCTACAAGGACACGGTCATCGAGCAGGCCGAGCAGGGCGTCGACTACATGACGGTCCACGCCGGCGTGCTGCTCCCGTACGTCCCGCTGACCGCCCGCCGCAAGACCGGCATCGTCTCGCGCGGCGGCTCGATCATGGCCGCGTGGTGCCTCGCGCACCACAAGGAGAACTTCCTCTACACGAACTTCGAGGAGCTCTGCGAGATCCTCGCGACGTACGACGTCACGTACTCGCTGGGCGACGGCCTGCGTCCCGGCTCCATCGCGGACGCCAACGACGCCGCGCAGTTCGCGGAGCTGAAGACGCTGGGCGAGCTGAACACGATCGCCAAGCGGCACAACGTCCAGACCATGATCGAGGGCCCGGGCCACGTCCCGATGCACAAGATCAAGGAGAACATCGACCTCCAGCAGGAGATCTGCGAGGAGGCGCCGTTCTACACGCTCGGCCCGCTGACCACGGACGTCGCGCCCGCGTACGACCACATCACCTCGGGCATCGGCGCCGCGATGATCGCCTGGTGGGGCACCGCGATGCTCTGCTACGTCACGCCCAAGGAGCACCTGGGCCTGCCCAACCGCGACGACGTGAAGACCGGCGTCATCACGTACAAGATCGCGGCGCACGCCGCCGACCTGGCCAAGGGGCACCCCGGCGCCCAGGAGTGGGACGACGCCCTGTCGGACGCGCGGTTCGAGTTCCGCTGGGAGGACCAGTTCAACCTGGCCCTCGACCCGGACACGGCCCGCGAGTTCCACGACGAGACCCTTCCCGCCGAGCCGGCCAAGACCGCGCACTTCTGCTCCATGTGCGGCCCGAAGTTCTGCTCGATGAAGATCTCGCAGGACATCCGCCGCGAGCACGGCGGCGACCTGAAGGCCGACGAGATCCAGGCGGGCATGGCGGAGAAGTCCGCCGAGTTCGCGGCCTCCGGCAACCGCGTCTACCTGCCGCTGGCCGACTGACCCCCACGGTCCGTGTGAGCGGCGGAGGCTCCCGTCCGGGCTTCCGTCGCTCATCGCGCGCGGAGGTCACTCCGGGCGGTTGTCCGGACCGCCGAAGTCCGGGCTGGTGAAGTCCGGGGGTGTGTAGCCGGGGCGGGGGCTCTCCGAGGGGGAGCCCGGGCTGGTGAAGTCGGGACGGGTGTATCCCAGGTTGGGGATGCGCCCGGCCGCCGGCGTTCTGGGGGTCGGGAAGCCCGGCCCCGCACTCGGGTCGGCCAGGGCGTCCCGCAGGAACGGCATGATGCCCCGCTCCAGCAGCGCGTGCCGCCAGGCCTCGCGGGCCCGCGCCACCTCGTCGGGTACGGCCTCGGTCTCGTCCGCCACGACTTCGGTCGCGCTGTTGCGGACGGCCGTCACCAGCAGCCCGATCACCGCGAAGAGCAGCGCGGCCACGGTGAGCGCGCCGAACAGCCAGCCCGCCGTCAGCATGGTTTTCGCGAAGGCCGGTTCGGGCTCGATGAGCTTGAGGCTGTAGCCCACGAGCAGGAAGATCAGCATGGCGGTGCCCGCCAGGACGGGCGCGAGGACCGCGACCACGGCGCCCGCTCCCGCGCCGCCGCCCATGCCCTGCACGCCGTCCTCGTCCCCCGCGGCGCCGGGTGCGGACAGCACCTCGTCGCGTCGTTCCCCGCGGACCTTCACGTAGTGGCCGTACTCGGCCGCGGCCGCGGCCGCCAGCAGTGCGCTGGCCCCCTGGGCCATGGTGCGCAGCTGTTCGGCGTTCAGACGTTCGCCGAGGGTGGCGAGCTCGGGCCGTTCGTTCGCGGTGCGCAGCGCCTCGTCGAGGAGGCGGTCGAACTCCGGTCGGTCTTCGGTCAGCAGGTGCGGAGCGCTGGTCATGTGCATCCCCCGATACTCCGTAGAAGCCGGTATCCCCGCGTAGAACGGGGCGCCGGCACAAACGGAGGAGAGCCTGCTACGGATAGAGCGATGGTAGAGCGCCCGCACCACGCCGTGACAGGGGCTTTGCCGAAATACCCCCGTGGTGACAAACCTCAGTCGTTCAAGGGGAGCTGTACGACGAGCAGCTTGCCCGCCATCGTCACCCCACCGTCCATCGCGATGGCGAGCCCTTCCGCGTACACGTGCGGGCCGTCCACGGCCTCCGGGCCGCGCGACTCGTCCCCGTCCTCGGTGCCCACCTCGCCGAGCAGGTACGGGATGGGGCTGTGCCCGTGCACGACGCGGCTGCCGCCGTAGGTGTCGAGCAGTTCGCGTACGGCCTGCGGACCGGTTCCCTCGTCGCGGAAGGCGAACCGCTTGGTGAACTTGCGGAAGAGGTCCCAAGTGATGTCGGCGTCGCCCCGGTTGAGGAGCTCGTGGATGGTGTCGTTGACGTCCTCGATGGAGTCGCCGTAGTCGAGGTAGGCCGTGGTGTCGGAGTGCAGCAGCAGGTGGCCCTCCTCCAGGACGGCCGCGTCCAGCCGCGACATCCACTGCAGGTGTACGTCCTGCAGGCGCTCCATGTCGGAGCGCTGGCCGCCGTTGAGGAGCCACGCGGCCTGGAAGGTGGCGGTGCCGGCGCCGGAGACGACGGGGGTGTCGCCGAACCGCTTGGCGCCGATCAGCAGCAGCTCGTGATTGCCCATCAGGGCCTTGCAGTAGCCGCCGGCGGCCGCGGCCTCGGCGGAGAGCCGCATGACGAGGTCGATGACGCCGATGCCGTCGGGGCCGCGGTCGGTGAAGTCGCCGAGGAACCAGAGCCGGGCGTTGCCGGCGGACCAGCGGCGCTCCGCGTCGATGAGGCCCTGGGCGTGGAGTTCGGTGACGAGCTCGTCGAGGTAGCCGTGGACGTCGCCGACGACGTAGAGCGGGCCGGGGCCGTCGGCCGCGGCCTCCTGCGGGACGTACTGGACCTGCACGGTGTCGCCGGGGCCGCCGAGGGCACCGCGGCCGATGATCGGCAGGTCGCGGTGGGTCGGGGTGTAGCCCTCGAAGTCGTCGTCCTCGGGGGTGTGGCTCGTCGCGTGCACGGGATGCGAGGCCGGCGGTGCGGCGGGCGGCGTGGCGGGCGGTGCGGCCGGCGCCGGCGCGTAGCCGGGCTGCGGGGGCACGGCCGGTGTGCCGTCGTCGTAGTACGCCGGGTACTCGCCGTAGACGGGAGCCTCACCGGGATGCCCGGTGGATGCGGCGTACGCGGCGGGTTCGGTGACTGGAACCCGGAAGTCCCGCAGCGTGTCCGTCCGCATCGCGGGTCCCTGACCGGCCCCCTGAGTCATCGACCCCTCCACCACCGTCGCGCTGCCGTACACCTGCGGACCCTCCTGACCTCCGGGGAGGAGGGTCCGTGATGTCGTGCGCCCATCATAGGAATGCGGCTCGCGCTCTGTGACGCACCAGGGGTGGTGAATCCTTTGCGGAGCCGATCGTTCCTACCGCTTTCTACCGATATAGGTGTTGCTGAAATGCTCGGCCGGTTCGCCGACAGGCCGACCGGACGGTCTGGCGGTCAGTCCTTGGCCGGGGAACGCGGTGGGCTGACGGTCGTTCGCGGCTGCCTGCGCTGCGACGACGTACGGATGATGAGCTCGGTCGGGACCACCTGTTCGACGGGTCGTCCGGTGTCCACTCCCTCGATCGCGTCGATGAGCAGCTGCACGACGGCAGTGCCGATGCGGCGCGGTTTGAGGGAGAGGGTGGTGATGGGCGGCTCGGTGTTGGCGTAGACGGTGGACTCGCTGCAGCAGACGAGCAGCAGGTCCTCGGGGACGCGCAGGCCGTAGCGCCGGGCGGCGGCGAGCAGGTCGGTGCCGTTGGGGTCGAAGAGCCCGTAGACGGCGTCGGGCCGGTCGGGGCGGGCGAGGAGCCGGTCGGCGGCGACGGCGCCCGCGCACGGGTCGTGGGCGGGGTAGGACTCGTAGACGGGGTCCTGGCCGACGCGCTCGCACCAGTTGAGGTAGGCGGTGGTGGAGAGCCGGGTGTACGTGTCGGTGGTGGTGCCGGTCAGCAGCCCGATCCGGCGGGCGCCGGCGGCGGCGAGGTGGTCGAGCAGGCCGAGTACGGCGGCCTCGTGGTCGTTGTCGACCCAGGCGGTGACGGGGAGGGAGCCTGCGGGGCGGCCGTCGGAGACCACGGGCAGACCTTGGCGGACCAGTTCGGTGACGACGGGATCGTGGTCGGAGGGGTCGATGACGACGGTGCCGTCGAGGGCGACGTTGGACCACACGTCGTGGCGGGAGGTGGCGGGGAGGATGACGAGGGCGTAGCCGCGGGCGAGCGCGGCGGAGGTGGCGGCCCTGGCCATCTCGGCGAAGTAGGCGAATTCGGTGAAGGTGAAAGGTTCATCCCCGTACGTCGTCACGGTCAGGCCGATGAGGCCCGACTTGCCGGTACGGAGGGTGCGGGCGGCGGCCGACGGGCGGTAGCCCAGCCGGTCGGCCACCTCGCGAACGTGGCGGCGGGTGGCGTCGGGCAGCCGTCCCTTTCCATTGAGCGCGTCGGAGACGGTTGTGATGGAGACGCCCGCCGCGGCGGCCACGTCCCTGATGCCGGCCCGGCCCTGTCGGCCGGCGGCCCGCCGGGTGGTCTCGGTCCGGCTCACCTGATGCTTCCCTGCTGCTGTCATGGCGAGCCGATAGTAGGGCTCGGTGGGGTGGGTGGTCCGGGTGCATATGCACCCGTTGACAGGCACGATTCTGCATGGTTCGCCACCCCCAATGACCTTGGAAATAAAGGTATTTGGTCGCTGAGAGTGAGGGTGGGGCTTGTCGGCGGGTCCGGGCATGCCAAAACGGTGTGGTCTCGGGACGGTCTCAACTCACCTGCACGAGGGACGCGCGCCACGGCGCAGGCCACCGGCGCGCGCATATATGCGCGCGCTCCCCCGCATTCCAGGCGCCCCCATTCTCGGAACGGCGGAATCCTCATAAGGTGAGCAGTATTGAGTCGACGGCGACGTCGTACGGGACGGTCGAGGAGGACCTGCGGTGAGCGAGAAGAGCCCGAAGCTGCGCGCCGAGCTGGACGGCATTCCGACGTACAAGCCCGGGAAGCCGGCCGCCGCGGGAGGGCCCGTCGCGTACAAGCTGTCGTCGAACGAGAACCCGTACCCGCCGCTGCCGGGGGTGCTGGAGACCGCGGTCTCGGCGGCCGGCAGCTTCAACCGGTACCCCGACATGGCCTGCACCGGCCTCGTGAACGAGCTCGCCGAGCGCTTCGGGGTGCCGGTCGAGCACATCGCCACGGGCACCGGCTCGGTGGGCGTGGCCCAGTCCCTGATCCAGGCGGCGGCCGGCCCGGGCGACGAGGTGATCTACGCCTGGCGCTCCTTCGAGGCGTACCCGATCCTCACGCAGATCTCGGGCGCGACCTCGGTGCAGGTCCCGCTGACCGACGGGGACGTCCACGACCTGGAGGCCATGGCGGCGGCGATCACCGACCGGACCCGGCTGATCTTCGTCTGCAACCCGAACAACCCCACCGGCACCGCCGTGCGCCGCGCCGAGCTGGAGCGGTTCCTGGACCGGGTCCCGTCGGACGTCCTGGTGGTCCTGGACGAGGCCTACCGAGAGTTCGTGCGCGACGCGGACGTCCCGGACGGCGTCGAGCTCTACCGCGACCGGCCGAACGTGGCCGTGCTGCGTACGTTCTCCAAGGCGTACGGCCTGGCCGGCCTGCGGGTCGGCTTCGCCATCGCGCACGAGCCGGTGGCCGCGGCGCTGCGCAAGACGGCGATGCCGTTCGGTGTCAGCCAGCTCGCGCAGGACGCGGCGGTGGCCTCGCTCCGTGCCGAGGACGAGCTGATGGGCCGCGTCGGGGCGCTGGTGGGCGAGCGTGCGCGGGTGCACGAGACGCTGCTCGCCCAGGGCTGGTCCGTGCCGGACACCCAGGCGAACTTCGTGTGGATGCGGCTGGGGGAGCGGACCGCCGAGTTCGCGGCGGCCTGCGAGAAGGCCGGTGTGGTGGTCCGGCCCTTCGCGGGCGAGGGCCTGCGGGTCACGATCGGTGAGACCGAGGCGAACGACCTCTTCCTGCACACGGCGGAGGCGTTCTTCAAGGAGCTGTAGGCGGCCGTGGGTGTCCTGGCGGCCGGACCCGGGAGGGGCCGGTCAGGCCAGTTCCACGCGGATGGGATCGCCGTCGCGGACGGTGGAGAGCAGGCGGGGGTCGCCGTCGAACGAGCCGAGCACGTTGCAGGGGCTCGCCAGGCGGCTCTCGCCTCCGCGCGAGATGGGCGTGGGGCCGTAGGGCAGCGCGAGCGCGTCGCCCTCGGTCCAGAACGCGACCGTGCCCGGCTCGACGACCTGCCGGGCGTCGTGTTCCAGGGCCACCGAGACGCCGGTGTCGAAGTAGACCTCCTCGCCCCAGGTGTTCGCGGAGGCGGAGATCGGAAGGGCCTCGGCCAGTGCCTTGCTGGTCGGGGTCTCGTCGAGGGTTGCGGTGAGCTGGCCCGCAGGCCAGGAAATCCGTATCTGCATGAGCCGCATTCAACAATCTGTTGAATGGATTGGCTAGGGGGGTCCCGAGGGGTACCCCGCCTGAAGGTTGCCGACAGCGGTACGACATAATGCTTGTGAATGTGAACGCGTTCACAAGCGTGTCCTGCTTTCTCCCGGATTGAGTGGGACACAACAGGCAGACTGCCGCGTGACCACGGCGACGCGAAGGAGACGAGGACGTGGACCTAGCTTTGGCGCCGGAGACTCTGGCGCGATGGCAGTTCGGAATCACCACCGTCTATCACTTCCTCTTCGTACCCCTGACGATCTCGCTCGCCGCGCTCACGGCCGGCCTGCAGACCGCGTGGGTGCGCACCGAGAAGGAGAAGTACCTCAGGGCCACGAAGTTCTGGGGAAAGCTTTTCTTGATCAATATCGCGATGGGTGTCGTCACCGGCATCGTCCAGGAGTTCCAGTTCGGCATGAACTGGTCCGACTACTCGCGCTTCGTCGGCGACATCTTCGGGGCCCCGCTGGCCTTCGAGGCGCTGATCGCCTTCTTCTTCGAGTCGACCTTCATCGGCCTGTGGATCTTCGGCTGGGACAAGCTGCCGAAGAAGATCCACCTGGCCTGCATCTGGATGGTGTCCATGGGCACCGTCCTCTCCGCCTACTTCATCCTGGCGGCCAATTCCTGGATGCAGCACCCGGTCGGGTACCGCATCAACGAGGAGCGGGGCCGGGCCGAGCTCACCGACTTCTGGCTCGTGCTCACCCAGAACACCGCCCTCACCCAGTTCTTCCACACCATCACGGCCGCCTTCCTGGTGGGCGGCGCGTTCATGACCGGCATCGCCGCCTTCCACCTGGCGCGCAAGAGGCACATCCCGGTCATGCGGAGCTCGCTGCGGCTCGGCCTGGTCGTCATGATCATCGCCGGTATGGGCACGGCCCTGAGCGGTGACCTGCTCGGCAAGGTGATGTTCAAGCAGCAGCCCATGAAGATGGCCGCCGCCGAGGCGCTCTGGGACGGCGAGGCGCCGGCTCCCTTCTCGGTCTTCGCCTACGGCGACGTCGAGAAGGGCCACAACAAGGTCGCGATAGAGATCCCGGGCCTGCTGTCCTTCCTCGCCAACGACGACTTCACCTCCTTCGTCCCGGGCATCAACGACGTCAACAAGGCGGAGCAGGAGAAGTTCGGCCCCGGCGACTACCGGCCCAACATCCCGGTCGCCTACTGGGGCTTCCGCTGGATGATCGGCTTCGGCATGGCCTCCCTCGGCATCGGCGTGCTGGGCCTGTGGCTGACCCGCAAGAAGTTCATGCTGCCGCCGGGTCTGCGGACCGGGGAGGACGAGGTCCCGAACCTGGTCCTCTTCAAGAAGGCGCTGAGCCCGAAGTTCGCCAACCTGTACTGGATCGTCGCGCTCTGGACGATGGGCTTCCCGCTCATCGCCAACTCCTGGGGCTGGATCTTCACCGAGATGGGCCGCCAGCCCTGGGTGGTCTACGGAGTCCTGCGCACGCGGGACGCGGTCTCGCCGAACGTCTCCCAGGCCGAGGTGCTCACCTCGATGATCGGCTTCACCCTCCTCTACGCGGTGCTCGCCGTCATCGAGGTCAGGCTCCTCGTCAAGTACGTCAAGGCCGGACCGCCGGAGCTCACTGAGGCCGACCTCAACCCGCCCACCAAGATCGGCGGGGACGACAAGAACCCCGACCGGCCGATGGCCTTCTCGTACTGAGGCTGAGGAGACCGCACCATGCAACTCCACGACGTCTGGTTCGTACTCATCGCCGTCCTGTGGACCGGCTACTTCTTCCTGGAGGGCTTCGACTTCGGAGTCGGCGTACTGACCAAGCTGCTCGCCCGCGACCGTACGGAGAAGCGGGTCCTGATCAACACCATCGGGCCCGTGTGGGACGGCAACGAGGTCTGGCTGCTCACGGCGGGCGGTGCGACCTTCGCCGCCTTCCCCGAGTGGTACGCCACCCTCTTCTCCGGCTTCTACCTGCCGCTGCTGCTCATCCTGGTCTGCCTCATCATCCGCGGCGTCGCCTTCGAGTACCGGCACAAGCGCCCCGAGGACCGGTGGCAGACCAACTGGGAACACGCGATCTTCTGGACCTCGCTGATCCCGGCGTTCCTGTGGGGCGTGGCGTTCGCCAACATCGTCCGCGGCGTGAAGATCGACGAGAACATGGAGTACGTCGGCACCCTCTTCGACCTGCTCAACGTCTACTCGATCCTGGGCGGACTGGTCACCCTCACCCTCTTCACCTTCCACGGCGCGGTCTTCACCTCGCTCAAGACGGTCGGTGACATCCGGGACCGCTCGCGGAAGCTGGCGACCGGCCTGGGCGTGGTCACCGCCGTGCTGGCCCTGGTCTTCCTGGTCTGGACCCAGGTCTCCCGCGGCGACGGCAAGAGCCTGATCGCGATGGCCGTCGCCGTGCTCGCACTGCTCGGGGCGCTCGGTACCAACCTGAAGGGCCGCGAGGGCTGGTCGTTCGCACTCTCCGGGGTCACCATCGCGGCGGCCGTCGCGATGCTCTTCCTGACGCTCTTCCCGAACGTCATGCCGTCCTCGCTGAACGACGCCTGGAACCTCACGGTCACCAACGCCTCGTCCAGCCCGTACACCTTGAAGATCATGACCTGGTGTGCGGCCGTGGCCACCCCGCTCGTCCTCCTCTACCAGGGCTGGACGTACTGGGTGTTCCGCAAGCGGATCGGCACCCAGCACATCGTCGACGTGCACTGAGTTCCCGCGCCACCCGGCCCGTTCGTCCGACCCTCCCCTGGGGGATGTTTCACGTGAAACCGATCGACCCGCGCCTGCTTCGGTACGCCCGCTCCACCCGCCTCTTCCTGGGCGCGGTGGTGGCCCTGGGGCTCGTCGGGGCGGGGCTGGTCGTCGGTCAGGCGATGCTGATCGCCGAGATCGTGGTCGGTGCCTTCGAGAAGGGGCTGGGCGGCGAAGCGCTCCGGACGCCGCTGCTGCTGCTCGCGGCGGTGGCGCTCGGACGCGGCCTGGTCGCCTGGCTGACCGAGCTGGCCGCGCACCGCGCCAGTGCGGCGGTCAAATCGGAACTGCGGGGCCGGCTGCTGGACCGGGCCGCCGAACTCGGCCCCGGCCGGTTCACCGGGCAGAAGACCGGATCCCTGGTGTCCCTGGCGACCCGCGGTGTGGACGCGCTCGACGACTACTTCTCCCGCTACCTGCCCCAGCTGGGGCTCGCGGTGGTCGTGCCGGTGGCGGTGCTCGCCCGCATCGTCACCGAGGACTGGGTGTCGGCGGCCATCATCGTGGTCACGCTCCCCCTGATCCCCGTGTTCATGGTGCTCATCGGCATGGCCACCCAGTCCCGGATGGACCGCCAGTGGCGGCTCCTGTCCCGGCTGTCGGGGCACTTCCTCGACGTGGTGGCCGGCCTTCCCACGCTGAAGGTCTTCGGCCGGGCCAAGGCGCAGGCCGAATCCATCCGCAAGATCACCGACGACTACCGGCGCGCGACGATGCGGACCCTGCGCATCGCCTTCCTCTCCTCCTTCGCGCTGGAACTGCTGGCGACCCTCTCGGTCGCCCTGGTCGCCGTGACCATCGGCATGCGACTGGTCCACGGCGAACTGGACCTGTACACCGGCCTGGTCATCCTGATCCTGGCGCCCGAGGCGTACCTGCCGCTCAGGCAGGTGGGGGCGCAGTACCACGCGGCCGCGGAAGGACTGGCGGCCGCGGAGGAGATCTTCGAGGTGCTGGAGACCCCCGCCACGGGTCCGGCGGGGACGGCAGGGCTGCCCGGCGACGCCCCCCTGCGGATCGAGATCGACGGGGTCGCCGTCCGCTACGAGGGCCGGGGCGAGGACTCGCCCGGGCCGGTCTCGCTGACGGTCGCGCCGGGGGAGTGCGTGGCCCTCACCGGTCCGAGCGGCGCCGGCAAGTCCACGCTGCTCCAGGTGCTGCTGGGGTTCGTGACGCCGACCGCGGGGCGGGTACGGATCGCCGGGGTGGACCTGGCCGATCTGTCGCCCGAGGACTGGCGGGAGCGGATCGCATGGGTGCCGCAGCGGCCGCACCTGTTCGCCGGGACGATCGCCGAGAACGTACGGCTGGCCCGCCCGGGCGCCTCCGACAGCGACGTGGCCGCGGCTCTGAAGGACGCCGGGGCATGGGAATTCGTGACCGCGCTGCCGCGCGGGGCGCAGACCCTGCTCGGCGAGGGCGGTGTGGGACTGTCCGCCGGGCAGCGGCAGCGGCTGGCCCTGGCCCGGGCCTTCCTGGCGGACCGGCCCGTGCTGCTGCTGGACGAGCCGACGGCGGCCCTGGACGGGGAGACCGAGGCGGGGATCGTGGACGCGGTCCGGCGGCTCTCCGCGGGGCGGACCGTCCTGCTGGTCGTGCACCGGCCGGCGCTGCTGGCGGTCGCGGACCGGGTGGTCCCGATGGCGGCGGCGGGCGGGCCCACGAGGTTCCTCGCCGACGGGCACCGGCTCGAGGGGATGCTCCCCCACCGTGGTGTCGTCGGGGACGGGGCCGACGGTCGGTCCCCCGGCGACCGCGCCCCGGACGCCGGGGAGTGGATCCTCGGTGCCGCACCCGAGCGGGCACGGGCCGGCGGCGGCGGGGCCGATACGGGCGGGGCCGATCCGCTGCGCCGGGTGCGGGCGGTGGCCAAGGCCTGGCAGGGACGGTTCAGGCTCGGGCTGTTGCTCGGCGCGCTGGCCGTCGGGTGCAGCGTCGGCCTGATGGCCGTCTCCGGCTGGCTGATCTCGCGGGCCTCCGAACAGCCCCCCGTGCTCTATCTGATGGTGGCCGTCACCGCCACCCGGGCCTTCGGAATGGGCCGCGCCGTCTTCCGGTACGCGGAGCGGCTCGTCTCCCACGACGCCGTGCTGCGGATGCTCGCCGACCTGCGGGTATCGGTGTACCGGCGGCTGGAGCGCATCGCGCCCGCCGGGCTGCGCGAGCACCGGCGCGGGGACCTGCTGGCCCGGCTGGTGGCCGACGCGGACGCCCTGCAGGACTACTGGCTCCGCTGGCTGCTGCCGGTCGGCACCGCGGTGCTCGTCGGAACCGGTTCGGTCGCCTTCACCACCTGGCTGCTCCCCGAGGCCGGAGCCGTGCTCGCCGTCGGGCTGCTCGCCGCCGGCATCGGGGTGCCGCTGGTCAGTGGGGCCTGCGCCCGCCGGGCGGAGCGCAGGCTCGCACCCGCCCGGGGCGAGCTCGCCACCAGGGTGGCCGATCTGCTCACCGGTACCGCGGAGCTGACCGTGGCCGGCGCGCTGGAGGACCGCAAGGGCCGGGCGCGGCAGAGCGACGGCCTGCTGACCCGCATCTCCGCGAGGGGCGCCGCCGCGAGCGGGCTGGGGGGTGGGCTGTCCGCCCTCGTGTGCGGGCTCACCGTGGTGGCCGCCGCGGCCGTCGCCGCGAACGCCGTCCACGACGGACGCCTGTCCGGGGTGGCCATGGCCGTCGCGGTCCTGACCCCGCTCGCCGCCTTCGAGGCGGTGAACGGACTGCCGCTGGCCGTCCAGTACCGCCAGCGGGTGCGCCGCAGCGCCGAGCGGGTCTACGAGGTCATCGACGCGCCGGTCCCGGTCGCCGAGCCGGAGCGGCCCGCCGCGGCCCCCGCCTCGCCCTTCCCGCTGCGCCTGACCGGGCTTGCCGCCCGCCACCCCGGCCAGGACCGTGACGCCCTGCGCGGGCTGGACCTGACCCTGGAGGCCGGCCGTCGCATCGCCGTCGTCGGCCCCTCGGGCTCCGGCAAGACGACGCTGGCCCAGGTCATGCTCCGGTTCCTGGACCCAGGCGAGGGCGCGTACACCTTGGGCGGGACTGACGCGCGCACCCTCGACGGAGACGACGTACGCGCGCTCGTGGGCCTGTGCGCCCAGGACGCCCACATCTTCGACAGCTCGGTGCGGGAGAACCTGCGCCTGGCCCGCACCGGGGCGAGCGAGGAGCAGCTGCGGGACGCGCTGGCCGCGGCCCGGCTGCTGGAGTGGGCCGACGGCCTTCCGGACGGTCTGGACACCCTGGTCGGTGAGCACGGCGAGCGGATCTCGGGCGGTCAGCGCCAGCGCCTCGCCCTGGCCCGCGCGCTGCTCGCGGACTTCCCCGTACTGGTCCTGGACGAGCCGGCCGAGCACCTGGACCTGGCCACGGCCGACGCCCTGACGGCGGACCTGCTGGCCGCGACCGAGGGCCGGACCACCGTGCTGATCACGCACCGGCTGGCCGGACTGGAGGCGGTCGACGAGGTGCTCGTGCTGGACCGCGGCGAGGTCGTGCAGCGCGGCGCGTACGCGGAGCTGGCCTCGGCCGAGGGACCGCTGCGGCGCCTGCTGGAGCGGGAACAGGCCACGGAGGGGACTTTGGCCAACTTTCCCCTCTAATGGGGACTAACTAGGCTCAAGGACATGTCAGCGCAGCAGTCGCACCCGTCGCCGGATTCATCGGATCCCCTGCCGGATGCCTCGCCGGTCACACCGGTCGTGCCCGTGACGCCGGACCCGCTGGCGGCCGCGACCGAGGCCACCAGAAGCCTGCAGGGCCTGTCGACCGAGCTCACGGCCCGGGTGCCGCAACTGCTGGAGGCGATGCGGTCGGTCGGGACCGGCCTCGAACTGCACTCCACGCTGGACCGCATCTGCGAGACAGCCGCCGAGCTCGCGGGCGCCCGCTACGCGGCGATCGGCGTCGTCGACACGGAGGGCCGCGGGCTCTCCGACTTCGTCACCCACGGGATCAGCCCCGAGCTGGCCCGGAAGATCGGACCCCGGCCGGACGGGAAGCGGGGCCTGCTCGGAGCACTGATCTCGCACTCCGACACCGTGCGGCTCGCCGATCTGACGAAGGATCCGCGCTCCGCGGGGTTCCCGGCGCACCACCCGCCGATGAAGACCTTCCTCGGCGTCCCGATCCGGGTACAGGGGGAGATCTTCGGCAATCTGTACCTCGCCGAGAAGAACGGCGGCGGGGAGTTCAACGACTACGACGTCCACATGGTCCGGGTGCTGGCCACCGAGGCGGGCATCGCCATCGGCAACGCCCGGCTGTACGAGGCCGCCACCCAGCGCGAGCGCTGGATCGACGGCTCGGTGGCCGTCACCACCGCCCTCCTGTCGGGCGGGGACGCGGACGACGCCCTCGTGGTGGTGGCGGAGCAGGCCCGACGGCTGGCCGACTCCTCCGCGGGGATCGTCATGCTGCCGGCCGAGGAGGGCGGGATGGAGATCGTCGCCGTCTCGGCCGAGAACCCGGCCACCTCGCTCGGTGTGGTGATCCCGGCCGACAGCCCGGTGGTGGACAGGCTGTTGCACGGCGAGCCGGTGTTCGTGGACGACGCCGCGTCCGACCCCCGCATGGTCAGCAAGCTGACCAGCCAGTTCGGGCCCTGCATGATGCTCCCCCTGCACAGCGGCGGGCGGGTGCTGGGAGCGCTGGTCACCCCCAGGGCGCGCGGCAAGCGGCCCTTCAGCGAGGCCGAGCGGACCCTGGCCACCCAGTTCGCCTCGCAGGCGGCGCTCGCCCTGATGATGGCCGAGGCACAGCGCGACCGTGAGCGGCTGGCCGTGTTCGAGGACCGCGACCGGATCGCACGCGACCTTCACGACCTGGTCATCCAGCGGCTGTTCGCCACCGGGATGATGCTGGAGGGCGCCCAGCGCCGGTCCATCGTTCCCGAGGTCCGCGACGGCGTCGGCAAGGCCGTGGACGAACTGGACGTGACGATCCAGGAGATCCGCACCGCCATCTTCGCCCTCCAGCAGGGCCCGGCCGAGGCCCCGTCCGGATTGCGCACCCGGGTGCTGCGGGAGATCAACATGGCTGCCGTACCCCTGGGTTTCAAGCCCGCGCACCGTTTCCTCGGCCCGATCGACACCGTGGTCGACG
The DNA here is from genome assembly GCF_044747975.1 of Streptomyces sp. NPDC090045. Classification (NCBI taxonomy): domain Bacteria; kingdom Bacillati; phylum Actinomycetota; class Actinomycetes; order Kitasatosporales; family Streptomycetaceae; genus Streptomyces; species Streptomyces sp. NPDC090045. Next base: position 295,192 of record NZ_JBIVFA010000006.1, read on the forward strand.
AGCTGGTCGGCAAGAACCTGATCGCCGCACTGCGCGAGGCGCTGTCCAACGCCTTCCGCCATGCCGACGCGTCCCGGATCGAGGTGGTCCTGGACTCCACCGTCACGCTCGCCGACGGCCGTCCCGGGGTCCGGCTGGAGGTCGCCGACGACGGGGTGGGCATCTCCGAAGGGGGCCGGCGCAGTGGGCTGCGCAATCTGCGCCGACGGGCCGAATCGCTGGGCGGCGCGAGCTCGTACGGTCCGGGCATCGGGGAGGACGGCGGCGGGACCACCCTGGTGTGGGAGGCCCCGCTCTGAGGCGCGGGTGCCAGCTGTCGCGGCAGGCTGCTCGGGCCCCGTTGCCGGGGCCTTTTGCCGGGCCTGCTGCTCAGGCCTGCTGCTCAGGCCTGCTGTCGGGCGATGCGTTCGGCCAGGATCTGCTCGATGACGAGGGCGACCCCGTCCTCGTTGTTGGCGACCGTACGGCCGGACGCTGCCGCGATCACATCCGGGTGGGCGTTGCCCATCGCGTACGAGGTGCCGGCCCAGCTGAGCATCTCCACGTCGTTCGGCATGTCCCCGAAGGCGACGACCTCGGCGGGCGAGATGCCCCGCTCGGCACAGCACAGCGCCAGCGTGCTGGCCTTGGAGACGCCGTGCCCGCTGATCTCCAGCAGGGCGGTCGGACTGGAGCGGGTGATCGACGCGTACTCGCCGGCGGCGGAGCGGGCCAGGGTCAGGAACGCGTCCGGGGCGAGCTCGGAGTGGTGCGCCAGCAGCTTGAGCACAGGCGCGGCGCCCCCGGCCGTGTCCTCCTTCAGCAGCTCCTCGGCCGTGGCGATCCTGGCGGCCGGGTCCTTGAAGAACGGCGGGTACGCCGGCTCGTAGTTGATGCCGGTGGTCAGCTCGACCGCGAAGGACGTGCCGGGTGCGGCGGTCCGCAGGGCATCGACGACGGCGAGTGCGGCGGCCCGCAGGAGGGACCTGACCTGCACGAACTCCCGTCCGGCATGCAGGTCGACGACCGCCGCGCCATTGGCGCAGATGGCGAGGCCGTGCCCGTGGACATGGTCGCTGACCACGTCCATCCAGCGGGCCGGGCGTCCGGTGACGAAGAAGACCTCGATCCCGGCCTCCTCGGCGGCGGCGAGCGCGGCGACCGTGCGAGGCGAGACGGATTTGTCGTCGCGCAGCAGGGTGCCGTCGAGGTCGGTGGCGATGAGCCGGGGCGTGGGGATTGGCCCGTCCGGGCGCTGGGGAGCCGAGGTCACGGCTCCATCTTCGCCCATGGTCGGGGACGGCCGGACCATGATCGGGTTCGGCTGTCGCGCGAGGCGATGTTTCACGTGAAACGAGGCGATGTTTCACGTGAAACATCGCCTCGCCGTAGGCTCGACGCATGAGTCTGCGTCTGAGCACGGTGATCCTTCCGGTACGTCGATGGCACGAGGGAGGCCGCGATCAGTGGCTCCGGGCGGAGCAGCTCGGATTCCACACGGCCTACACCTACGACCACCTGTCCTGGCGGACCTTCCGCGACGGCCCGTGGTTCGGTGCGCTGCCCACCCTGACCGCGGCAGCCACCGCCACCGAGCGGCTGCGCCTGGGCACGCTCGTCACCTCGCCGAACTTCCGTCACCCGGTGACCCTCGCCAAGGAGCTCATCTCCCTGGACGACATCTCCGGCGGGCGCATCACCCTCGGCATTGGAGCCGGCGGCAACGGTTTCGACGCGACCGTACTGGGCCAGGAGGCCTGGTCCCCGCGTGAGCGCGCCGACCGCTTCGCCGAGTTCGTGCCGCTCCTGGACCGGTTGCTGACCGAGGGCGCGGTGAGCCACGAGGGCACCTTCTACTCCGCCGAGGAGGCCCGCAACCTCCCCGGCTGCGTGCAGGGGCCGCGGCTGCCGTTCGCGGTCGCCGCGACCGGACCGCGCGGGCTGCGGCTCGCCGCCCGCCACGGCCAGGCCTGGGTGACCACCGGTGATCCGAAGCTCTTCGAGGAGGGCACGCCCGAACAGTCGCTGGAGGCCCTGCGCGGGCAGCTCGAACGGCTCGACAAGGCCTTCGTGGAGATCGGGAGGGACCCCGAGCCCATGGAGAAGATCCTGCTGACCGGCTTCACGCCCGAGGCCAACACCGTGCTGGAGTCCGTGGACGCGTTCGTCGACTTCGCCGGCCGCCACCGCGAGCTCGGCTTCACCGAGCTGGTGATCCACGCGCCGATCCCGGACTCCGACTTCGCCGCCGACGAGGCCGTCTTCGAGAAGATCGCCACCGAGGCCCTGTCCCAGCTCGGCAGCTGACCCCGTCGGGGGGGGGGGGGGCCCCCCCCCCCCGCGGCGCCCCCCCCCCCCCCCCCCCCCCCCCGGGCGCCCGCCGCCGCCGCCCCCCCCCCCCCGGCGCCCGCCGCGGGGGCGCCCCCCGCCCCCCC
>NZ_JBIVFA010000006.1:297615-450412 GCF_044747975.1 Streptomyces sp. NPDC090045
CTCTCCGCTCTCTCCCACCCCGCCGCCGTCCGGCCTCTAGTCCTTTTAACCCCCCGCGGCCCCCCCCCCCCGCCCGGGGGGCCCCGGGGGGGCGCCGCCCCCCCCCCCCGGGGCGGGCCCACGACCGAGGCCCTACGCGCCGTCGTTCAGCTGCGCGAGGAGACGCTCCGCCGAGGGCAGGAGCCAGTCGGGCAGCTCGCCCTCGGGCAGCGCCCGGGCCTCGTCGATCAGCGTGGAGACACGCGCGGCGCCGGCTTTCGCGTCGCCCCGCTCGTGCTCCGTCCAGGCCGCGTTGTTCAGGCACTGGAACCGGTCCCGGAGATGGTCGGGCCCGAGCGCGGCGTAGGCGCGGGCGGCCCGGTCCCACAGCTCGATCTCTTCCAGGCGCAGCGCATCGGCCTCCGCGCGGCTCAGCCGGGCCGACGGCGTCTCGGTCTCGCCGGCGCCGGCGTCGGCGTCGGCAGCGGCCTCGACCCCGCCGGCGTCGGCAGCGGCCTCGGCCTCGGCTGCGTCCTCGTTCGTGCTGACGTGCCGGTCGAGCACCTGCGCCAGCTGGTGCCAGGTCTGGGCGAGTTCGGAGCGGAGCTCGGGGGCTCCGGGATCCGCGGCCAGGGCGGCCTCCAGCACCTCGGCGGCCTCCGTCATCCGGCCCCGGGCCTGTTCCACCGCCGTGGCCGTGACCTCCTCGCGCAGGCCCAGCCAGGCCAGGGAGCGCAGCACCCGCACCTCGGCGACCGGGGCCTCCCCCGTCAGCCGGTGCAGCTCCAGGGCCCGTTCGTAGGCGGCGACCGCCTCCGCGGTCAGCCCCGCGTCGGACAGGGTGTCGGCGGCCGACTGTGCGAGGCTCGCCTGCGGGCGCGGATCCTCCCAGCCCTTGGTCACCTCCGCCGCCAGCAGGTACTGCTCCGCGGCCGGCCGAGGCTCGTTCAGCCGGCGCAGCAGGTCGCCCAGGAACTCCCGTACGAACACCGCCTGCCCGTCACCGTGCTCCAGCAGGTCGGGCAGTGCCGACTGCAGGACCTCCGCGGCCTCGGCGGGCCTCTCCTCCCGCGCGTAGGCCCGGGCCAGCAGCAGCCGGGCCTGCGCCCCGCCGTCCGCGGTGAGACCGGCCTGGTCGAACCAGTGGGCTCCCGCCAGTGCGAGCGCAGCGGCCTCCTGCGCCGACCCGCCCCGCCGCAGCAGGATGTCCGCGAGGGTCAGCCGTACGACGCCCTGGGCCTCGGCGTCGGTCAGCTCGGCCGCGTGCTCCAGCCCGGCCCGCGCGGCGTCCTCCGCCTCCTCGAGCCGCTCGAGCGACATCAGCACCCCGGCCCGCAGCACCAGCGGGTCCACGGCCTGCCACGGTCGGCCGGCGGTGACCGCCCGCGCGGCGGACGTCGCGAGCAGCGGCACGGCCCGCTCCGGGTCGCCCTGGGCGAGGGCCACCCGGCCCAGCATCTCCTCGGCCTCCGAGACCAGGTCCGCCGCACCGTGCTCGTAGGCGGAGATGAAGGCGGTCAGCTCCGCGGCGAGTTCCCCGTGGGCGTGCTCCTGGTCCCCGCCGTGGTGGTGGTCCTGGTGGTCGTCCGGGCCGGCCGCCTCGACCGAGCGCAGGTACGACTCCACGCGCATCGCCGTCAGTTCCGCGAGCGCGATCCGCCGGACCCGCAACGGTTCGGCGGCGTCCAAGGCCTCGGCGGACCGCAGGGCGATCCGCAGCAGGTCCCGGATCTGCTCGGGCGCGTCCCCCGACTGCGCGGCCACGCTGGCCAGCCGCAGCTCGGCGAGCGCCGCGCGCTCCGCCCGGCCCAGCGCCCGGTAGCCGTCGCGCACCGCGGCCAGGAGCTGCGGAGCCTCCTCGGCCCCCCGCCGTGCGGCGGCCAGGGCCTGCTGGTCCGCGAGGTCGGCGCGGACCAGCGGATCGGGATCCGGCTGCGCGTCCACCCGTACCGCAACCTCGGCCCACAGCGCGTCCGCACCCGGATGACCCAGGTCGCGGGCGCCGCGGGCCCGTTCCACGAGCTCGGCGAACCCGGTGGGCGCCACGAACGGCGTGGGGACGGCGGAGGCGGAGGCGGTGGAGCCGGCGGTGGCAGCAGCACCTTCCGTGTCGGTCCGGGGCAGCTCCGCACTGCGCACCCCCAGCGGCAGGGTGCCCACCAGCGGCTCCCGGCCCACCCGCGCGAGGAACCGGTCCGAGACCCGGGTCGTGCGGTTGCGCGCGTCGAACTGCCGGGCGATGTCGAGGCAGCCCGCGTGGAGCACCTCGTACAGCTCGGAGACCGTACGCGGGGTTCCCTCGTAGGAGACGGCCGGGATCCGGCCGTGTCCCAGCTCCTGCAGACGGCGCAGCAGCACGAGGATGCCGCCGTGGAAGGCCAGCCGGTCGTCGAGGTTGGCCAGCGGCGCCACGTGGGCGGCGTGCTCGGCCAGGATCTCCAGGCCGCGCGACTCGTTGCCGGTGAGCGCGCAGAACTCGATGTGCCTGCCGACCGAGGGCAGCAGGCTGTCGTTGCCGCGGGCCATGCGGTAGCCGCGCAGGTGGTTCGAGCGCGCCTCGTCGGTCCGGCCGAGCCGCAGCAGCGGCAGCAACGAGGTGGCCAGGACCCGGTGCGGCTCTTCGGCGCAGACCAGCTCACCCGTGAGCACGGGCTTCCACAGCTCCAGTGCCTCCGCGTCGTCGCCCCGTACGACGGCGTACTGGCCCTGGCCGTTGAGCTCGCAGGCCTGGCAGTCGCTCATGTCGTCGCGCTCCGCGGCCAGCCAGCGACGGAAGGCCCGCTCGGCGCGCTCGTCCTCGCCGGTCACATGGGCGAGCCACAGCTCGGCCTCGCGTACGGGCCGCTCGCTGTAGCCCGCGATCCGGTAGCGGCGCTCCATCTCGTCCAGCCAGCCGGCGGCCGACTCCAGCGGGATCCCGGGAGAGTCGGAGATGGCCGAGGCCACCCACTTGAACTGCCAGAACAGCGAGTGGGCGTCCCATTCGGAGAAGGCGCCCGGGTCCTTGTCGTACTCCTGGAGCAGCCGCGCGAAGGGCACCAGCATCTTCGACGACTCGGAGCTGTAGAGATACGCGGTGATCAGGTTGTCGAGGGCTTCGCGGAACAGTGCGCCGTCGCCGTTCGTCTCCGCCGCACCGGCCAGGGCCTCGGCGTGCGCGTTGCGCGCGGCCCCGTTCGGCGCTTCGCGGTTCTCCGCCAGACCCCGCACGATCTCCTCGCGCGTCAGCGTCGTCACTTCTGGTCCTCCTGGGCATCGCGGGCATCGGTGGAGTGCGTCGCCCATTCCAGGAGTCCGAGGAAGGCCCGGTTGAGCAGGGTGGAGTCGGCGGGGCGCAGCGGCCGCTGCGACATCAGCAGGGCCTGCCCGTACAGGGATTCGACGGCGGTGCCCGTCAGCGCCTCGTCGGGAAGGGCGGCGATCCGCCGGATCAGCGGATTGTTGTGGTTGAGGACCAGCCGGGCGCGCGGCGCGGAGCCCCGCAGCGCGCCGAGGATGCCGCTCCACAGGGAGTCGGCGCTCTCCAGCGCGGCGGTGCGGTCGCGCTCCTGGCGGGCCTGGCGGTCGTCGAGGTAGAGCGCGGGGACGGCGACGGGCTGGAAGGCGCGCAGCACCACGTCGCAGCCCTGGGGTTCGAGGCGGGTGCGCGCGGTGGCCAAGAAGGCGGCGAGCTCCAGTTCGGCGGAGGTCGGCACCGGGTCCAGCCGCTCGGTGACGGCTCCGGCGTCCAGCTCGGTGACCTTGAGCTCGGGCCGTACGGCGGGCAGCAGGGCCAGCAGGTCCGCGTCGTAGGTGTAGCCGGCATTGATGACGCCGAGTCCGTGGGCCGCGGCGATCGGTGCGATCTGGCGGAACTCCTCGACGGTGCGCGTGAAGTGGATGTCCGTGTGGGCGGCCGCGAACTCCTGCAGGCTCATCGAACCGTCGCTGGTCTCGAACGGCAGCCACGGCAGCATCAGCCCGAGCAGTTCGGAGTCGTGCCGGGCCATGGACTTCACACCGAGGTGGTGGACGCGCAGGAAGGCGGCCAGACGCTCCGGATCGCTGGCCGCGAGCTCGGCGAGCCAGCCGCGGACGCGGGCGCCGAGGGCCTCCCGTACGGCGGCCAGGGTCTCGTCGTCGTAGAGGTTCTCCCGGGAGGCGGTGGGCCGCAGGGTGTCCGTGTCGATGACGGCGCGGACGAAGAAGGCCCAGTCCGGCAGCAGGTTGTCGGCCCGGTCGGTCAGCAGCATGCCCTTGAGGTGGACACGGTGTCCGGCCCGGTGGGCGGGGCTGGTCGGCTCGGGAAGGACGTACGCCACCCCGCGTACGCCGGCGACCGGCAGGTCGAGGTCGATGCTGTCGAGCGGGGTGAAGCCGAAGAGTTCCGCGCAGTGTCCGGCGAGGGCGACGCGGCGGGCGGCGGGGGTCGGGAAGGGCCGGTCCCAGACGGCGGGCCGGTCGGTGACGGAGCGCGGTTCGCCGCCCTCGCCGTCGTCGAAGGTGATGGCGTACGGCAGCAGGGAGCCGTAGTCGCGGGCCAGTTGTTCGACCGTGGCCGGGACGGTCCATTCCGCGGCGCCCGGGCGGGCTTCGAGGACGACGGTGGTGCCGGGCTCCGGGCGCGCCTCGTGGGGCAGTTCGCGGACGGTGTACGAACCGTCGTCCGTGGCGAGCCATTCGACGGGCGCGGCATCGGGGTCGCGGGCGGAGCGGGTGACGACGCGGATCTGGCGGGCCACGACGAAGCAGGCGAGCAGTCCGATGCCGAACTGGCCGAGGAACTCCCGGCGGGTGGCCTCCAGGCCGTGCGCGGCGATGGCGCCGTCGCCGCCGCGCTTGGAGCTGCGGCCGATGGTGGCGAGCAGGGAGTGGGCCTCGTCGGCGGTCAGGCCGATTCCGCTGTCCTCGATGGTCACGCGGCCGCCGGACGCCGACAGCCGGATGCGGACCTCTGCGTCGGGGTCGAGGGCGTGGCGGGCGGTGACCGCGTCCACCGCGTTCTGCAGGAGCTCGCGGACGTAGACGCGCGGGCTGGAGTACAGGTGGTGGGAGAGGAGATCCACCAGACCGCGCAGATCGACCTGGAAATTGTGGGGTGTGGACGTCATAGGGCGTCACCTCGCGTACATGCAGGGATGGTTCGGTGATCGCGAGGTGCCCCCCTCACGGATCCCGGAGTGGGACACACATTAGGGGGATGGTCGGACAATCTCAGCGTGAATTCCCGCTCCTGAAAGCGCTTCCGGTGGCACTCCTGGAACCACTCCTGGAAGCGCAACCGGAAGTGCTACTGGAAGCGCAGGAACTCCGGCGGCACCGCGTCCGCCAGCCACACCCCGTTGGCGCTGATCCGGAACACGTGCCCCGCCGCACGCATCGCACCGGCGTCCACGGCGAGCACGACGGGCCGCCCGCGCCGCGCGCCGACCCGGGTCGCGGTCTCCCGGTCCGGGGACAGGTGCACGTGGTGGCGGGCCATCGGGCGCAGGCCCTCGGCGCGGATCGAGTCCAGGGCCGCGGCCACGGTGCCGTGGTAGAGGTACGCGGGCGGCTCGGCCTCCGGAAGGTCCAGGTCCACGGCGACGGTGTGCCCCTGGCTCGCCCGGATCCGGGTGCCGTCGACGGCGAACCGCTGCTTGTCGTTGGCGGCGACGACGTGGTCGAGCTCGGCGCGGCTGAAGGGGAACCCGTGGGCGGCGGCCGCCCGCAGGAGGTCGTCGATCTCCACCCAGCCCTGGGGGTCGAGCACCAGTCCGATCCGTTCCGGCTGGTGTCGCAGGTGTTTCGAGACGTACTTCGACACCTTCACGGTGCGTCTTTCATCCATGGCCCCAGCGTGCCCGCTCGTGCGGTCTTCCGGCAGGGATTTTCCGGTGGAGCCCGGGGGTGGACACCCTCTATCGCTCTTCCAAGATGCGGAATATATTTTCCGCTGCCACTTCTGCCCAGGGGAGAAACCATGACAGCCCATGCCTCTCTGTCACGCCGTGCGGCTGCCGAGCTGATCGGAACCGCGGGCCTGCTCGTGGTCGTGATCGGCTCCGGACTCCAAGCCGCCGAGCTCAGCCGCGACACCGGGGTCGCCCTCATCGCCAACTCGCTCGCCTCGGCCATCGGCCTCGGCCTGATCATCACCCTCTTCGGGCCGCTGTCCGGCGCCCACCTCAACCCGGTGGTCACCCTCACCTCCTGGTGGGCCCGGCGCACCGGCGGCGAGGGGCTCGGCGGCCGGGAGGCGTTCGTCTACGCCGTGGCCCAGACCGCGGGCGCGATCGGCGGCGCCCTGCTCGCGGAGGCCATGTTCGGGCGGACCCCGGGCGCCTTCTCCACCCAGGTGCGCGACGGCGGGCACCTGCTCATCGGCGAGGTGGTCGCCACCGCCGGGCTCGTCCTCGTGATCCAGGGCCTCGGGCGGATCGGGCGCCCCCGGCTCGTCCCGGCAGCGGTCGCGGCGTACATCGCCGCCGCGATCTGGTTCACCTCCTCCGGCTCCTTCGCCAACCCGGCCGGCACCGTCGGGCGCAGCTTCAGCGATTCCTTCACCGGCATCGCCCCGGAGTCGCTGCCCGGATTCGTCGCCGCCCAGCTGGCCGGCGGGATCCTCGGGCTGGCCCTGGCCGCCCTGCTGTACGGGAGGGGGACGGGGAGCGGGACCGGGGCGGGGGCCGGTGCCTCGCGGACCGCGGAGCCGGTGGCGCCGGCGGTGCCCGTCGAGACGGCCGTACCGGGGTCCCTTTCCGAGACCGCGCCGGGGGGCGGCGCGAGCCCCGAAAAGACGGCGTACGAGTCCGTGGGCTGAGACGCCGCCCCGGTTGCCCACAGGGAAAGGGGACTTGTCCACAGCCGTTTGGGCGGGTTTTGACGGCAAACGCGTGATCCGCCCTGTGGACTACCGGCCCGGCTCCGCCCGCCGCGCCAGATCGTTCATGGTCCGGGCCTGGAGTTCCCGCTCCGTCGCGGCCCGGACGAACTCCGCCACGTGGTCGGGGCCCACCAGGTCCTGCACCGCCCGTACCGTCCCGGCCGGCAGCGCCACCGGCGAGGCGCCCGACGGCTGGGGCGTGCCCGCCGCCCCCAGGTGCCGCTGCAGGTGGCGGGTGGCGAAGAGCCGCATCGCCCGTGCCAGCTCCGCGTCCACGGTCTGCTGGGCCAGCGGGCGCAGCCGCCGCACCATCGTCGCCGCCTCCGCCGCGTCCGCGTCCGTGGGCGGCACCTGCCCGAGGTAGCGCGCGAAGACGTGCTCGGTGGTGAACTCCAGGAACCGCGAGGCGATGTGCTCCACCTGCCCGCGCAGTTCCCGCAGGTGGCCGGTGATCGCCTGCAGCGGCACCCCGGCCGCATACAGCTCGGCGGCCACCGCCAGTTCCTGCGGGGAAGGCACCAGGAACTGGTCCGGGCGCCCGGGGATCCGCTCCAGGACCCCCAGCTCGCACGCCTCGCCCACCGCTTCGTCGTCCGGCCGGCCGCCGAACCGTTCGTTCAGCTCCTCCCGGCTGATCCACGCGGCCTCCTCGTCGGTCCACGGCCCGTGCACCTCGGCGACCAGCCCCAGTACGCCGCCCAGTCCGCGTCCCGCGTCCCAGGCCTCCAGCAACTCCTTGATGGAGGCCAGGGTGTAGCCGCGGTCCAGCAGGTCCGCGATCTGGCGCAGCCGCGCCAGATGCGTGTCCCGGTAGACGTTGGAACGGCCGCGCCGCTCCGGCTTGGGCAGCAGCCCGCGATCCTGGTACGCCCGGATCGTGCGCACCGTCGCCCCGCTGTGGTGCGCCAGATCCTCGATCCGGTATTCGGCCACCGCCTGATCGGACAATCCCGGCTCCCTACGACATCGCGGCTCGGCCGACCGCGCCCGCCGGGGCCCGGACGGCAGGTGAAGCCGCAAGGTACTCGACCGCCCTGCGCAGCGAGCCCTCCTGCGAGGGATGGTACGACCGCCGGAAGTAGGGGGATATGGCCGTGCCGGGCTCTCTCCACACGGGCGGCAGGTCCCGGCGCGGGGCGATCGGGTACGAGCCCGCGCTCACAGCTTGGGCTCCAGCCGTGCGATGCGCCGCAGGGCGCGCGGGGCGTAGCGGGACATCCACAGGGCGCCCTTGGACTCGGGCGTGACCGGGACGACGGCCTCGTTGCGGACCACGGCGCGCAGGATGGCGTCGGCGACCTTCTCCGGCGGGAAGTTGCGCAGCCCGTACAGCCGCGAGGAGCGTTCCTGGCGGCGCTTCTCCTCGGCCTCGTCCACCCCCGCGAAGCGCGAGGTGGCCGTGATGTTGGTGTTGACGATGCCGGGGCAGATCGCGGACACGCCGATCGACTTCGACGCCAGTTCCGCGCGCAGGCACTCCGAGAGCATCAGCACCGCGGCCTTGGAGGTGCTGTAGGCGGGCAGGGTCCTGGAGGGCAGGTAGGCCGCGGCGGAGGCGGTGTTGACGATGTGCCCGCCCTGGCCGCGCTCGGCCATCTGCTTGCCGAAGATCCGGCAGCCGTGGATGACCCCCCACAGATTGACGTCCAGGACCTTCTTCCAGTCCTCGGCCGTGGTGTCGAGGAAGGCTCCGGACAGGCCGATCCCGGCGTTGTTGACCAGGATGTCCACGATCCCGTACTCGGCGGCGACCTTCACCGCGAGCTTCTCCATCGCCTGCTCGTCGCTGACGTCCACGCACTCGGCCCAGGCCTCGGCGGCGCCCACGAGGCGGGCCATGTCGGCCGTGCGCGCCGCGCCTTCGGCGTCGCGGTCGACGGCCACGACCCGGGCCCCGGCCTCGGCGAACGCGAAGGCGGTGGCCCGTCCGATGCCGCTGGCCGCGCCGGTGACCAGGACCAGCTGGCCGCCGAAGCGGTCGGCGTACCGGCCCGGGGCCTTGCGCTCCGGTGCCCGCGTGGCCGGTTCCTCACGGGAGGTGACGAACTCGGTGATCCAGGCGGCCAGCTGGTCCGGCCGGGTCCGGGGCACCCAGTGCTTGGCGGGCAGGGTGCGCCGCAGCAGGTCCGGAGCCCAGTGCTCCAGGCCGTCGTAGAGCCGCTCGGACAGGAAGGAGTCCCCGGTCGGGGTGATCAGCTGCACGGGCGCGTGGGCGTACGCGTCGGGGCGCGGCCGGCGCAGCCGGGACCGCACGTTGTCGCGGTAGAGCCAGGCGCCGTGCGCCGCGTCCGAGGGCAGCGAGGCCGTCGGGTACGAGCCGGCCGGAACGTTCTCGAGGCGTTGGAGCATCGCGGGCCACCGCCTGCCGAGCGGCCCGCGCCAGGCGAGCTCCGGGAGCACGGGGGTGTGCAGCATGTAGACGTACCAGGACTTGGCGCCCTGGCCGAGGAGCTGCGCGGCCGCGCGCGGGGTGGGCCGCGTCATCCGCTTCTTGATCCAGTGGCCGAAGTGGTCGAGGGAGGGCCCCGACATCGAGGTGAAGGACGCGATCCGGCCCTCGGTACGGCCGACCGTCGCGAACTCCCAGCCCTGTACGGAGCCCCAGTCGTGGCCGACCAGGTGCACGGGCCGGTCCGGGCTGACCGCGTCCGCCACCGCCAGGAAGTCGTCGGTCAGCTTCTCCAGGGTGAATCCGCCGCGCAGCGGCTGCGGCGCGGTGGAGCGCCCGTGGCCGCGTACGTCGTAGAGGACCACGTGGAAGCGGGCCGCGAGCCGCTCGGCGACCTCCGACCAGACCTCCTTGCTGTCCGGGTAGCCGTGCACCAGCAGCACGGTCGGGCGGTCCGCCTCGCCGAGCTCGACGACCGACAGCTCGACCCCTCCGGTGCTCACCCGGCGCTCGCGCGCACCCGCAAGCCCTGCCACTCCTGCTCCGCTCATGTCGCTCATGCTGCCTTCTCCTCGGCCCAGCGCCGCACGTGCGGCAGGTCGTCGTCCAGCCAGAACGCGCTCTCCTCGGGATCCCGGGAGTCGGTGACGACCAGGATCTCCTCGAACTTCGCGCCGGTGCCCCGGAATCCCAGGTGCGGCTCCACCGCCCACAGTCCGGGCTGCGGCGGGTGGTCGGAGAAGTGGTACGGGCTCCACAGCGGGGACCAGCCCTCACGGTGCCCGTGCAGCGCGTCGCCGGCCAGGCCCTTCAGGGACTGGGTGCCGAAGCCGAACGCGGTCGGCGACCAGCGCCGCTCCTTGACCCGGTCGATCTTGTGCGCGATCACGCCGAACGGATAGGCCCGGTGCCGGTTGGCGTACCCCTGCCGGGTCATCAGCCGCTCGACGTTCTCGTAGATCTCGCGCAGGGAGCGGCGCTCCCGCACCTGCTCCAGGATCAGTACGCGGTGGGCCTGCAGGTCGGACATGAGCCTGTCCTGCACCGGATTCAGTCCGAGGCTGCCCGAATACCCGATGTCGGCCGCGTAGCCCTTGTAGACCGGCGCCATGTCGAGGATGAAGGGCATCCCCGGCTCCAGCTTCCGGTTGGTCGGGAAGAACTGCAGCGGGATCCTGAAGTTCGCGAAGGCGGTGCGGTCCCCGAACCAGGCGAAGGGCAGGTGGAACCAGTCCCGCACGCCACGGTCGCGCAGCCACTGGCGCTGCATGCGCGCCGCCTCGCGCTCGGTCACGCCGGGCCGCAGCTGGGCCGCGACGGCCTCGGCGCACTCGTACGAGAGGCGCTGCACCTCTCTGAACCCGTCCAGATCGGCGGAGAGTCGTCCGGAGAGTCGCGCGGTGCGTTGCTTGGTGTCCCCAGCCATGTCAGCCCGTCCATCCGTCTAGCCGTACGCGCCCGTAACTTGACACTGATGAATGTGACAATGACTGGAGATCACGTCAAGGGTCGTGCACAGACCTGTGGATAAAGTTGTCCGGTCCACATCAGCCTCCAGTACGGGTACGTACGCCTCAAGGCGGAGACGGGATCCCACTCAAGGTCTGACGCTTCGCGAGGGCTCCCCCACTAACGTCGAACCCGTGACTGTCATCGCGACCGAAAGCCTGAGCAAGCGGTACCCCCGAGTGACCGCCCTCGACCGGCTCTCCCTGGACATCGGGCCTGGTGTGACCGGCCTCGTGGGTGCCAACGGAGCCGGCAAGTCCACGCTGATCAAAATCCTGCTGGGACTGTCCCCCGCCACCGAGGGCAGCGCCGCCGTGCTCGGCCTCGACGTCAAAACGCATGGCAGTGCCATCCGTGAACGCGTCGGCTACATGCCCGAGCACGACTGCCTGCCACCCGACGTCTCGGCCACCGAGTTCGTCGTCCACATGGCCCGCATGTCCGGGCTGCCGCCCACCGCGGCCCGCGAGCGCACCGCCGACACCCTGCGCCACGTCGGGCTGTACGAGGAGCGCTACCGCCCCATCGGCGGCTACTCCACCGGCATGAAGCAGCGCGTCAAGCTCGCCCAGGCCCTCGTCCACGACCCCCAGCTGGTGCTCCTCGACGAGCCGACCAACGGCCTGGACCCGGTCGGGCGCGACGAGATGCTCGGCCTGATCCGTCGCGTCTACACGGACTTCGGCATCTCCGTCCTGGTCACCTCCCACCTCCTCGGCGAGCTGGAGCGGACCTGCGACCACGTGGTGGTCGTCGACGGCGGCAAGCTGCTGCGCTCCAGCTCCACCAGCGACTTCACCCAGATCACCACGACCCTCGCGGTCGAGGTCACCGACTCCGACACCCACCCGGACGGCACCGCCGCCCTGCGCAAGGCGCTCACCGAGGCAGGCGTCGTCCTGCACGAGGGCAGCGAGCAGGGCCTGCCCGGCGCCGGCCACATCCTCCTCGTCGAGGCCTCCGGCGAGCACACCTACGACACCGTCCGCGACACGGTCGCCGACCTGGGCATCGGCCTGGTCCGCATGGAGCAGCGCCGCCACCACATCGCGGAGGTCTTCCGCGACAGCGACCAGCCCGCGTACTCCGTCCAGCAGAAGGGAGCCGGTTCCGATGGCGCCTGAGACGTCGACCCAGATCCACAACATCGGCTACCGGTCCTACGACGGGCCCCGGCTCGGCCGTGCCTACGCCCGCAAGTCGCTGTTCTCGCAGTCCCTGCGCGGCGCCTACGGACTCGGCCGCTCGGCCAAGTCCAAGGTCCTGCCGATGATCCTCTTCGCGGTGATGTGCGTCCCCGCGCTGATCATCGTCGCGGTCGCCATCGCGGTGCCCGGCTCCACCGACCTGCCGATCAAGTACACGACGTACGCCCTGACCACCCAGGTGATCATCGGCCTCTTCCTCGCCTCCCAGGCACCGCAGTCCGTCTCCCGGGACCTGCGCTTCAAGACGGTGCCGCTCTACTTCTCGCGGCCCATCGAACGCGTCGACTACGTCGTGGCCAAGTACGCGGCCATGGCCTCGGCCCTGTTCATCCTCACCGCGACCCCGCTGCTGATCATGTGGATCGGGTCGCTCCTGGCGAAGTTCGACTTCGCCCACCAGACCAAGGGATTCGGGCAGGGACTCGTGTCGGTTCTGCTGCTGTCGCTGCTCTTCTCCGGCCTCGGCCTGGTCATGGCCGCGCTCACCCCGCGCCGCGGGTTCGGCGTCGCCGCGATCATCGCGGTGCTCCTGATCCCCTTCGGCGCGGTGACCGCGGTCCAGGGGATCGCCTACAGCACCGGGAACGCCGGAGCCATCGAGTGGATGGGCCTGTTCTCCCCCATCACCCTCATCGACGGCGTACAGACCGCGTTCCTCAACGCGACCTCCGCCTTCCCCGGCGGCGAGGGTCCCTCGGCCGGCGTCGGTGCCGTCTACCTGCTCGTCGCCCTCGGCCTCATCGCCGGCTCCTACGCCGCCCTGATGGCCCGCTACCGGAAGGCCGGGCTGTGACCACCATCGACATCGACCACACCTCCCGCTGGTTCGGGAACGTCGTCGCCGTCAACGACGTGACCATGCGCATCGGACCCGGTGTCACCGGGCTCCTGGGTCCCAACGGCGCGGGGAAGTCCACCCTCATCAACATGATGGGCGGCTTCCTCGCCCCCTCCACGGGAACGGTCACCCTCGACGGCGCGCCGATCTGGCAGAACGAGCAGGTCTACAAGCAGATCGGTGTCGTGCCCGAGCGCGAGGCGATGTACGACTTCCTCACCGGCCGGGAGTTCGTCGTCGCCAACGCCGAGCTGCACGGCCTCGACGACGCGGACGCCCAGCG
The DNA here is from genome assembly GCF_044747975.1 of Streptomyces sp. NPDC090045. Classification (NCBI taxonomy): domain Bacteria; kingdom Bacillati; phylum Actinomycetota; class Actinomycetes; order Kitasatosporales; family Streptomycetaceae; genus Streptomyces; species Streptomyces sp. NPDC090045. The sequence goes on from NZ_JBIVFA010000006.1 coordinate 310,666, forward strand.
GGCGCTCGCCACCGTCGAGATGGAGTACGCCCAGGACCGAAAGATCTCCACCTACTCCAAGGGCATGCGCCAGCGCGTGAAGATGGCGTCCGCCCTCGTCCACAACCCGTCCGTGCTGCTCCTGGACGAGCCGTTCAACGGGATGGACCCGCGCCAGCGCATGCAGCTGATGGACCTGCTGCGACGCATGGGCGACGAGGGACGCACCGTCCTGTTCTCCTCCCACATCCTGGAGGAGGTCGAGCAGCTCGCCTCGCACATCGAGGTGGTCGTCGCCGGCCGGCACGCCGCGTCCGGCGACTTCCGCAAGATCCGGCGCCTGATGACGGACCGCCCGCACCGCTACCTCGTCCGCTCCTCCGACGACCGGGCCCTCGCCGCGGCCCTGATCGCCGACCCCTCCACGGCCGGCATCGAGGTCGACCTGAAGGAGGGCGCGCTGCGCATCCAGGCCGTCGACTTCGGCCGGTTCACGGAGCTGCTGCCCCGTGTGGCCCGCGCGAACGACATCCGGCTGCTGACGGTCTCGCCCTCCGACGAGTCCCTCGAGTCGGTCTTCTCCTACCTCGTCTCGGCCTGAAAGGAGCTGGCACCCATGTACGACCCCACCGTTGCCCGGCTTACCTACCGGGCCCTGCTCGGCCGGCGGCGCGCGCTGATCCTGTTCGCGCTGCCCGCCCTGCTGATCGTCATCGCCCTCGCCGTCCGCGCCTTCGCGGGTGTGGACGACAAGGTCGCCGCGGACCTCCTCGGGGGCTTCGCCCTCGCCACCATGGTTCCGCTGATCGGCGTCATCGCCGGCACCGGCTCCATCGGCCCGGAGATCGACGACGGCTCGATCGTCTACCTGCTCTCCAAGCCGCTGAAGCGCCCGACGATCATCATGACCAAGCTGATCGTGGCGATCGCCGTCACCATGGCCTTCTCCGCGATCCCCACCCTGATCGCCGGGTTCATCCTCAACGGCAACGGCCAGCAGATCGCCGTCGCCTACACGATCGCCGCCCTCGTGGCCTCGATCGCCTACAGCGCGCTGTTCCTGCTGCTCGGCACCGTCAGCCGGCACGCGGTCGTCTTCGGCCTGGTCTACGCCCTGATCTGGGAGTCGCTCTTCGGCAGCCTGGTCTCCGGAGCCAAGACCCTCAGCGTCCAGCAGTGGGCCCTGGCCCTTGCCGAGAAGGTGGCCGGGGACGGGTACGTCGACGCCACCGTGGGCCTTCCCACCGCCGCGATCCTGCTGACCGTGGTCACCGTCGGCGCCACCGTCTACGCGGGCCAGAAGCTGCGCCGCCTCACCCTGGCCGGCGAGGAGTAAGTCCCGCCGCAGGCCCTGCGCAACAGTGCCCCGCCCGGCCCACCGGCCAGGCGGGGCACAGCTTTGCGGGTCATCATCGGTGCATGATCGAGCACACCGAGCCGGAGCCGTCCAGGCCCCTGCGGTCGTGGATACGCTCCTCGCCCGGGACGCACATCTGGCTGCTGATCATCGCAGTCACCAGCATCGTCGTCGCGATCGCGCCCGACCGGGTCGAACACGTTCTGCTCCACCGCAACAGCAGCAACATCCACCAGCTCGTCCAGCACCCCATACGGGCGCTCCTCAGCAGCGCGTTCTGGATCGAGAACCCGGCCTCGCTCGCCCTCTACGCCGTTCTCTTCGAGCTGTTCTACGCGCCCGTCGAACGCTGGCTCGGCACGCAGCGCTGGCTCCTGATCGTGGCGAGCGCCCATGTCATCGCCACCCTCGTCAGCCAGCGGATCCTGCTGATGGCCATCGAGGACCACCGAGCCCCGCGCAGCATGACCCATGTCGTCGACATCGGCGTCAGCTACGGGCTCGCGGCCGCCGTCGGTGTCCTCACCTACCGGCTCCCCAGCCCTTGGCGGTGGTTCTACCTGGCCGGAGCGGTCGCCTTCTTCGGGCTCCCCCTCGCCACCGGCGGCACCTTCACCGACCTCGGCCACGCCATCGCGCTCTCGGTCGGTCTGCTCGCCTGGCCGCTCACCCGCCACGATGTTTCACGTGAAACACGACCCCGTTTCATGTGAAACGAGGTTGTTTCACGTGAAACACGCCTAGTCGGTCTCGGCCGTCACCACGCCGTGCTCCCATGCCCACGCGGCGATCCCCACCCGGTTCCTGGCCCCGGTCTTGGCCTGGACGTTCGCGATGTGGGTCTTGGCCGTCCCCGCGCTGATGAACAGCTCCGCCCCGATCTCGGCGTTGGTCAGCCCCCGCGCCACCAGGCGCACGATGTCCAGCTCCCGCTCCGTCAGCGGATGCGGCGCGCGGCGGACGACGGGACCTGACTCCGTCAGCCGGCTCAGCAGGCGCACCGTGATCTGCGGACTGATCAGCGTGTCCCCGGCCATCGCCGCCCGGACCCCTTCGATCAGCAGGGCCGGCCCGGACCGCTTGAGCAGGAACCCGCAGGCCCCGTTGCGCAGGGCGGTGTGCACGTACTCGTCCAGGTCGAAGGTGGTCACCACCACCACCCGGGTCTCGGGAGCCAGCAGCCGGGTCACCTCCAGCCCGTCCAGCCGTGGCATCCGGATGTCCGCCAGCACCACGTCGGGCCGCAGTTCCCGGGCCAGCGCCACCGCGCGTTCCCCGTCCGCCGCCTCCCCCACGACGGTCATGTCCGGCTGTGAATCGAGGATCAGCCGGAAACCGCTGCGAATGTCCTCTTGGTCATCGGCTATCAGGATGCGTGTGGTCACGCCGCCATGATCACCCGGGCAGGTGCTCCTCCGCCGGGAAGACGGCGCGAACCCGCCACCCGCCGTCCGCGTCCGCCCCGGCCCGCAGCTGCCCGCCCGCCGCCTCCACGCGCCCGCGCAGGCCGGCCAGCCCCGTCCCGCCCCGCCTCCGCCGGGCCAGCAGCCCGCCCGCGCCCCGTGGCGCCGCGGAATTGGCCACGCTGAGCTCTATGCCCGCCCCGGCCCGGCGTACGGCGACCTCCACCACGGCGGCTCCGGGCGCGTGCCGGCGTACGTTGGTCAGCGCCTCGACGGCCACCCGGTACGCCGTGGTGTCCGCCTCCCGCGACAGCCCCCGTACGGCTTCCGGGTCCGCGTCCAGGGCTCCGCCCTCGAACCGCTCCACCAGCTCCGGCAGTTGGGCCAGGCCCGGAACCGGGGTCGTCGGCCCGCCCGCCGCCTCCTGCAGCGCGTGCACCGTCCGGTCCATCGAGGCCAGTGCACTCAGCCCCGCCGTCTCGATCCGCTCCAGCGCGCGGACCGCCTGGCCGGGATCCTGCGCCGCCACGAACCGGGCCGCCTGGGCCTGCACCACGATGGCGCTGACGTCGTGCGCCACGAAGTCGTGCAGGTCCCGGGCCAGTTCCAACTGCTGGTCGCGCCGGGCATCCCGGACGGCCTGCCGCATCCGGCCGGCCTGGCGGCGCAGATGGCCGCCGGCCAGCACCGCCCCGAGGGCGGGCAGCGCCCAGAACGCCGCCGCCCCGCAGGCCTCCAGCCACGATCCGCTCTCCCACACCAGCGGGACGGGCCACAGCGCGGCGGCCGCCACGCCGAGGAGGCCCGCGAAGATCGCGGCGCGCACCGGAGACCAGCGGGCCACCAGGGCCAGCAGGAGAAGCAGAGGACCCTCCCAGAGCAGCAGCCACGCCGGGGGCACCCGCAGGAAGGTGGCGGCGATGCCGGCCAGCGCGGCCGCCGTCAGCAAGGGGGCATACGCGGCACGGAGTTTGGCGGTCATGAGCCGACCCTACGAGCGCGCGCGGCCGTCCGGCCATCTGCCGATCGGCACAGACCCGCAGGCCGGGCCGGGCCGCCGACCGGCTGATCGGCAGATGGTCGCGAACGCCTCGGCCCACGAGGCTTGAGTCATCAACCAGCCCCTCCAGGACAGGACTTGGACCATGACCGCCCACACCGTCGCAGCTGCTTCGGACACCGTGCCCGGAGTCTCCCCCCGGCTTCGCCGGCTCGCCGGACTCGCCTCACTGACGGTGCTCCCCAGCTGCGTCTGGCGGCTCGTGGTCGCGGCCGGCGTGCCCATGGGCTGGGGCCCGGGCAGCGATCTGCACCACGCGTACTACCCGGGCCGGGAATCGCTGGTCCTGATCTTCGTCAGCGTCCTGCAGGAGTGCCTGGGCCTGCTGAGCCTCGGGCTGGTCCAGCGCTGGGGCGAGGAGCTGCCCTGCTGGATCCCGTGGGCGGGCGGACGCCGCTTCCACCCCCTGGTGGCGGTGGTTCCCGCCGCGCTGGGCGCGATCGCGCTCACCGGCATCACGGTCCTCGGCGCCTCGACCTGGAACGAGGTCAACGCCGCGAATCCCGACGCACCCACCGGGCCGGCCCTGTGGATCTTCAACCTGTCGTACGTGCCCCTGCTGCTGTGGGGTCCGCTGCTGGGCGTCCTCACCGTCGCGTACTGGCGGCGCCGCCGGATTCACGGCTGATGCGCGGAAATTCACTGGTACGGGACTTCCGCCCGGGGCAGAGTGAGTCGTGCGGGGAGCAACAAAAGGTCCGGGACGGCCACTTCGAGCGCGCCTCGCGGCGCGGGCCGTCCCGGACCTCTCGTACGTCCGTACCGGTTACGCGGCGCCCAGCAGACGCTCCAGCACCACCGCGATGCCGTCCTCCTCGTTGGAGGTCGTCACCTCGTCGGCCACCGCCTTGAGCTCCGCGTGGGCATTGGCCATCGCCACCCCGTGCCCGGCCCACCCGAACATCGGGATGTCGTTGGGCATGTCACCGAAGGCGATCGTCTCCGCAGCCTTCACCTTCAGCCGGCGCGCGGCCAGCGACAGACCGGTGGCCTTGGTCAGGCCGAGCGGCAGGAACTCGACTATGCCGGGACCCGCCATGACGATGTCGACCAGGCTGCCGACGGTCTCCCGGGCCACCTTGACGAGCGCGTCGTCGTCGAGCTCCCGGTGCTGGATGTAGAGCTTGTTCAGCGGAGCCGTCCACACCGCGGCCGTGTCCTCCAGGTAGAGCGCCGGGAGGCCCCCCTGCGCCTGGTACCCGGGCCCGAACAGGACCTCGCCGTCCACCCCGTCCCGGCTGGCCGCCAAGGCCAGCGGACCGATCTCGGCCTCCAGCTTCGACAGCGCCAGACCGGCCAGCTGCCGGTCCAGCGTCACCGAGGTCAGCAGCCGGTGCGCACCCGCGTCGTAGACCTGCGCGCCCTGCCCGCAGACCGCGATCCCCTTGTAGCCGAGATCGTCCAGCACCTGCCGGGTCCAGGGCACGGCACGGCCGGTGACGATGATGTGCGCCGCGCCCGCCGCGGTGGCCGCGACGAGCGCTTCACGGGTGCGTTCCGAGACGGTGTCGTCACCACGCAGCAGCGTGCCGTCGAGATCGGTGGCGACGAGCTTGTACGGGAACGGGGCCGGGCTCACTTGTTGATCGGCTCCAGGACCTCGCGGCCGCCGAGGTAGGGACGGAGCGCCTGGGGCACCCGTACCGAACCGTCGGCCTGCTGGTGGTTCTCCAGGATCGCGACGATCGTGCGCGGAACGGCGCACAGGGTGCCGTTGAGCGTGGACAGCGGCTGGGTCTTCTTGCCGTCGCGGTAGCGGATCGACAGGCGGCGGGCCTGGAAGCTGTCGCAGTTCGAGGCGGAGGTCAGCTCGCGGTACTTGCCCTGGGTCGGGATCCACGCCTCGCAGTCGAACTTGCGCGAGGCGGAGGCGCCCAGGTCACCGGTGGCGACGTCGATCACCTGGAACGGCAGCTCCAGGCTGGTCAGCCACTGCTTCTCCCACTCCAGGAGCCGCTGGTGCTCGGCCTCGGCCTCCTCCGGCGCGACGTACGAGAACATCTCGACCTTGTCGAACTGGTGGACGCGGAAGATGCCGCGGGTGTCCTTGCCGTACGTACCGGCCTCGCGGCGGAAGCACGGCGAGAAGCCGGCGTACCGCAGCGGCAGCTTGTCGGCGTTGATGATCTCGTCCATGTGGTACGCGGCGAGCGGGACCTCGGAGGTGCCGACCAGGTAGTAGTCGTCCTTCTCCAGGTGGTAGACGTTCTCCGCGGCCTGGCCGAGGAAGCCGGTGCCCTCCATGGCGCGCGGGCGGACCAGCGCGGGGGTCAGCATCGGGATGAAGCCGGCCTCGGTGGCCTGGGCGATCGCCGCGTTGACCAGCGCCAGCTCCAGCAGGGCGCCCACACCGGTCAGGTAGTAGAAGCGCGAGCCCGAGACCTTGGCGCCGCGCTCGACGTCGATGGCGCCCAGCAGCTCGCCGAGCTCCAGGTGGTCCTTGGGCTCGAAGCCCTCGGTGGCGAAGTCCCGGATGGTGCCGTGCGTCTCCAGGACGGTGAAGTCCTCTTCGCCGCCGACCGGGACGTCCTCGTGGACGATGTTGCCGAGCTGGAGGAGAAGCTGCTTGGCGGCTTCGTCGGCCTCGTTCTGCTCGGCCTCGGCGGCCTTGACGTCCTGCTTGAGCTGTTCGGCCTTCTTCAGCAGCTCGGCCCGCTCCTCGGGAGAGGCCTTGGGGATGAGCTTGCCGAGGGACCTCTGCTCATTGCGCAGTTCGTCGAAGCGCATGCCGGAGGACCTGCGGCGCTCGTCGGCGGAGAGCAGTGCGTCGACGAGGTCGACGTCCTCTCCACGGGCGCGCTGCGAGGCGCGGACACGGTCAGGGTCTTCACGGAGCAGCCGAAGGTCAATCACGCCTCCAGGCTACCGGGCTGGGCTTCCTGGGATCACACCGATATCACGCTGCGTGTCACTATGTCCCAATTGCAACGAATGGATAAGTCTTGATCGGTGACCGGAAGTGCACCTTCTCGGACCGTCAATAAAACCGGCCCCTTTCCCCGAAAAGGGGCGCAATGCCGACGGCCGGGCGGGCCCTGAGCAGGGCCGGAGGTGGTTCTTGTCCACAGGAATTGCCGCGGCCGGCATCTTATCCACAGGCTGTGCGCTGCATCTGTGGACACAGGAATAGATCATTCCTGATCGGTGGATGGCCGAGGTGAATCAGGGTTCAAACCACCCTCACACACTCATTCGGGTGGGAATGACTCGCCCCAAAGAGTTGATCGGCGATACGGGGGTGACACCGTTCACCTCCCGCTCCCCAGCGCGAAACCTGAGCCCACCGACCGATTTGTCGACCTTGTCGTGCCGCTCTGTCGACTTGTCCCCAGGTTCCCATCCCGCCCTGTGGATAACTCTGTGGACAATGGGCGGGGCAGTGGACGACGGCCTACGCCCGGCCGTCGAGGCAACGAGTCAGCCAGTCCGAGGCGTCCGTGAAGTCACCGTCGGAGGTTCCGGCCCGAGGTGCCCTGACATCACTCTGAGCGACGCCGGCACGCGGGTACGACCCGAGGAAGCGGACCTGGGGACAGGTCCGCTTGAGGCCCATGAGCGCCTCGCTGACCCGCCGGTCCGAGATGTGGCCCTCGGCATCGACGGCGAAGCAGTAGTTGCCGATGCCCTGTCCCGTTGGACGGGACTGGATCAGCATCAGGTTGACCCCGCGGACCGCGAACTCCTGGAGGAGCTCCAGCAGCGCACCCGGGTGGTCGTCGCCGAGCCACAGCACGACGGAGGTCTTGTCGGCGCCGGTCGGCGCGGCGGGCCGCGCGGGGCGTCCCACGAGCACGAACCGGGTCTCGGCGTTCTCCGCGTCGTGGATCTCGGTGACCAGCGGGACGAGCCCGTAGGTGGCCGCGGCGAATTCGCCCGCGAAGGCGGCGTCGAAGCGGCCCTCCTGGACCAGCCGGGCGCCGTCGGCGTTCGAGGCGGCCGACTCCCACACCGCGTCGGGCAGGTTCGCCCGCAGCCAGTTGCGCACCTGGGGCTGGGCGACCGGGTGACCCGTCACCGTCTTGACGTCCGACAGCGAGGTCCCGGGCCGTACGAGCAGGGCGAAGGCGATGGGCAGCAGCACCTCGCGGTAGATCATCAGCGGCTCGCCCGAGGCCAGCTCGTCGAGGGTGGCGGTGACCCCGCCCTCGACCGAGTTCTCGATCGGGACGAGTGCGGCGGCCGCCTCGCCGTTGCGCACGGCGTCCAGGGCGGCCGGAACCGACACCATCGGGATGAGCTCCCGGGTCGCGGCTTCCGGCAGGGTGCGCAGGGCGGCCTCGGTGAAGGTGCCCTCGGGACCGAGATACGTGAAGCGGGTGGCTGACATGCGATCAGCGTAATGCCGGGGTCACGCCGACCGGGGTCCTGTTCATCCTTCGAGCAGCCGCTGCCCCACGTATTCGCCGCTGCGGGGGCCGGGCGGAACCGCGTACAGGCCACTGGACTCGTGCCGGATGAACTCCGACAGCGCGTCCCCGCGGTCGAGCTTGCGCTGGACGGGCACGAACCCGCGCAGCGGATCGGCCTGCCAGCAGACGAAGAGGAGTCCGGCGTCCGGGGCGCCGTCGGAGCCGATCCCGTCGTGGAAGGAGAAGGGACGGCGCAGCATGGCCGCCCCGCCGTTCTGCTCGGGGGCGGAGATCCGGGCGTGCGCGTTGGACGGGATGACCGGCTTGCCGTCGGCGCCGAACTTGTCGAGCGCCATCTTGGTGGTCTCCGTGCCGCCGGTCAGGGGTGCACCGGTGGCCTTGGTGCGGCCGATGACCTGCTCCTGCTGGGCGAGCGACTGCTTGTCCCAGTCGTCGAGCAGCATGCGGATGCGCCGCACGACGGCGTACGAGCCCCCGGCCATCCATGCGTGCTCGGCCGGTCCCGGGCCCGCCGCGGGGACGAAGATCCGCTTGTCGAAGTCGGGCTGCGAGGGCTTCGGGTTGTTGGTGCCGTCGACCTGGCCCATGAGGTTGCGGGCGGTCATCGGGGTGCCGGTGGCCCCGGGGGACCGGTTGAAGCCGTTCATCTGCCAGCGGACGCGGGCGGCGTCCCCGGCGGCCTTCTGCAGGGCGCGCAGGGCGTGGAAGGCGACGAGCCCGTCGTTCGAGCCGATCTGGACCCACAGGTCGCCGTTGCTGCGCTGGGGGTCGAGCCGGTCGGAGGAGAAGTCCGGGAGCGGGTCGAGGGCGGCGGGGCGGCGGGCGCCGAGGCCGGTGCGCTCGAAGAAGGAGTGGCCGAAGCCGAAGGTGATGGTGAGGGAGGACGGGCCGGCATCCAGGGCGATACCGCTGTCGGAGGTCGCGGAAGGCTCGCCCGCCATGAGCCGCCGTGCCGTGTCCGACCAGCGTCGCAGCAGCGCGGAGGCCTCGGTACGGCCCGCCCCCGGGGTGAGATCGAAGGCGACGAGGTGGCCCTTGGCCTGCAGGGGCGTGGTGATGCCGGCCTGGTGCTCCCCGTGGAAGGCCACCTGGGTGGCGCCGAGGGAGGACAGGCTTCCGGCGGCGCCCGCGGCGGAGCCGCTCCCGGAGTCGGCGAGCGCGGAGTGCGCGAGGGCGCCGCCGGCGGCGCCGAGCGCGAGTCCGGCGGCGCCCGCGGCGCCGACGGTGCCCAGCAGCCTGCGCCGGGAGATCTCGATGTCGGGATTGCTGTCGGTCACGCTGGTCAGCCGATCTTCACAGTCTTCTGCACGGTGGTCTGGTCGATGTCGGAGGTGCGGACGGTCACGTCGATGCGCCATTCGCCGGCGAGCGGCAGCTGGACACCGGATGCGGTCCAGTGCCCGGGGGCGGCCTGGTCGGGAACGAGCGGCAGGGGACCGATGTCCTTGGCCGGCAGGGTGAAGGCGACCTTGATCTCGGGGAGGTCGAAGGGCTTGCCGTCGCTGGAGTCGGCCCAGAGGTGAAGGGTGTTCGCACCGACCCGGCCCGGGTCGAGCTCGAGCCGGACGGACCCCTTGCCGTTCTGGCCGCCGGTGTCGAACGGCAGAGTGATCTTGACCGCGCGGTCGGGGACGGCGGTGGCGCTGGAACCGGCACGGCCGGCCTCCTGCTCCACGGTGCGTCCGGGCTCGGTGCTGGTGAGGACGGTGGTGACGGCGAGCAGGATCACGGCGATCCCCGCTTCGGCGAGGACGGAGCGGCGCAGGCCGGCGCGGTGGGGGTCGGCGTCACGGGCCTGCTTCTCGCGCGCGTTCTCACGGGCGGCGCGCTGCCGGGCGAGCTGCGCGGCGCGCTCCGGGTCCGCCGGGACGGTGACGGGCTCTGTTTCACGTGAAACATCGGAGCCATCGAGGCCGTCGAAACCGTCGAGGCCGTCGGAGCCGGAGACGCCGGAGCTTGTTTCACGTGAAACATCGCCCGGCCCGGCCGCCTCTGCGGCCGCTGCGGCGGGAACCACGGCTGACTCGAGGCTGTCGGCGAGCCGTGCGGTCCACTTCCGGGACAGGCAGGCGACCCCGAGGAGGACGGCGACGAGGCCGACCTTCACGAGCAGCAGCCGCCCGTAGTCGGTTCCGGTGAGGGCGGACCAGCTGCCGAGCTGGCGCCAGGACTGGTACACCCCGGTGACGGCGAGCACCAGGACGCTGACGAAGGCGACCGTGGAGAAGCGCCGGACAGCCGCGCGTTCGATCCCCGGGACCTTGTGGAGGGCGACGAGCAGCGCGGTGAGACCACCGAGCCAGGTGGCGACGGCCAGCAGGTGCAGGATGTCGGCCGGCATGGCGATCCCGGGCTGGATACCGGTGGAGGCGTGCTCCGAGAGGGCCCACGTGGCGGCGATGCCGCCGGCGACGACGGCGCCGCCGATGGCCAGGCCGAAGGTGAGGTCGTTGGTGTCCCTGGTCCTCTCGGACGCCTCCGCGTCCGCCTCCTCCTCGGGGCCGGCCTCCTGTAGGCGGCGCGCGTACACACCGAAGAGGACGGCGACGAAGAGGGCGGCGGCGCCCAGCAGGAGCAGCCGGGAGACGAGCGAGGCGCCGGTCTTGGTCTCCAGGACGGCCCTGAGCCCGTCGAGGTCGAAGGCGTCGGCGAACTTCCCGGAGCCGGTGTACGGGGTCCGGAGCATCAGCATCACGAGGGTGGCGACGGTCAGCGTGACCCAGGCGCGCACGACGAGCTTCTGGAGCGGCCGTTCGGCGGCGCCCCGGCGCCAGCACAGCAGGATGAAGGCGGCGCCGCCCACGAGGACGGTGAAGCCCGCGTAGGCGGCGTAGCGGGCGATCCCGTACGCGACGCCCACGGGTCCGCCGCCCGCCTGCGCGGTCGGCAGCGTGACATCGGTGGCCGAGGGCGCGCCGATGGAGAAGGTGAAGGCCCCGGAGATGGGATGGCTGTCGGCCGAGACGGCCTGCCAGGCGACGGTGTAGGTGCCGTCGGGCAGGCCCGTGTGCAGGGCGGTGCCGTAGCGGACGGTGTTCCCGCTGCACATGTCGCGCAGCTCGCCGGTGTCCACCCGCCTGCCCTGGGGGTCGAGGACGCGGATGGAGTCGTCGCCCATCGCGACCTGCTCCGAGAAGGAGAGGGTGACCTGGGCGGGGGCCGTGGCGACCACCGCCCCGTCCTTGGGGTCGCTCGCGGTGAGTGCGGCGTGCGCCGTGGCCGGTGAGGCCGCGGTGAACAGGGTTGCCAGCAGGGCTGCGAGGACCAGCGCGAGCCTGGGCAGGAATGCCGTGGCAGGGGCGCGGGCCGCGGATGGGGCGGGGGCGGTGGCCGTCATGGCGTGTCAGTTCCTCGGTCCGTCAGTGGGCTTTCGAGTTCTGCGCGTTGTACGTCCGTTCCTTCACGTCCAGTTCGACCTTGACGGGGCCGGCCTTCTCGAAGCGGAGCTCGACGGTGACCTTGTCCCCGACCTTCGGAGTGCTCTTGAGCCCCATCAGCATGATGTGGTTGCCGCCGCGCTCCAGCCGGAGTTCACCGTTCGCCGGCACGTCCATCGACTGGACCTGCTGCATCTTCTGGTCCTTGGTCTCGTGGACCTGGAGATCGTCGGAGAGCGGGGAGGTGGCGCCGGTGAGCTTGTCGGCGGTCTCGGTGTTGTTCTTGATGACCATGAAGGCGCCGGCCATCTTGTCGCTCACGGGCTGGGGCATGAACGCGCCGCTGACCGCTATCTTCGGCTCGCTGTCGCCGGAGCAGCCGGACAGGGCGAGGGCCGCCGTCAGGGAGAGGGCGGCGGCGAGGGTGCGGGTGGTGCGGGCGTTCACGGGGTCTCTCCCTTGACGAGCTTCGGCAGGTCCTTGGTGTAGTCGTCGACGGTGGTGCCCTCGCCGTAGAGGACGTAGCCCTCGTCGGTCTTGGGCGAGAACGCGATGACCTGGGCGCCGTGCATGGAGACGACGTTGCCGTTGTCGTCCTTCTTGGCTGCCTCGATGCCGATGCCGAGCGTGCGTGCGGCGGTCTGGATGGCGGCGAAGTCCCCGGTGAGCCCGATGAAGGACGGGTCCTGTGCCTGGAGCCATGCGCCGAGGGACTCGGGAGTGTCCCGTTCGGGGTCGGTGGTGACGAAGACGACCTGCAGGTTGTCCTGGTCGGCCTGGGGGAGTGCCTTCTTGGCGACGGCGATGTTGCTCATCGTCAGCGGGCACACGTCGGGGCAGTGGGTGTAGCCGAAGTAGATCAGCGTCGGCTTGCCCTTGGTCTGCTCGCGCAGGTTCCACGGCTTGCCGGTGGTGTCCGTGAGGACGAGGTCCGGCTTGTTGAAGGGGCGGTCCAGGACGGTCGCGGCCTTGGCGCTGTTCTGGCCGCCGGAGATCTGGGTGACCGAGCCGGTCTTGGCGGTCTCACCGCCGCAGGCGGTGAGGGTGAGGGCGGCCGCCGCGAGGAGAGCGGCGGCCGTCACACGTGTGGTGCGCATGGAGAGGAGTCCCTGGGATCGGGGATGGTTCGGATGCGGAGCGGTGGCGCCGGGGGGCGCCGCAGGTCAGGCGGAGCGGCGACGCGAGGCGACGCCGAAGGCGACCCCGCCGAGTCCGATGACGATGCCGGCGATGCCGAGGACGCGCGCGGTGGTGTCCGAGCCGTGCTCGGCGGCGGCCTCGTCGTGGCCGTGCCCGGCGTCCTTCTCGGTGTTCTTCGCCTCGTCGGTCTTGGCGGCGCCGTGGTGGTCGTCGCCCTTCGCGGCGGTCAGCTTCAGGACGGGGGCTGGCGTCTGCGGTTCCGCGGCGCCTTCCTTGGCCTCCTCGATCCAGCGGACGACCTCGCCGTTGTCGTAGGTCTGGATGGACTTGAAGACCATCTGGTCGGCGCTCTCGGGCAGCTTGCCCACGGAGACCGGGAACTGCTGGAACTTCCCGGGCTCGATCTTGCCGCCGGTCCAGGTCACCTTGGTGACGACCTCGTTGACCTGCTTGCCGTGGACGGTCAGCGGCTTGTCGAGCTTGGTCTTCTCGACGGTGGACGTCCAGCCGGGGATGTCCTGCGGCATGACGGACGTGAGCGGCTGGTCGACCGGGAAGTTGACCTCGAGCTGGGTGGTCGAAGCGTTGTCGCGCTCGTTGGGGACCTTGAAGTTGAGCGTCGCGTAGCCACCCTTGGCGGCCTCTCCGACGGGCTGCACGCCGACGTGGGCGAAGGCGGTACCGGACAGGGCGAGAACGGTGCCGGCGGCGAGGGCGGCGGCGAAGGAGACGCGAGAGGTCTTCATGGCAGAAACACTCCACGGAAGAAGTGGTGACGGTGGATCCGCGCACGGGCGCGCGCGGAGTTCGCGGCACCGGTGCTCCCACCGTGTGTCCCGGGGAGGAGGGTGCCGCGTCAGGCTGCGAGGGCGAGGGCCGTGGGCGGCCCGCGCCTGATCACCGTGTGCTGGAGTGCTTCCCGGCCGGTGCAGGCGGCCGGGTCGGCCCCGGTGCGCACGGCCCGCGGGAGCCGGGCGGGCGCGCCCGGAAGACCCGCGCCGAGGGCCCGTACGAAGGCCAGCGCGGCGCGCAGCGGGCGTACCGGGGCGGCTTCGGCGGAGAGCCGGGACAGTTCCACGAGCCGGAAGAGCGCGGCGTCGCCGCGGCCGAGCAGCCAGCCTGCGGCGAGCGCGGCCAGCAGGTGGCCGAGCAGCATGGCCGGGCTGAACAGGCCGGTCGCGGGCGCCGTGGTGGCGGCCTGGGCCAGGTGCGCGTGGGCGCTGTGTCCCTGCGCGGCGACCTGTCCGGCCTGCGCGACCTGCCCGGCCTGCTGGGCCAGGGCGGCCGGGTCCAGGCCCGCGGCCTCCAGGATCTGCCGGGCGTCGGCCTGGCTGAGCGGTACGGAGTTGCCACCGCAGACCAGCCGGGCGGCGAGCGCCGCGAGCGAAGCGTCGGAGGTGCCGGCCGGTGCCGGCGCGGCCACGGTGCTGTGCTGGCCGAGGCCGAAGAGCGCGTGCAGGGCCAGTTGACCGGTGGTGAGCCCGGCGGCGATGCCGGGCAGCGTGCGCCGGCGGCCCGCGAGCGCGGCCGCGACGGCGAAGACGGCGAGGAAGCCGGCGCACAGGGACCACCACGGCACGGCGGCGCAGGACGCCAGGGCGTGCCCGGCCGCGGACAGCACGACGCAGACCGCGGTGAACACCGCGGCCCGGATGAGCCGGAGGCCGGCTCCGGCGTGCGTCGCGTGGGGGTCAGACATGGCCGGGCCATCATCGCACTGCGCTCGGGGCGTCCATACGGCAGGTCCGGAAGGTCCGTATGAGCCCCCTCTGCGCCCACCGTCCCGGCCCGGTCCGGACGCGTGCGCGCCTCCGGGAGACATACACCGTTCCCCGGGAGAGCCGCATCGGCCGAACGAGGGCAATGCGGTCCCGGACGGCCGCAGGGCGCTTACGGCCCCCCGCGGGCGGCAATAGGTAACCGTATGAGCATCTGGTGGTCTCTCCACTTGAGGCGCGAAGCCGCGAGCGTGCCGCTCGCCAGGCGACTGCTGCTGGGGACCATGGAGACCGCGGGGGTGGACCCGGACATCTCCTTCGACCTCTCGGTGGCCCTGAGCGAGGCGTGTGCGAACGCCGTGGAGCACGGCGGAGGCGGTGACCTTCCGGACGAGACCGCGGCCTACCACGTCACGGCCTACCTGGACGGGGACTGCTGCCGCATCGAAGTGACCGACTCCGGTCCGGGGTTCCCGCCCGCGACGGAGGCCCGCCGTAGACCCGCCCTGGCCGAACACGGCCGGGGCCTCGATCTGATCGCCGAACTGGCCGACCACGTCCGGTTCCGCAACCGGCCCGGCCGCGGGGCGGTGGTGAGCTTCGACAAGATGCTCAAGTGGCGCGACGACGCGCTGCTGAAGGTGTCCTAGACACGGTGATGGGCGGGACCCCGCAGGGGATCCCGCCCACCGCAGCGAACCGCGCGGGCGTCAGCCCTTCAGGCGCGCCATCCAGGCCTCGACCTCGGTCGAGGTGCGGGGCAGCCCGGCCGACAGGTTCCGGTTGCCGTCCTCCGTGACGAGGATGTCGTCCTCGATCCGGACGCCGATGCCTCGGTACTCCTCGGGCACGGTCAGGTCGTCGGCCTGGAAGTAGAGGCCCGGCTCGACGGTGAGGCACATGCCCGGCTCCAGGGTGCCGTCGACGTACGCCTCGGTGCGCGCGGCGGCGCAGTCGTGGACGTCCATGCCGAGCATGTGGCCGGTGCCGTGCAGGGTCCAGCGGCGCTGCAGGCCCAGCTCCAGGACGCGCTCGACCGGGCCCTCCAGCAGACCCCACTCGACGAGCTTCTCGGCCAGCACGTGCTGCGAGGCATCGTGGAAGTCCCGGAACTTCGCACCCGGCTTCACCGCGGCGATGCCGGCTTCCTGGGACGCGTAGACCGCGTCGTAGATCTTGCGCTGGATGTCGGTGTACGTGCCGTTGATCGGCAGCGTGCGCGTGACGTCGGCGGTGTACAGGGAGTGCGTCTCCACACCGGCGTCGAGCAGCAGCAGGTCGCCGGAGCGGACGTCGCCGTCGTTGCGGACCCAGTGCAGGGTGCAGGCGTGCGGGCCGGCCGCGCAGATGGAGCCGTAGCCGACGTCGTTGCCCTCGACGCGGGCGCGCAGGAAGAAGGTGCCCTCGATGTAGCGCTCGGAGGTGGCCTCGGCCTTGTCCAGGACCTTCACGACGTCCTCGAAGCCGCGGACGGTCGAGTCGACGGCCTTCTGCAGCTCGCCGATCTCGAAGGCGTCCTTCACGGCGCGGGCCTCGGAGAGGTAGACGCGCAGCTCCTCGTCGCGCTCCTTGGTCACCTTGTCGGTGAGGGCGGACTCGATCACGGAGTCGTGGCCGCGGACGCACCGGACCGGGCCCTCGGCCTCGGTCAGGGCCTCGGCGAGCTGGCGCACGTCACTGGCGGGAATGCCCAGGAGCTGCTCGGCCTCGGTGAGGGAGTGGCGGCGGCCGACCCACAGCTCGCCCTGGCCGGACAGCCAGAACTCGCCGTTCTCGCGGTCGGAGCGCGGCAGCAGGTAGACGGTCGCGGTGTGCCCGGCAGCCCCGGTGGGCTCCAGGACCAGGACGCCGTTCTCGGTCTGGTCGCCGGTCAGGTACGCGTACTCGGTCGAGGCGCGGAAGGGGTACTCGGTGTCGTTCGAGCGGGTCTTCAGACGGCCGGCGGGCACGACGAGACGCTCGCCGGGGAAGCGCGCCGACAGCGCGGCGCGCCGGTCGGCGGTGTGCCCGGCCTGGGCGATGGGCTCCAGGCCGTGCAGCTCGGTGTCGGCCCAGCCGGTGCGCATGCTCTCGGCGAGTTCGTCGCTGACGCCCGGGTACAGACCGTTCTTGCGCTGCTTGTGCGTCTTCTTGGGCTGCTCTTCTTCCGGGGTCTCCGGGGTGAGCTCGTCAGCCACGTCTTCTCCTCAGCTACGACGGTACGGACCTGGGTGTGGACCGCATCCATCGTATGCGTGTGCGGAGAGAGCTGGTCCGAATCATGCCGTCCGTCACGATTCGGACCATGGAGCGCGGCCCGGCCGAACGCGGAGCGGCCTACCCGGGGCAGCTCACGCGAAACAGGCGGCTCACTCGAAACGGGCGGCGAGCAGCACGATGTCCTCGGGGGCGTCGGCCGGCTCCCCCTCGGGCAGCACGGTCCGCAGGATGTGCTCGCACAGGGCCGCCGGGTCCTCCCGGGCGCTGCGGGGCACGCCCGCGGCCGCCGCGTGCAGCCGCGCGTAGGCCCGGTCCATCGGGTCTCCGGTGTGGCGCAGCAGCCCGTCGGTGTACAGCAGCACCGTTTCTCCGGGTGCGGGTTCGATCTCCACGCTCGGCGCCTCCCAGCAGGAGAGCATGCCCAGCGGCGCGGAGAGCGAGGTTTCCACGTACTCGGTGCGGTGCTCGCCGATGAGGAGCGGCGGGGTGTGTCCGGCGCCGGCCAGGATGATCTTGTGGCCCTGGCCGTCGGAGTGCGGGCCCCCGGCCGGTTCGCAGTAGGCGAAGAGCGCGGTGGCCGAACGCGCCGGCTCCGTGAGGCGCAGCAGCAGCTCCAGGTCGGACAGGACCGCGACCGGGTCCTCGCCCTCCATGACGGCATAGGCGCGCAGCGATGCGCGCAGCCTCCCCATGGCCGCGACGGCGCTCGGCCCCGATCCGGTGACGGAGCCGACGGCCAGGCCCAGGGCGCCCTCGGGCAGCGGCAGGGCGTCGTACCAGTCGCCCCCGCCGCGCGGTCCCGTGTGGTGGCGGGCGGCGAGCTGCACCCCGGGGATCCGGGGGAGCCGGCTGGGCAGCAGTTCCTCGGCGACGGTCGCCAGGCGCGAGCGGGAGCGCTCCACCTCCAGCATCCGGGCCAGGTGCTCGGAGGCGTGCCGGACGTACAGCCCGGCGAGGTCGCGCTGGCGGTCGTTCGGCTCGGCCTGCTCGTCGTAGAGCCAGACGGCTGCGCCGAGCCTGCCGGTGGCCTCGGCGGTCAGCGGGAGCGCGTAGCTGGCGGCGTAGCCGAGACGGGCCGCGACCTCGCGGTGGCGGGGGTCGACGGGGGCGGCGAAACCGCCGGTGCCGGGGGGCTCGCCCGGTTCGGGGAGGACCTCGGAGCCGCCGTGGGCATCGGGCAGTCCGTCGAGGATCCGGCCGTACGAGGTCGCGCTGCGCGGCACGGTCTCGATGTGGCCGAGCTCGGCGTGGCCGAGACCGAGGCCGATCGTGCTGGTGGGGCCGAGCCCGTCGGAGGGCTCCAGGACGACCAGGCCGCGGCGGGCGCCGACGAGCGAGGCTCCGGCGCGCAGGAACTCGTGGAGGGAGGTGTCGAGGTCACTGGTGCGGGCCAGCCGCTCGGTGAGCTCGTGCAGGGTGGTGAGGTCCGAGACCATGCCCGCCAGCCGGTCCTGGATGACACTGCCCGGGCCGGGCGGTGGGACCGGTGCGGGAGCCGTTCGGGCGGGAGCGGGCGCCGCAGTGTGCGGTGACGCGGTTACCGCTGGATCGATTCCAGCCACTTTCGGCAGATGCGGGGCGCTCATGGCGTCCGCCTTTCCACCTGGTGCGATTCGCCATATAGCATCGCAAACCCCCAGATCGTGCTGCGCCGCCATCAAGGAATCCACATCTACACGCACACGTGGATGCATGTCCAGCATTGCCCAGGTGGGAATCCTGGTGTCCGTGGTACGGCAACTCACTGTCGAGCCAAGGCTAGAACTTGGCCGGAAAAAGCTGGAAGCAGTCGGTTTTTGAGGTCGACTGGGCGGGCGTCGCAGGGGGGTCGGGTACGTATTCGGTGGCGCCCGGGGCCAGTTGGTGCCGCCGGGAACCGCTTGGAACCACCCGGCACGGGCCGTCGTCCTTAGCGGCGGCAGCCGGTCTCGGCCGTCGGCGCGGGTCGCGCTCCGCCCCCGCCGGACGTTTGATGGACCCGTAAGAAACTGCACGAACCGTGTGAACCTGCTTCGGCGGACAGTGACGCGAAACCTGTACGTGTGGTGAGACACCGGTTACATGGTGTGATGTGGCCCTCGGCGTTCAACGGAAAGGAACGAGCGCTCATGCGCGAGATCCTCGGAAGGCGTCTCCAGCGGCTCCGCGATCGCTTTCAATCCCTGCGCCCCGACCAAGGACAGAGCGGCACCTCGTCCGCTCTCCTCGACGCGGCGCTCGTCTGCGCCACCACATGGCAGTGGCCCGTGCTGCCCGGTGTCGGCCGGTCCGCCACCGACGGCTCGCGGTGCGCCTGCCCCGATCCCGACTGCGTCGTCCCCGGCGCCCACCCCTTCGACCCGGGGCTGCTCGCGGCCACCACCGACCCCCGGATGGTGGCCTGGTGGTGGACCAACCGGCCCACCGCCCCCGTTCTGATGGCCACCGGCGGGACC
This sequence comes from Streptomyces sp. NPDC090045, assembly GCF_044747975.1. Lineage (NCBI taxonomy): Bacteria > Bacillati > Actinomycetota > Actinomycetes > Kitasatosporales > Streptomycetaceae > Streptomyces > Streptomyces sp. NPDC090045. The sequence goes on from NZ_JBIVFA010000006.1 coordinate 329,704, forward strand.
GCCCCGTGCGCGGTGAGCCTGCCGGCGGGCGCAGCCGCACGGGCCCTCGTACGACTGGACGCGCTGGGCATGCGGCTCGGACCGGTCGTGGCCACACCCACCCGCTGGTCGCTGCTGGTGGCTCCGTATTCGCTGGAGCGGCTCGGCGAACTCCTCTACGCGAAGGACCACGTGCCCTCCTCGCTGCGCTTCCACGGCGAAGGCGGCTACCTGTTGATGCCGCCGTCCGCCGCGTCCAGCGGTGGCCAGGTGCGGTGGGAACGGGAGCCGCGGCCGCAGCCCCGGCTCCAGCAGCGGAAGCAGCAACAGCGGCAGGCACAGCCGCAGTCGACGACGGAGCCGCAGCCGCGGGGTGCGGTGGACATCTGGCTGCCCGAGGTCGAGGCGGTCGTGGACGCGCTGGTCGAGGCGAGCAGCGGCGCACCCGGCGGCGGCAGCAGGCTCGCGTACTGACCTGCAGGGCGTCGCCGGATCACTCGTACGGGTGCCAGCGGGACCAGTTTCGAGGGGAATTGGGCGCGGGGATCTCCGCGCCCCATTCCCGCGTCGCTATCTTCGGCGAATGAATCTCCGCCTGATCGGTATCGGCGCCGGTGTGCTGATCATCTTGTCGCTCCCGCTCGCCGGAGCGATGGCCGGGCCGGATTTTGCCGGTCAGGGCGACGGAAAAGGCGGCGGGCTGTTCTCGGCGCTCGGGCTTTCGGACCCTCCTCGCCCGTCCTCCGGGGCCCCGGCGCGGCCTGCGGCGGGGGCGGTGGAGCCGGGCAAGCCCGGTCCGGCCGAGCAGCCCCGGACCGATTCCCGCTGCGGTCCCGAACTGTCCTCGCCGCACGGCCTGGAGGCGCAGACCTGCGTGCTGGTGGGCGAGGGGCATACGTGGGGCCGGAGTTACTACAGGAACACCAGTGGTCGAGCGCTGGATGCCGTGCTGACGATGATGGGTCCGGCCGGGCGCACGGTGCAGATCCGGTGCGCGGTGGGCGCGGGCGACGAGCCGGGCCTGTGCGAGACGCCGAAAGAAGAGTCGGCCGGAGATCCGGACAGTTACTCGGCCGTAGCGGAGTTTGCAGTTCCGGATGATGAAGGGGAGCTGCTTCTGCGGTCCGGGAGCAACTCATCGGGACCGGGTGACGGTTGAGCACCGCCGTAAATGGAAGGGCCCGGTCGCTGGCGACGGGGGATGCACCAGCGACCGGGCTACAAGAACGGTAACAAGAGATCGCCTGTTCGCAAATTCGATCTCTGATATTCAGACACCGATTTGCAGACGATTAGCGGGAGTTGTGACTCCGGTCACCGGCTCCACGCGTGCGCGCGGTCAGCTGAGGGTCACCTGGCGGTTGGTGAGTCCGCCGCGTGCCCGGCGCTCCTCCGTGGTCAGCGGGGCGTCCGTGGCCAGGGCCCCGGCCAGCCGCTCCGCGAACTCCGCGGCGGGCTTCTCGACGTCGTCGGCCGTCACCCCGGTGGGCAGGTCCCAGACGGGGACCATGAGGCCGTGCGCGCGGAAGGAACCGACGAGCTTCGTGCCCTCGCCGAGGGAGGTCGTGCCGGCCGCGTGCAGCCGCGCGAGGGCGTCGAGCAGCTTCTCCTCGGGGTGCGGCATGACCCAGCGCAGGTGGTTCTTCTCCGGCGTCTCGCACCAGTACGCGGCGTCCACGCCGGTCAGCTTGACGGTGGGAATCGCGGCCGCGTTGGCGCGCTCCAGCGAGGCGGCGATCTCCGGGGAGGCGTTCTGCGCGCTCTCGGATTCCGGAATCCAGAATTCGAAGCCGCTGTGCACAACCGGCTCGAAACCGCCGTCCGCGTCCAGGAGATCCTGAAGTCGGGGACCCTCGGCGGGAACCCGGCGGGCGGCGACCGGAGTACCGGGCTCCGCCGCGAGCGCGCGCTCCAGCGTGTCGGCCATGTCGCGGCCGAGGTCACCGCTGGACGAGTCGTTCTGCAGGCCGAGGAGGACGGACCCGTCCTCGCGGCGCAGCGCCGGCCAGGCCATGGGCAGTACGGTCACCAGCGTGACGGAGGGAACGCCCTCGGGCAGACCGCCCTTGAGGGTCAGCGGGACGGTGGCGGCGGGCACGAGCTCGCGCAGCGCGACCCAGTCGCACTCGCCCGGCAGGCCCTCGAACGGGCGCTGCACGTGCTCGGTGACGGCGTGCGCGGCGGCTGCGCCGTGGCAGGCCTTGTAGCGGCGCCCGGATCCGCAGGGGCAGGGCTCGCGCGCGCCCACAACGGGGATCTCACCGTTGTTGAGCTGCGGCTTTGCAGTCTTGGCTGCGGGGCGCTTCTTGGCCATCGTGCGTGTCTCCCGGTTGCGGCGGTACGGCGTCGTGTCTGGGCGCGAGCCTAGCCGTTCGTACCGCCGGAACCGGTGGTGTGCGGCCGGGAGCACGGTCGGCGTGCGCTCCCGGACGGCCGCCTGTGCGGATGACCGGTACTGCTGTTCTGATGGTCGTGCGGTTCACTGTGCTTCACGTGTGCGGTAGGGCTGTGCCGTCAGGATCCCGCAGTCAGGGATCCAGGTCGTCGAACGCCGTGCTGAAGTCGATCGCCGGGGGCGCAACGCGCGTAGCGAAATCCTCGTGCCGGGGCCCACAGGCAACGACCACCCACACGGTGACCTCACCCGCCGCTCCGTCCCGGACACCCCAGTCCTGGGCAAGGGCGCTGATGATGTTCAGCCCCCGGCCGCCGCGCGCGGTGACCGAGGGCGTGGCAGGAACAGGGCGGGTGGGACCGCCCCCGTCCGTGACCTCGACCGTCAGCCGCCCCGCTCTGTCGACGCGCCATGCGGCGCGTATCTCCCCGTCCCCGACTTCCCGCGTGCCCAGGGGCCTGCCGTGTCGGCAGGCGTTGCTGAGCAGTTCGGAAAGGATCAGTACGGCATCGTCCACGACCGATTCGGGCACACCGCTGATACGCAGTTGTTCGCGCATTCGGTGTCTCGCCTCGCCCACGCCCGCAGGACCATGGCGTACGTCCATGCACGACGACGTGGGCACTTCTTGTGCCACCACCAACGCCACCCCCGGAACCTCCTTAGCCCCACGCATGGTCTGGATGCCCCAATGGCCTGGACCGGAAACCGCCGAAGCGGGCCCCTCTGACGCATTCATGCCGAACGAATGCGGAGCGGATGCGCCGGAGCACACCCTGTTACGAGAGGGGTGGGAGTGACGGGTGTGCAAATCGGGACGTCAGCGGCCCAGTTGGGACAGAACTTGACGGGGTCTGTTCGTGATGATCGCTTCCACACCCAGATCAGCGCAGAGCTGAACGTCTTCGGGCTCGTTCACTGTCCATACGTGTACGGAGTGGCCCGCGCCCTGGAGCCTGCGGATGTAGCCGGGATGGTTGCGCACGATGCGCATCCCCGGACCGGCGATCGTGACCCCGGCCGGCAGCCGCCCGTCCCGCATCCGGGGCGAGATGAACTGCATCAGGTACACGGTCGGGATCGTCGGGGCGGCCGCGCGCACCCGGTGCAGGGAGCGCGCGGAGAAGCTCATGACCCGGACCGGGTGCGGACCCGCGGCGGGCGGGGCGTCCAGCCCGAAGCGCTTGAGGAGGAAGAGGAGGCGCTCCTCCACCTGTCCGGCCCAGCGGGTCGGGTGCTTCGTCTCGATCGCGAGCTGCACCGGCCGTCCGGCGTCGGAGACGAGCTCCAGCAGGCGCTCCAGGGTGAGGACGGAGGTCCGTTCGGGGTCCCCGTCCCAGTCGGGGGACTCCTCGCGGTCCTTCCAGGAGCCGAAGTCGAGAGCGGCGAGATCGGCCAGCTCCAGGGCCGAGACGGCGCCGCGGCCGTTCGAGGTGCGGTTCACCCGGCGGTCGTGGACCAGCACCAGGTGGCCGTCGGCGGTGAGCCGGACATCGCATTCGAGGCCGTCGGCGCCGTCCTCGATCGCCTTGCGGTAGGCGGCCAGGGTGTGCTCGGGGGCGTCCTCCGAGGCGCCGCGGTGGGCGACGACCTGGATGGTGCGCGGCATTGCGTGGGTCACCGGGTCATGGTGCCACCGAGAGGGCCCCCGGCGTCGAGGTCCATCCTGTGGATCCGTCCGAAATGTCGGATATAAAGAATGGGGAGAGATGCACAGGTCCGGCTTACAGTGCTCTGACGGGTCATGGGAAAGGCTTTGCCCAGGAACTTGTGCGGCACGTCGAACGTTCAGTCGGACCGATCGCCAGAGATTTTTCGAAGCCGTGTGTGACGAGGAGAGAGCGCTGTGAGCAACGAGAACGAGGGCACCGCGGCCCCCACACCCCCCGCGGCCCCGTCCGTACCCCCTGCTCCGGCCTCCGAGACGCAGGCGGCGGGACACGCGTCCGCTCCGCAGCCGGCCGACGCCGTACCGCAGGCCCCGGCGCACGCCCCGGCCGCTCCGGCGCCCGGGCCCGTGGCCGCCGAGCCGGTGACCCAGCAGCTGCCGCCGACGCCCGCGCCCGGTACCGAGCCCACCCAGCAGATCCCGCCCGCCCCGGCGGCCCCGGCCTACGGACAGGCCCCCGCTCCGGCCGCGTACGGAGCCGAGGGCTGGCCGCCCCCGCCGCCCACCGTGCCGGCGTACGGTGCGGGCGGCCACGGCGGCGCCTGGGGTGCTCCGCTGACCACCGACGGCGCCCCCGCGCCCAAGCCGAAGGGCAGGGGCGGCCTGATCGCCGGCGTGCTCGTGGCGGCCCTCCTCGCGGGCGGCATCGGCGGCGGCGTCGGCTACTGGGCCGCCGAGCGCAGCAACAACGGCACCGGCTCGACCACGATCAGCGCGGCCAACACCCCCAGGGACCTCAAGCGCGAAGCCGGCTCCATCGCCGGCCTGGCCTCGGGCGCACTGCCCAGCGTGGTCACCATCGAGGCCTCGGCGGGCGACGGCGAGGGCGGCACCGGCACCGGGTTCGTCTACGACCAGCAGGGCCACATCCTCACCAACAACCACGTGGTGGCCTCCGCCGCGAACGGCGGCAAGCTCTTCGCGATCTTCTCCGACGGCAAGAAGTACGACGCCGAGGTGGTGGGCCGCGCCCAGGGCTACGACGTCGCCGTCCTGAAGCTGAAGAACCCGCCGGCCGGCCTCAAGCCCCTGCCGCTCGGCGACTCCGACAAGGTCGCCGTCGGCGACTCGACCATCGCGATCGGCGCCCCCTTCGGCCTGTCCAACACGGTCACCACCGGCATCGTCAGCGCCAAGAACCGTCCGGTCGCCTCCGGAGACGGCAGCGGCAGCAAGAACTCGTACATGAGCGCGCTCCAGACGGACGCCTCGATCAACCCGGGCAACTCCGGTGGCCCGCTGCTCGACGGCCGCGGCGCGGTCATCGGCATCAACTCGGCGATCCAGTCGGCCGGCAACGGCGGCTTCGGCGGCGGCCAGGCCGGTTCCATCGGCCTCGGCTTCGCCATCCCGATCAACCAGGCGAAGAACGTCGCCGAATCGCTGATCAAGACGGGCAAGCCGGTCTACCCGGTGATCTCGGTCTCCGTGGACCTCCAGGCCAAGGCGGAGGGCGCGAAGATCTCCGAGCAGGGCGCGGCGGCCAGCGAGCTGGTCGACCCGAACGGGCCGGCCGGCAAGGCGGGCCTGAAGCCCGGCGACGTCATCACCGAGTTCGGCGGCAAGCCGGTCGACAGCGGCCCGACCCTGATCAGCATGATCTGGACGTACAAGCCCGGCGACACCGTGAAGCTGACCTACCTGCGCAGCGGCAAGCCGACCACGGTGGACATCACGCTCGGCTCGCGGGTCGGCGACAAGTAGCGGCAACGGCCACGGCGGTGGCCCGATGAGGAGGGGCCGTAGGCGCGATTCTGCCTACGGCCCCTCCAACGTCCGCTTATGCTTCGTTGGTGTTCGATTCTCGGCACATACGGACCTTCCACGCGGTGGTCGCCTCCGGGTCGTACTCGGCGGCCGCCCGTGTGCTCGGGTACACCCAGCCCGCCATCACCCAGCAGATGAAGGCGCTCGAACGCGCCGTCGGCACCCCGCTGTTCACCCGCGTGGGCCGCAAGATGCAGCTCACCGAGGCCGGGGAGTCGCTCTCCCGGCACGCCGAGACCATCCTCGGCAACCTCTCCGCCGCCGAGGCGCAGCTGAGGGCCTACGCCCGCCTGCGCACCGGCCGGGTCAGGCTGTGCGGTTTCCCCAGCGCCAACGTCACCCTCGTACCGGAGGCCCTGAGCGGCCTGGCCAAGGACCATCCGGGCATACAGGTGGAGCTGCTGGAGGGCGAGCCGCCGGAATCGCTGCGCCGGCTGGAGCGCGGCGAATGCGACATCACCCTGGCCTTCACCTATCCCGGCCTGCACGAGGAGATCCCGGAGGAGGTCGCCGAGGTCAGGCTGCTGGAGGACCAGCTGACGGTGCTGCTCCCGACCGGGCATCCGCTGGCCCGGCGCCGCGCCGTGCACCTGGCCGACCTCGCCGAGGAACGGTGGATCGCCGGCTGCCCGCGCTGCCGGGCCAACCTGCTGCACGAGTGCGCGGAGCTGGGGTTCGTGCCCGACATACGCTTCGCCACCGACGACAACCTGGTGGTGCAGAGCCTGGTCGCACAGGGGCTGGGGGTGGCGATGATGCCCGCCCTCGTGCTGCCCTCCCTCTCGCTGAGCCGGGTCTGCGGGCGGGCGCTCCAGCCCGCCGCGCGCCGGCACATCGCCGCCTACGTCTACCGGGACCACCTGCGGATTCCGGCGACCGCCGTGGTCCTCGACGCACTGAAGCAGGCGGCGGCGAACCGGGTCGGCTGCTGATCAACCCATAAGCAGCGCTTGGGATTTCAGGTCATAACTGTCGTTGGACGTGATGGAACGACGGCAGCACGCTGCCCATATGACCACCACCACGCCGGCCCGCACCACCACGAGGATGGCCGCCCTCGTCAGTGAGATCCGCACCGTCGTGGAGCGGGGGCTGGCTCCCGACCTCACCGCGTACCTGGTGGGTGAACGGCTCGCCCCGCACCTGGGCGCGCCCGACCTCCTGACGCCGGCGCAGCAGGAGGGCGACCCGGAGCGGTACCGCCAGCACATCCTGCACGCAGAGTCGGACGGCAGCTTCTCGGTGGTGGCCCTGGTGTGGCTCCCCGGGCAGGAGACCTGCATCCACGACCACGTGTCCTGGTGCGTGGCCGGGGTGCACCAGGGCGAGGAGAGCGAACGCCGCTTCCGCCTCGCGCCGGGCGTCGGCCCGGCCCGCCTGGTGGCCACCGAGGACGTGGTCAACGCCCAGGGGGAGGTCTGCGGTTTCGCCCCGCCCGGCGACATCCACAAGGTGCGCAACTCCTGTGGCACCAAGGCGATATCCGTGCACGTGTACGGGGCCGACGTGTCCCGGCTGGGCACCAGCATCCGTCGCGTCTACACGCTCCCCGTCAACTGATGGCCCTCCTGCACCGCCCGCACGCGGCGGTCCGGCATGTTTCACGTGAAACATCCACTCCCTGGCCAGGGTTGGCGATGGCCGCGGGCGGGGCGCTGGCCGCCTGGGGCATCCACCGTCTCGTGCCCGCCGTACCCATGCTGACGGCCTCGGTGGTGCTGGGCATCGCGGTGGCGCACCTCCCCGGTCTACGGACCTTCGTACGGGGAACCGCGCGCCCGGGCCTCTCCCTGGCCGGCCGGCGGCTCATGCGGATCGGCATCGTCCTGCTGGGCCTCGGCCTGGGGCTGGACCAGGTGCTCCGGCTCGGCTGGGCCACGGTGGCGATGGTGGTGGGGGTGGTCGCGGCCACCTTCCTCGGAACCGTCTGGCTCGGGCGGCGCCTCGGCCTCCCCGGCGACCAGCCCTTGCTGATCGCCACCGGCTACTCGATCTGCGGGGCCTCGGCGATCGGCGCGGTGAGCGAGGTGTCGGGCAGCGACGAGGAGGACGTGGCCGCCTCCGTGGCACTGGTCACCCTCTGCGGAACCCTCGCCATCGCGGTTCTCCCGCTCCTCCAGGGCCCGTTGGGACTCTCCGACCCGGCCTTCGGGCGGTGGGTCGGCGCCGGCGTCCACGACGTCGGCCAGGTGGTGGCGACCGCGCAGACCGCCGGCCCGGACGCCCTCGGCGAGGCGGTGCTGGTCAAGCTCATGCGGGTGGCGCTGCTCGCCCCGCTGGTGGCGGCCGTGGCCTTCTCCATGCGGGCCCGGCGGCGCGGGGTCCGCACGGCCTCGGGGCGCCGGCCGGCTCCCGTTCCGCTGTTCGTGGCCGGGTTCCTGGCCGCGGCCGCACTGCGCGCCACCGGCGTACTGCCCGACGTAGCGCTGGAGTGGGCGCACACCGCGCAGGAGGCGCTGCTGGCGGCGGCCCTGTTCGGCCTGGGGAGCGCGGTGCACCTGCCGACGCTGGCCCGGACCGGGGGGCGGGCAGCGGCGCTGGGGCTCGGGGCGTGGGTGGTGGTGGCCGGCGTTTCGTACGCGGGCGTGGTCCTCACCGTATGACGGCGCAACGGCGGGGAGTTGGCCATTTCCTGGCCGGAACCGACCGAACGTTCTGACTGCCCGCTGACATTGACGCGCGGCCGTGCCACTCTGCCCCGGCAAGGCCGCACCCGGCACAAGCCACCCCGCACACGCACCCGCACCCCGCGCCCTGCCCCTGCACCCCGCACCCGCACAGCCGATCCGCACCGACCGTTCTTCACCCCCACCTTGCCCGGCTTCACCCGGACCGGGCACGGCAGAAGGAGTCATGCGTGAATCGTCATCGCACGGTCTTATCCGTCCTGCTCTCGGCGGGCGCCCTGGTCACGGGCGTCCTGACGGCCGCCGGCCCCTCGGCCGCGGCGGACGCCCCCGCGTCCTTCCGGCAGCAGCACGCCTCCGGCTTCTGGACCGCCGAGCGGATGCGGAGCGCCACCCCGCTCGACGTGACGGCGGTCCCCGGCACCTCCCGCACCCCGGTCGCGACCTCGCAGGCGCCCACCAGGATCGCCCCGACGGCTGCCGCGTCCCCCACGGCCTTCCCGCAGGCGGGCGGCGCGTGGACGGGCAGCGGCGCGGTCGTGAAGACCTCGGGCCGGGTCTTCTTCACGATGGGTGGCCGGACCGCCTCCTGCTCGGGAGACTCGGTGACCAGCGCCAACGGCAGCACGGTCATGACGGCCGGCCACTGCGTGAAGTACCAGGGCGCCTGGCACACGAACTGGGTCTTCGTCCCCGCCTACAACAACGGGTCCGCGCCCTACGGCCAGTGGTCGGCCACCAAGACCTTCGCCACCGACCAGTGGGCGGCGAGCGAGGACATGAACATGGACGTCGGCCTGGCCGTCGTCGCCCCGCTGAACGGCCAGACCCTCAGCCAGGCCGTCGGCGCCCAGGGCATCCTCTTCAACGGCGGCTACAACAAGAAGATGTACTCCTTCGGCTTCCCGGCCGCGGCCCCGTACGACGGCACGAAGCTGGTCTACTGCAGCGGCAACAGCGGCAAGGACTTCCTGCTGACCAAGGACCACAGCCTGGGCTGCAACATGACCGGCGGCTCCAGCGGCGGCCCCTGGTTCCAGGACTTCAACGAGGCCACGGGCCTGGGCACCCAGGTCTCGGTGAACAGCTTCGGCTACACCTTCCTGCCGAACCGGATGTACGGCCCCTACTTCGGCAACGAGGCGAAGGCGGCCTACGACAAGGCCCAGGTCTCCTGACCTGCTGTGGGGAGCCCGGCAGGCCCTCGGTCACCGGCGGGTGAGCAGGGCTCCCCACATGGCCCGCGTGCGGTGGGCGCGGTAGGACAGCTTCGTCCACGGCCGGTACCGCCAGGGGAACGCTTCCGCGTAGCCGTCGACGTGGCGGAACTGCTCCACTGCTGCCCGGTAGCGGCCCTGGCGGAGCAGGAAGTAGGCGAGCGCGTGCCGTGCCGAGGGCAGGTTCGGGTGGCCCTCGGCCGCGGCCACGTCCTCGAGGGCGGCGTCGACGAGCGCGGTGAGCACGGGGGTCCGGAAGAAGTCGGCGGGCACGCGCCCCTCGGCACTGAGGACGTGGTGCTCGTACCAGGAGACCAGCGGCAGCACCGTCAGCAGGCTGCCCCTCGGCGCCCGTCGCGCGGCCTCGGCCGCGAACTCCTCGGCCTCCTGCGCGGAACCCCGCCACTTGCGGCACTTGTACTGCAGGGCGGCCGAGTGGGCCTGGTAGTGGTCGGGCGCCCGCTCGGTGACCTCGGTCCACAGCGACCGCATCTGCTCCTTGGAGTAGCCCAGCCCGAGGGCGACCCAGATCTCCTTGGCGAGCGGGGTGGGGTCATCGGGGTTCAGCGCGGCTACGTGCGCGAGGTCCTGCCGGGCCCCGATCAGCTCACGGTGGAAGCCCTGGGCCTGCTCGGCGGAGGTCGCGCTCGCGTAGGCGGCCCCGCGCAGCTTCCAGGCGTACTCGACGCGCGCGCACGCGCTGACCAGCATGGCGTCCGGGTCCTCGGGGCGGGCCGCGTGCCACTTCCCGAGCCAGGCGCCGCCGTCGTAGACGGCCGTGTAGGCGAGGTGCTGCACGTAGTGCGCGCGCAGGTTCCAGTCGCTCCCGGCAGAGCCCACGAGGAGCGCCGCCGGCTCCCACTCCCCCGTACGGACGGACTTGAGGACGGGCTCGAGCTGCGGGTCGGCCCCGGGCAGCCGGCCGTTCTGGCGCCGGAGGGGGAGCAGCCCGTACCGCAGCCAGTACGCGGCCACGAGAGAACTGATGATGATGATTGCGGCCATGGATGTCCCTGATGCCTTGAAAGTCGCGCGGTTGTTCGAGCGCTGAGCGCAGCGGAGTATGCACACCCACCAGCGGAAATCGCAACGGCGATTCGAGGGCGCCCCGAGCAGTGGCGCCACCCGGTACGCTGTACCCCGCTCCGCCGCTGGTCGGCAGGGGCGAGGGTGGGTTGCCCGAGCGGCCTAAGGGAACGGTCTTGAAAACCGTCGTGGCGCGAGTCACCGTGGGTTCAAATCCCACACCCACCGCACCAGGTCAGACAACGCGCTGATCAGAAGGGGTGTCCCGACCAGGGGCACCCCTTCGTCATGTGATCCTGTCTCACCCTGACCCGCCCGTGTACCGCTTTGGATCATGGTGTGTGGACCAGGTGTGGACCATGCCAGCAGCGTGCGGACTCAGGCGCGCTACAAGTGAAGCCGCCCAAATCGAGCAAAACGGCGCGCACAGAACGTAGTTGCATCGGTAGCATCGCTAACCGCAGCGGAAACATGCGGCACAGGGAGAACCGATGGATCCTCATCACCACCTTGCACCCACCTCTAACGATGGTGATGAGCGGTCGAACACGCCGCCTAGCAGCGAACTGAGCTTGTTGACCTACGAGGACCTTGCAGCGGAAATCAAGGCTGCTAAGACGCGCGCGACGAGCGCTGAGAAGCGAGCCGCGTGGGGCAACCTACTTCTCCAGGTTGAGAGCATCGCCGGAGAGTCAATTGCTGCTTGGGACCCCACTGACGGGGACCCCTGGCATCTTACGAGCCTGGAAATCGATGGCTTTCAGGGAGTTACAGAGCCGTTCTCGTTTCAGTTCGACCCCACTCCTGGCGTCACTATCATTCACGGCCCCAATGGATCCGGGAAGTCAAGCATTTCTGACGGAATTCGAGCGGCACTGTCTGGGAAATCTGACTGGTGGGCTGCGGTAACGCCAGGCAATGCGCGGAGCGGCAAGTCTCCACTGTGGGAGAAGGTAAACTGCGCGCGAGACAGCGATAAAGCTCGCGTGCAGATTGAGCTGATGCGAGGAGAAGAGTCGCTCACTCTCACTAGCCATCTAGGTAAAGATGGGGCGGTTCATGAAGTCGAATCGATTCGACGAAATGAGGTCGGGGAGATTGAGGTGGTCGATATTTCCTCAACTCCATGGCGCTATGCCATGGAAGGGCATCCGCCAGTATTCTCGTACGCTGACGTAGAACGTCGTGTGCAGAAGCATGAGGATCTCCAGAAATATATCGAAAACCTTCTGGCCTTGGGCGGTTGCTTCGATTTTCTGGACCGTCGAGTTCTTGAGCTGAGTGAAGCGGCGTCCAACAGTCGTAAGAAGCTCGCAGCAGCGCTCAAAAGCGCCAAGGTGGGTATTGAGCGGGTAGATCGAGAGTTTCGTGAGCGTGACTCGTCCCAGTTCGTTGAAGAGATCTCATGGTCCGAGACCGTGACTGATATGAAGCACTGGCTCGCAGAAAATGGTCTGTCAGACAGGGGTGCGCACCTTCCACAAGTCACGCGTGAAGGCGTCAACGCCGTAGCCGAAGATATGCGCAATGTTGACGCTGCGTTGGAACTGCTTCATGGAAGCCACGTGGGTTTGCACCACAGGCTTGCGAACTCTCTTACCTCCCTCCGTTCTGAAGTTGAGCAGGTAACCGATCCTGGATACTTCTGTCCGGTGTGCGACAGCGAGAGTGCAGACTGGGTTGACAGGCTCGGCGTGAATCTTTCTAGCGTGGAATCGTATGGACCCAAGCGGGCCGCGGTTAACCGCGCTCTCCAGTCTCTCCGCTCCTCCTCTTTGGAGATCGGGCTGGTACTTGAAGTACTGAGCCAGGATGAAAGCTATATCGGGAACGAGTTCCTGGCGGATCTGCGGCTGAAGTACTCGGCGCTCACGATTTCCTTCGATCATCATGGTACTCAGCCGGTGCCTGAGGTGATTTCGGCCTTTCTGTCGCTGCGAGAAATCACGGCCCGCAGTGAGTGGGAGAAGTGTGCAGGGAGTGCGATCGAGCTCAGTGACCTGACTCGCCAGTGGCGCCTGCGCAGGCGTGCAGAGGTTGATTCGTACGTCGCTATATGGGAGACGGAGCACGAAATGGCCTCGTCGGCCGGGCTCTGGGAGGCAACGCGCGACTGCATCACGAATCTTGCCGATCGGCTGCGTAAGACGAGGACGTCCCAGTTTGAAGGAAAAGCTGGAATCCAGGTGTCGCGGCTACTGGAGGATGCCGGCATCGTCCTCGAGTCGGTAAATCTCAGTCGGACACGTGCTGAGATAGAAGTACACGGGCTGGATGGGCAGAAAATTGCCCTGGCCATGTTGAGTGCAGGTCAGAGGAACGCGTTTCTTCTCGCCCCTCTATTTGCCACGGCAGAGTTCGGCCCATTTGGGTTCCTTGTGTTGGATGACCCGGTCCATTCATTTGATGAAGTTCGGGTTGATCGGCTTGCGGCAGTTATTGCCGACCTGGGGCGTACCAGGCGAGTGATTGTCCTAACTCACGACGAAAGGCTCAAGGAGCACCTCTTGGCGCGGAGCCCTCTGTGTGAGGCTTGGGCGATAACCCGTGACGCCGTAAAGGGTGCATTGGGGTTGGAAGCAACAGATGAACTCTGGCGCGTACTTATTGAGGACGCCAAGGCTGTCTGGCAGTACTCGCCCAAGGCGTCGCCTACCGGATATCTCACCGAAGTCCAGATCATTCGAGGGCTTTTGCGGCAAGCGTTGGATAATGCACTGCATCAGTGCGTCGTCAAATACTCGTTGAAAGTTGGCGTGAGTGTTTCCCGCTCTATCTCAACTCTTGATGCGAGTATGACAACGCAAAGCAGGATGGAGGCGGCCGCCGGTATTATCGCACTTGATGCGGGAGTGGATCATCCCGTTGTTCGGGCTAAACAAGCATGTAGTCACCACCTGAACAACTGGAACAATGCCGCCCACGGGAATGGTGAAATCAAGAAAGCCGACCTCGGTCGCGAGATCCAGGCAGGCTTGGAAGCCTGCTCGGTGCTCGGGGAGTGGGATTTCTAGATGGAGATATCGGATCTCACCCAGCGGAGAATCAGAGTCCTAGAGCTCAGGCTCCGCATCGAACGCATTGCCTATGACGCCCACGCCGCAGTCTGCCAGCCAGAAAAAATTGCGACTCGGCCGCATCAGGCAGATACCCACCTGTCGTACGTTCTTGGCCTGGTCTCGCCAGACCGCTACATGGAGGTCCACGGTCTTATTAGGCTGGCGAGACACGTCTATCGGAAGTCGTCCGATATTTTGCATGGGCGATCTGGATTGCTCAATGCGGCGCCTGTAATTTTGGAGGAATGGGCCGCTGTGGTTGAGAAGCTGGAATCGCTGTTCGCGGCGTCTACAGTGCCGGCCCAGGGTGGTGCGCCGGAGTCTGCGTCTGACGCTCACTCGGGATAGAGGTATCCGGTTGGCTTGTGTCAGGAGCGACCTACTCAGCTCGCCGCAGTGCTGATTCGATCTTTTCGTTCGTCGCGCCCTGGCCGCCGTGAAGAGCCTTCGCGTAAAAGCGGAACAACACGGCGATGCTGTGGCCGGCGCGGCGGGCGACCTCGGCCGGGGAGACGCCGGACTCCAGCCAGAGTGAGACGCACGCGGCGCGCAGGCCGTAGGGGACCTCGGCCAGTGGCGTCTTGACTTCCTGCTGGGTGAGGACGGCTCGGCGAGCAGCTTTCCAGATCTCGCCGTACTCCTTGCTCAAGAGGCCGCCTCCGCGGGCTGCACGGAAGAGTCGGCCGTCCTCGGCCGTGCCGAACTCCGTGATGTGGTCGCGGATCAGACGGACCAGGACCGGCGGGATCGGTACCTCGCGGGTGGCCTTCCGGGCACGCTTCTTGAGGCCCCGGGAGTCGTAGGACTCCCCCGAGTCGGTCCAGCCGGAGCCCACGCGCGGGGAGCTGGACGAAAGGACGACTTGGCCCCAGCCCTCCTCGGGAAGCGTGAAATCCGACTCACGGAGGCCGACGGCTTCGCCGGGGCGGGTGGCCGCGTAGTAGAGGCATCCGAAGAACGCCTTGAGGTGCCGACCACGGTTGTTCTGCTCGCCCACGGCATCGATCAGCTTGCGGGCCAGGGCCGGGCCGGGGACGTACCGGAAGTCGATCTCGTCGTCCGTCTCGGGCGGCGTCCAATCCACCTTGGTCAGGGGCAGGGAAGGCAGGCGGTCCAGCTCGACGGCGTAGCGCAGGCAGTTGCTGAACACGGGCACCTTGCGGTTCACCGTGTTGTCCGCCGCAGCGGTCCCGTCCATCTTGCGGGCGAGTGCGTCCAGAGCGGACCGCACGACCGTCGGCGTGTTCAAGGCCGAGACATCCAGGGACTTACGGCCGATCCAGTCGAGGGCCGCCACGATGGCTTCGGGTGCTTCCTCGGCGTCGATGCGGGCCACGAGTTCGCTGTTCTGGTCGAGGACGAGGCGGAAGGCCCAGGAGTAGAGGGCGGCCCGCAGAACCCCGGGAGCGGGGGCACCGCGGTTGTCCTTCACCAGGTGCGGTGTGACCGTGGCCAGCGCGTCCGCGATGCTCGCGCGGTGCTTGGCCGAAGCGTTCGGCCACTTCATCGCCGCGTACTCCCGGGCGTGCGCGAACCAGGTGGGGGACTGGGCCGCCTGCATCTCGGAGGCCGGCAAACCGGTCTCGGTGTCGAACTGCTCGCGCTTGCGCAGCGCGGCTAGCAGCTCGGAGCGTCGGCCGTCCGCCTGAGCCTTGATCTTGTAGCTCTTCGAGAACGGCTGCATGCCGACTCGCCAGCGCAGCTGATAGGCCGCAGCGCGGTCGGGGCGTTTGCGGATGCCCCAGATCTGCACGTCGAAGGTCAGCACCCGGGCACCTCGCAGCCCTCGAACCACGCGTCGAGGTCGGCACGGCGGATACGGATCTGCCCGTTCGGGAGCTTGAGGCAGCGGGGCGCGTTCCCGCGAGCGCGGAGCCGGTAGAAGGCGGCCCGCGACATGCGCAGCTCGGCCAGCGCTTCCACCATGGTCAGCATGCGGGTGGTCGGTGCGGCGGTCACTGCCAAACCTCCCCTTCGGTCTTGGCCCGTTCCTTGTCGGCGCGGTTCTGGTTGATGTCGTGGCGGGTCTGAGCGGCGAGGAGTTCTTCGCCAGGTCGGTAGCCGGAGGCGAAGTAGGCCCAGGAGGACTCGGTGACGAGCACGGTGTCCGGGGCGGGCGAGGGGTGGCTGGCGCGGGCGGCGTCGGCCTGTGCGAGGCGCCAGGCACGGCGGACGTCGCGGAGAGCGCCGAGGGTGGTGGAGTAGGCGCGGGACTTGGTGGAGAAGTGGCCGCGGAAGCCGAGCATGTGGGCCCACTTGCAGAGCTTGAGGTCTGCGAATTCGGGCAGGCCACCGAGGTGCCAAGAGGTGCGGATCATCTGCCGGACGTGCCTGGGCACAGGCAGTTCCCGGAAGGGTTCTGCCTGGCGGGTACCTTCGCAGTCGGGGCAGAGATCCTTGACGCGGCCCCCGACCGTCCCCCGTCCGGAACACGTCCGGCAGACCAAGGAGCGGTCCACGGTGCCGGAGTCCTCGGCGCTCTTGGTGGCGTACTTGGCGACGTACCCGGCCACGGCCGCGTCGGTGAGTTCGCCGTCCCCCAGCGCGGTGATCTCCCGTACGTCGAGCATGGCGCCCCAGCGGATCTCCTGGTCTCCCACGGTGTCGGACGAGACGGTGAGGGCGGTGCGGGGGACGGCGGTGCGGATGGCGCGGGTGAGGTCATCCACGGCGGCCCAGGCCGGCGGGGTGCTGGTGTGGCCGTCGGGCCCGTCGATGCGGACGACGGCGTGGAAGTGGACCAGGCCGCGCTTCTGGTACTCGGCGACCTTGGCGAAGGAGACGCGCAGGACCTGCTTCATGTCCTTCTGCGTGATGCCGAAGTGGGCGGCCAGTGCGCGGCGGAGGTTGAGGGTGAAGCGTGCCCACAGTGCTCCGGCGTGGGCGTTCCAGAGCACGGCGCCGGTGTAGTCGTACGTCTTGGGTGCCAGGGGCGTGCCGAGTTCGGGGGCGTCGTCGGGGTGGTGGGTGCCGCAGTGGCAGGCGCGGGGCTTGCCGTCTTTGGTGGTGGGGCGGTTGTGGACGGGGCCGAAGGAGGGGGCGGTGAGGGTGAGGAAGACGCGGGGGTGGGTGCGAACGGTCTCGGGGACATCCTTGCCGCCGCAGAGTCCGGCGCGGACGAGGTGGAAGGTGTCGGCGGCGTAGGTGCGGGAGCAAGCGGGGCAGCGGGAGGCGCGGCGGTTGCCGCACGTGGTCAGAAGCCGTCCGGTGGGTTCGTCGCTGGTGCTGTACGAGCGGATCGTTTCGCCTGTGGCGGCGTTGCGAGTGTGGGTGTAACCGACCAGGTTGACCGGGCGGGTGCAACCGCGCAGGCGGGTGATCTGGTCGCGGGTGCGGTCGAAGTTGTCGAGGTTGGCCAGCTCGATCAGGTCCCGGACAGCGGGGCTGATCACGTGCCGCAGGTCGAGGTTGCGGGGCATCGGCAGGGGGATCCTTTTCCGCTGGTGATCAGGTCCCCGGGCAGCACTGAGCTAGGGGTTGAGGTGCTGCCCGGGGCATGACGGGCCAGGCTCAGGGGGCCGAGGAGGGGTGGAGCGTCGGGAAGGCCGGCGGAGGGCGGGTCAGGCCGACAGGGCAGCGTGTGCCGCGGTGGCCAGCGGGAGGCTGACGCCGAGGCGGGCCTTGAGCTGGGCCACGGTGATCGCCTGACCGTTCGCAGAGCGGTGGGCGTCGACGATTTCGCGGGCGGCGTCCAACAGAGCCGGGGCCACCTTGACCGCCTGGCCCGGGGCCGAAGCCGGAGGGGAGACAGGGGCCAAGGCGGGAGCCGGGGGTGCCGCCGGTTCAGGAGCCAGTTCCGGGGCGGACTCGGCGGGCTCTGGTGCGGCTTCGGCGGGGGTGTCCTTCGACACTGATTCCGGGCCGGGGTCGGGGCCGGGCCTGGGGTCGGGAGTCGGGGCCAGGGACAAGGCCGGTACAGCGGCCGGGACGACCGTGGTGACGGCGTGGAAGTGGCGCAAGAGCGCGGGCCCGACGGCGCCCCAGCCGAGGAGGAGCAGGGGTGCGACGGCGTCCACGCAGGCGCGGCCGTAGTGCCCGGCGATGACGGGTTCGGCGATGTTGAGGGCGAGTGTGAAGAAGCCGGAGGTGTGCATCAGGCGCGTGGCCGCGGTGAGGTCTTCGGCCGCCACCCCGTGCAGGGAGAGGTAGCGCAGGGCGACCAGGAGCCCGAGGACGGACAGGTCCACCATGGGCGCGATCAGGGGCGCGATCGGGTCGGGGATGCCCAGGCGCAGGGCCAGGGACCAAACGTTGCCAAAGGAGAACACGAAGGCCAGTAGGGCGATGACCGCCATGACCACGGTGACCGTGCGCTGAGTGATCCGGTCTTCTGACATGAGGGGATTCACCTCCTTTCGCTGGGCGACTTGGGCAGAGGAGCAGGCGGTCAGCGGTTGGGTGCGAGGCCGGCCAGACGGGCGGCGTTCGGGCCGAGATAGGTCTCAAGAACCCGGCGTTCGTGGGCATTGGCGACCCTGTAAGCGGCGATTCCGATCCGTAGGGCCAGATCGAGATTTCCGACGGTGATGGCCCTGTTCATGGCGCGGATGTAGATCCTTCTCATGTGGGGGCGCATGTCAGGCCGCCATGGCCGGGGGCTCGGGGTCTTCCTTGGCGAGGTCCACGGCCGCCTTTCCGGCGAGGTCTTCCAGCAGGCGGGCGGGGTGGCGCACCAGGTGGGAGGTGGCTTGGGCGACGCGGGCGGCATCCTCGTCAGAGACGTAGGGGGTGCGGATGCGGATAAAGCCGGGGCGGCCGTGCTGGGACATGACCGCGACACCGACATAGGCGGGGTCCTGAAGGGTGACGGGGCTGGCGTCCGGCCATTCGCGGATGTCGTCGCCGAGCGCGGCAACGGCAGCATCAGCGGTCTTCTGGGCGAAGGACAGTCCGACCGGGCACACGTCCCGGATGAAGGTGGGGATGGCATCGCCGGTCGTCTTCTGCGTGGTCAGGAACGTCATGAAGCCGACCGAGCGGCCCTTCTTGACCAGGTCCTCCACCAGGCGGGCGTTCTCCGCCGCGAGCGCGGCCAGCTTCTTGGTGGCCGGGTCGGAGCCCTTGTGGTCGCGGAAGTAGGTGTGGGCCTCGTCGATGACGATGACGACCAGCGGCCAGTCTGCAGAGGGCCCGACGTGCCACATGTTCTTCACGCCTAGCACGCGGCGGATGGACGCGGAGCGGGCGCGGCGCAGCTGGACCAGGTCCTTCAGCTTCTTGTTCGCCTCCTCCAGGTCGTCCCCGCAGAAGTCGAACGCCCGCTCGACGAGATCGGCGTAATCCCCCTCGTAGGCGTGGGAAACCTTTCCGTCGAAGAAGACGAACTGGATGGCCGGCGAGGGCGCCCAGTCACACAGCAGCCGGTTCACGCAGGAGGTCTTCCCGAAGCCGGGCAGTCCGCCCATTGCCACCCCGGGCACTTCCTTCAGGGGCACGAAGACGGGCATGCCGAACTCGTCCACCCCCAATTCCCACTTGGCGTACTCCTGTGGGGGCAGACCGGTGGGCGTGTGCGTCGTGGGAGTGATCAGCGGGTCCACGCGTACCCCGCGCAGCATGACGTGTCCGGGCTTGTCCCCCGGCATCACCGATACCCGCGTCATGCGCCAGGCGTCCGCGAGATATGGGGCGGCCTTCTGGAACTCCTCCAGGCCGACCTTCGGCAGGCAGTTCGCCCACACCATCACCCCGAAGGCGTCTGGGGTGACCTTGAGATTGGGGGTCAGGATCCGGGGCTTGGGCGGCTTGCCGTCGGTATTGGCGAAGGAAGCCAGGGTGGTGGGCATCTTGTCCGTGACCGACAACCCGCACATCTGCGCCAGCCGCTTCCAGCCCCATCGAATCCTCACCGCCTGCCGGATGCTGATCCGCTTCATCGGCGACGCCTTGAGGTAGCGGACCACCCACACCACGGCCCACAGGGCGGTCAGGCCGAGGCCCAGCCAGACAGCAACATTCAGCCAGCCGAACGCTTCGTTCAGCTCGTTCACTGGTCCTCCTTCGTTTCGTTGGGAAAGCAGGTCGGCACCGGGTTCGAGGCCGCCAGGTGCGAGGGGAAGCGCAGGATCAAGGGGCTGCGCTGGGCCCCCAGGACGGCGGCCGCTTCGTCGATGAAGATCACGAGCGGGCGGCCGCCGTCTGAGGTCTCACCCTGGCGAGCAGAGAGCGAGGTCACGCCGCAGCATCCTCGGGCGCGCTCATTTCCGTCATGACCGGGGCGGCGACCAGTTCCAGGGCCTCGCAGCGGTAGGCCACGCCGTCCTGAAGCTGGTTGTTGAAGATGCGCGCCCAGGGCGTCGCCACCAGCTCGACGGGGCGGACGAAACGGCCCACGTGCAGTCCGTTGGGAAGACCGGTCTGCGGAACGGTCACCTTCAGCGTCTCCGCGCGCTCCTCCCCCATCACGAAGAGCGTCAGGGTGAACAGCGGGACGCCGGTCTCCCGGTCCGTGGCACGGATGCCGTTCTCCTGGTCCTTCCACTTCGGCACCGGAGGCATGCCGACCATGTGGTTCGTCGACTCGGGGACGGCGACGGGGATACGGGTCATAGCCATGGCAAATAAGCCCTTTCATTCGGGTTCGGCCGGTGATCCGGCCGTGCCTGAATGAAACCATGCTATGCAGCTCGCTGCAACACCCAGCGAGCTGCATCGATGCTCGCTAGTTGGTCGGGGTGACTGCGCACCCCAGGTAGCCAGCCTTATCCTGCGGACATGACACTGCCGCTCGACCGAGACCACCGCCCGCCCTACGTCCAGGTCGCCGAGTACCTGCGTCGCCAGATCGAGAGCGGCCAGCTCGGCCCCGGGGACAAGCTCCCGTCCTCCCGCGAGTTGCAAGACAAGTTCGGAATCGCGAGCGCCACCGTGCAGAACTCGCTTCGGGCGCTGAAGGCCGAGGGGCTGATCTACAGCGTCTCCGGGCGGGGATCGTTCGTCCGCCGACAGGAGGTGGACCCGCAGACCGGTGAGCAGGCCGAAGGGGGCGCATCATCTGACACGCCCCCTACGCCGGCTGATGACCGCTACTTCCGACTCGCCATGGAAGTCGAAGAGCTGAAGCACGATCTCGGAATCATGCGGAACACACTCGAAGGTGTCCTCAAGCTCACTCAGCAGATGGCCGAGAAACTCGACGGGCAAGGCTGACCAATTCCGCTTGCACCTTCACCAGTAGTGCCGACAAGTCGGCCAACTCGCCCTTGAGGCCCTTCACGTCGGCCTCCAGCGCCGCAATCTCCGACTCGCTCACTTTTTCCCCGCCCGTTGTCGTGCCGTTCTTCCGTACCGCTCGGCAAAGCACCCCGTTCACGGACCGCGGTGACGCACACTCACGCTCTTCGGCCACGCATGCAGAAACCATGCTGAGAGCAGGCGTACCCCCGCAACCATGAAGCCCGCCGGGCGGGAGCATGCGTGAAGAAACCTCCCCGCAGCCCGCCTCGCGGGCACGAACCCCGCATCGCGAGCCCACCCCATGGGAAGCCGTCGGCCGCTCTGAACAGCGCCGGTCATCGCTGCGTGCCACTCGCCCCACCCTCACTTCCTGGCCCGGAACCCATGGGCAATCCTCCGGAGATTCCGAGAATTCCGAATTCCCGCCCAGCCTGGTAGAAGCCGCCCGAGAGGAATCCGGCCGGTCACTTGGTACTGGTGTCGAAAACCCCGAGCGTGTGACGCCCGCCCGTGTGACCCGCATCACACCTCCTGCTTTCCGTGTGCACAGCACCGGACCTTCCGGCGCGGGCCGCACGCAATCAGCGAATGCGGACACCTCTTTCAAGTGCGCATCCCGCCATCCCTTTCCTTGCGTCCCGTGCTCCCGGAATCAGGGCCGCCCGGGCGCAGCACAAAGGAGTCCGGCCAGACGCAACCTGTGGACAACTCCGCGCAAGAAGAGCCAAACACGCGGAGCCTGTGGACAAGGGAGAGCGATCCCGCGAGCAGACCACCATGAAGGGCTTGAAGCGACAATTCTGCTGATGTATCCGGCATTGCATGGCAAAA
Organism: Streptomyces sp. NPDC090045; assembly: GCF_044747975.1. Lineage (NCBI taxonomy): Bacteria > Bacillati > Actinomycetota > Actinomycetes > Kitasatosporales > Streptomycetaceae > Streptomyces > Streptomyces sp. NPDC090045. The sequence goes on from NZ_JBIVFA010000006.1 coordinate 351,450, forward strand.
CAGCCCACCTCCTACCGGCCAAGGCGGCCGAAGGGATGAGCTGTCCAAAGTTTCTTTACTGGATCAAGGCGGCCCGCTGGCGCGGGCCGCGCGGCGCGGCGGCCCCAGGCCGCCGCTGGCTCCTTGTCTCCGCCACCGCACGCGACGGCCCCCGCCCGCTCGCGCCGCAAAAGCCCGAGAAGCGGGCAGTCAGATCTGCGAAGAACTCCACCAGCCGCCCCACGGCGAGCACGGCCAGCAGGAGCGGGGTGCAGGCCAAGCCAGCCCGGGTCACCGCGGATTGCTCTTCAACCAGATGTGGCCGGGGCGGCCGGCCTACACGGCTTTACCCACCTGTTCGGCCCGGGGCCCGCGTCGGGCAAGTCCAGGGGGCCACTCGTTCAAATTCCGGGCAGGATCAAAGCCTGCCCGAGTTGCCGGCCAGCGTACGGCCCCCTGAACATGCCCGACCCCAACCCGAACAGGACACCGGCCAAAGCCGCTCCGGCCGGCCGCGTGGGCGAGGCGGGCGCCGTCTCAGCAACGGTCGAAGAAGGGGCGGGAGTTGAAGCACCTGGCGTTGACGAACGGGTCGTGTTGGACAGCCCGCTCCTGCTACGGTCATCCGTTCGCCGAGGAGGTCATGATGACTGTTTCCCTGCCTGTCGCTGCCCGAGTGGACCTGCGCCGTCAGCCTGTCGAAGACGTGCTGGAGCGTGTGGAGGGGGCCCTGCACGCGCGATTGGATCGGCAGGCGCTGGTACGTAAGCGCCGTTCCTTGGGCGGCCGTACGGAGCGGGGTACCTGGGTGCGTATCGAGCGGCGGGGATTCGAACGGATCGGCCCGCAGGGCTGGAACGGGACCGAGGCCGCCGCCGTGCTGCAAGGGGTCGCGATGCCCGAGTGGTACCAGGGCGTGGCGTGGCGCGAGCCGGGCGAGCCGGTGATGTGGCGCGCGGATGAGCTGGAGCTGCTTGCGTCGCCGTCTGTCGCCAAGGGCGCCCTGGTGCTCGAAGACCCGGGCCTGCCGGATGCGTGGTGGGCGGAGCTGAATGCCTCGCTGGACGCCCTCGGGGACCAGCAGACGCCGCGGATCGCCACGCCGGACACGGTGACGATCACCCAGGAGCAAGTGACGCAGACACTCCGCGAGGTCTTCCCCGGCCTTGCCGATACGCGCATCGAGCGGTGGGCGCCAGCTCATGCGGATCTGACCTGGGCCAACGTGATGGGACCGGAGTTCTCCATCATCGACTGGGAGGACTGGGGCATGGCGCCCCGGGGCCTGGACGCCGCAACACTGTGGGGCAACGCGCTGGCCGTCCCGGCGCTCGCGGACCGCGTCCACCAGGAGCGGCGTGCGGACTTGGAGAGCCGGGACGGCAAGCTGATGTCGCTGTTCTTTCTGTCAAAGATCGTCGGGCCCCACGCGTATGAGGAGGATCCGCTGCTAGTGCCGGCCCGCAAGGAGGTCGAGCGCCTGGTGGCTGAGCTTCAGCTCTGACGGTGCCCATGCAGGGCGCGCAGGTACTGACTGACGGCGGTGGTGTCCACATCCGCGCCCAGGGCCGTGACCAGCTGGGCCAGGTGACCGGGGTTGTCGGTGCCGACGGCCACTGCGGCGGCACTCGGTAGGTGGAACGCCGTACGGAATGCTGCCTGCACGCGGGACAAGCCATCGTGGGGCGGTCGAAGGAAGGGGCGAGGGTCGAAGTCCTCCCAGACCTTCCCGTTGCTACCCCCGAAGGGGCTCATGCCCCAGGTCTCGCCCGCCTGCCAGACGCTGCGCAGGACGGCCGTGGTGTCGAGGAGGTCGATGCCCACGAGGAACCCGGCCCGGACCATGAGGACGTCCGGAGACGGCAGGTCGTCCACGCCGACCATGCCGAGCGGCCGGGTGTCCCAGGAAGACACACCCCATGTGCGGCACAGGCCCTCGCGGGCCGCGTCGACCAGGGCGATGCAAGCGCTGCCGAGGAGGGCGTGGCCATCAGCCGGGGACAGGCCCGTGAGGCTCCGTTCGGGGTTGTGGAGGAGCACGGTGTCAGGTTCCCTGCCGAGTTCCCAGACCGCCTTCTCAATGGCCAGGCGCAGCCGACTTGGATCGAGGGAGTGCTCAGCACCTCCGGCGCCCGGGAAGAAGCCCACCTTCGTGGACAGGGCGAACTTCGGCAGCAGATCAGCAGCCGTCTCGGCCAGCACCGCGTGCGAGCGGAAGCCGAGGTAGGCAGCCGCGGTGTCCAGGGAGGTGATGCCGAGGTCGAGTGCGGCCGTCAGGATGTCGCGGTGGTGACGAGACCGGTGTAAGCCGAGGACAAGGCGGGGGTCAGCTCCGTGCACAGTTCCTCCTTCAGCAGGATCTCGGCGAGCTGTTCCACGTCCAGGCCGGTCTTCTCGGCGGCGTCGGCGATGTCGACGGGGTGGCCGCTCAGCAGCAGGGCGAGCGCGGGGTACGCCTTTCCGGAGAAGGAGACCTTCTTGCCTGCCGCGAGGACGTCCACAGTGTCGGCGTGCTGCTCGATCACGGGCTCGAAGTCGGTGACGCACACGACGGCCGCGGGCTTGCCGAACAGGCCGGTGGCCGGGACATGCCGAGCCGCGAGGCGTTCCCGCTCCCGGGCATCAAAGAAGTCCTGCGGGGTCAGCTTCGTAGCCATCTCGGCAACGGCGTCGGCCAGGAGCCGCTGCTGCCCCTCCCACTGGCCAGGGGAGTTCCAGCGGTCCAGGTCGTACCGGAACAACTCCTGCGTGCGGGCTTGGTCGGCGAGCCAGGCCAGCCAGTTCACTCCGACACGCTTCACGATGCCGAAGGTGGCGTGCAGACTGTAGCCGTTGCCCTGGTCGTCCCGGGTGGCCTGGTGCCAGAAGCCGCGGGGGATGTGCATCACGTCGCCGGGCTCCATGACGCCCTGCCACACGATCTCGTCGCTGGGCTCGGAGTTGGGGGCGGAGTCGCGGTACATCGGAGCCTTGCGCGAGGTGTCGCGGACTTCCCAGCTCTTGCGGCCGGCGAGCTGGACGATCACGACGTCGTGGTCGTCCCAGTGGAGCTTGAAGCCGCTAGCGTCCTGGGTGGTCAGGTAGGCGTTCACCTGCACCAGCTCACGGGCCCACCACTGGAGCGCACGGCAGGTGGCTTCCATGGCCGGGTCGAAGAAGTCGACCTCGTCCAGAACCATGGTGCAGCCCTCGCGCATCAGCGCGCCGACACGGTTCATGTCGGCCATGGGGATGGCTTGTCCCCGCCGAGTGACGGAGGGGTGGATGTAGCGGCCGGGGTGCAGTTCGGCTCCGTCCTGGAAGATGCGGAACTGGGGCGTGGTGACGCTGCGGCGCATCACCAGGTCCAGCAACTTCTTGGGGTTGAGCAGGCGATCGAGTAGATCGAGGTCCTCGATCGTTCCCCGGGCAAAAGCGGCTCCGAGTTCCCTGGGGCCGTCCCAGCCGAGGGCTTTCTCCATCGCGGTGACGAAGTGGTGGTCCACGTGTTCCTCCGGTCTGCGTCATGGGCGTGAGGCCGGGGGCCCGCCGTGGTTGACGAGCCCCCGGTTGGTGCTGTGGCGTGCTGGTGGTGCTACTCCTGCGGGAGGTTCAGGCCGTCACGGTTCTCGCCGTCGTCCCCCGCGGAGGTGCCGGTGGAGTCGGACTCCGCCGCCGCAGCGGTGAAGCGGTCCTGGACCTTGATCAGGCTCTTGACGCCGATCAGCAGGTCTTCCTTCTGCGCTGCCATGTGTGTCTCCGTTTCCTGGAAGTCCAGGGCCGACGGATGCCGGCCCAGCCCCGATGGGGCGTACCTCACCAGCCCTGTTGTTCGGGGCCAGCGAGGAGACGGGGGTGGCGCGAGGCCACGGATCGAGCGAACTCGGGATTCGTGCCGCAAGCCGGTCGCCAGTCAGCGGCCGGGATCACCGGCAATGGCCAGGGTGACCACCAGGACGATGACGGCGGCGGCGTAGAGGAGCACGGCGAGCTGTTGGCGCCAGCCCCGCGGAGCTCGGCCACGTACCCGGGAATCCCGTTCTAAGGGAGCTTTCAACGTCGGAAGGCGGCCACTACGCCGCCCCCGGCGCGATGGATGCCGGCTGAAGGGCACGGACCGACGACGAGGTCCCGCCACAGCGGGGGCACTCGCACGGGGGGTAGCGGCCGGGGTTGGAGAGGATGTCGAACGGGTCGCCTTCCAGGACCCGTGTGCTCGGCGACCACGTCCGGCCCGAGTCCCGCGATACCCGGATGCTCATCAGGACGCGGGGCTCTATGCCCAGGTCAGGGGTTGCCCCGAGGGCCGTTCGCTCTGTGTCAGGAGTGCCCGCCGAATCGTTCAAGGCGGTCGTCCTTGGTCGCTTCGCCATGTCCAGAAGGATCGCGATCAGGACGACGTGCCAGAAAGGCCCAGCGGATTACCCAACTTGGGTAACATCACGGTCGGTTGAGACCTTGAAGCGATCCGTAGTCTTCCTCCGGAGCGTGCCCGATGCCCGAGTCACGTCGCACGAAGGAACTACCGGCAAGTCTGCTCACCGATCCCGAGATGATCGACGCGTGCCGCGAGCGCGACTTCGCAAGGGTCTTTCGCCTGGTCAAGGCACGCGCAGGCATCTACCCATCGATGATCGCGCGCCAGTGTGAGCTGACACCGAGCCGAGTGGGGGAGGTAATCGCGGGCCAGCGGCAGCTGCTCCACATGGACGTGATCGAGCGGATTGCCGACGGGTTGCGCATCCCGGGGCACATGCTCGGGCTTGCCCGACGGGAGTGGGAAACGCCGGTCGCGCTTGCCGTAGAGGAGCGAGAGCCACCGGGGTCGGTGAACCCTCCTGCCGGGCTCAGGCCGCTTGCCGCCTTACCCGGGGTGGATGTGGACAGGATCCTTGCCTTGGCTGCCGGAACCAAGCCGAGCCCTGCCACTCTCCAGGCGCTCCGGTCCTCGATCGAGGACTACTGGCGACGCGACGACGAGCACGGAGGAGAGACCCTTCGACCGGCCGTCGTCGGCCAGCTGCGATACGTCGAAGGGCTGCTGAAGGACCAGCGGCCGACGCTGATACAGAACGGCCTCTACGGCATCGCGGCGGAGCTGGCGCGGCTGACGGGTTGGACGTACTTCGACGCCCGGCAGTACCAGCAGGCCCGCGCGTACTTCTCGGAGGCTCTGCAACTGGCCAGAGAGATTGACGACCATCCGTTCATGGCCAACGTGCTGGCCTGCATGAGCCTGCAAGCGACCTACCAGGACAAGCCGGCGGACGCGCTTGCACTGGTGTCTGCTGCCCAGGACCAAGCCCGTGCCGCCAGCGGGGCGACGCCGAGAGTACGGGCGATGCTGGCCATGCGCGAAGCCTTCGCCCACGCGACCTTGGGGGACCGGAAGGCGACGCATAACGCGATCTCCGAGGCTCACAGTCAGTTCGAGCGCATCCGCGAGGGCGACCCGGACCCGGCATGGGTGACGTACTTCGATGAGCTGAAGCTCATCGTGGACACCGGCATTGCGCACGGCCGTCTTGGGGAAGCTGCGATTGCCGAACCTCTGATCGCGGATGCGTTGGCGCGGGAGGATCCTGCGAACCAGCGCGGCCGGGCGTTCCATGCCTTCTGGCTGGCCCGGACGCAGCTCCAACGGGGCAAGCTCGACCAGGCGTGCCACACGGCGATAGAGGCCCTCGTGCCTGCCGCGGCGGTGTCGTCCGAGCGGGTGGCCGGGCACCTTCGCGAGTTCTACGAGCAGCTTGCGCCCTATCGCGAGATGCCGGCCGCGGTTGCCTTCGAGGCACGTCTACGAGCGATGCTTCCCCCGCAGGGTCAGCGAACCCCTTCGTCCATCAGGATGTAGAGGAGGCCGACCAGGGAGCCGCTGCTGACGATCTCGCGGCGGTCGATCATGCCCCGGATGTTCGCCAGTGGGATCCACTCGACGCGATCCGACTCGTTCTTCTCTGTCGGCGGCCCGTCGTACTTCGCACCGTCGGCGCGGAACAGGTGGTGTTGGGAATCGGTGATGCCGTTCGCCGGTTCGGCATAGATCAGAGGCTTCATCGGACCCGGACGCCAGCCGGTCTCTTCGAGGACTTCGCGGGCGGCAGCCTCGCCGGGGGTCTCGTCCGCCTCCACCAGGCCCATGGGTAGCTCCCACGCCCACGCGTCCGTGATGAAGCGGTGGCGCCACATCATCAGGACCTCTTGGCGGTCGTTGAGCACCGCGGCCACGGCCAGGTGGCGGAGCTTGACGACGTGGTGTTCCCAGCGGTGGCCGTCCGGCGTTTCGATGTCGGTGAGCCACAGGTTCACCCACTTGTTTTCGTAGATCGGACGTTCCCCGTGGATCTTCCACTGCATCGCTGCGGCCCCTCTCGATCGGCCTCCAGCATCGCAGAGTCAGGCTGAAGGACAGTCGGCTTCCGGCAAATTCATGTCACAGTGACGAATACCGCCCAGAGCCCGGGCAGCAGTGAAGCACTGAGTAGGACTGGTGTGTGTGGAGCCGGTGGTTCACGGAGTGCAGGAGCTGGCGGGATCGCGTGCCTAAGGGGTGGATGAATGCCGCTGCAGGGCGGATGGTGGGGTGCTAGCACCCGCTCCCCGCATGTAATCGGATTGTTTTAGAGTCCGGCGCGTCCCCGTGCCACCTCGTGGGCTGCGCGCAGCATCTCGCGTTGATCCTCGTCCAGGCTCTGCGGCTGAGTGGCGTGTGCGCTGATGGCGAAGAAGGAGATGGGCCCGTAGAACGGGCCGTCGTGGCAGTCGAGCAGGCGCAGAATCTCGTCAGCGACGGGATTGGAGCTCTCGGACGAAGCTGTGACCAGCTCTGCCACGTAGGCGTGGACGGAGGATGGGGAGGGCAACCAGATCCGGTCGACGACCCCGGCGCCGGCTGAACCGACCTTGTCACGCATGCCATCGACTGGGGCGGTGTGGAATTGCAGCTCCCCTTCCGGGGTGACCAGGGCGTAGGTGATCGCTGGACCACTCGGCTCTTGTTTACGGCCAGCCCTCAAGTCGTCGAGGAAGGACTCCATGTTGTGGTCGGTCTCGTTGCTCTGGAGGTCGGCCATGTCGCCATCGAATTCGGCGGTCTCCAGTGGCCGAGCTTCGGTGCGCTGCTTCAGGGTAAGAAAGCGGCTGAGTGCCTCGATCTCCGCGTCGTGCTGTTCCAGGAGTCGCAGGGCAGTGCCCAGAGTCGCTGGGCGCGCAACCCAGTTCGGCAGGTCGTACTCGTCGATGCGGCGGTCGTGCAGGAAACCGATACGTCGACCGACGTTGGTGACAGCAGCCGCCGACACGTTGCCGGGCTTCAGCCCGGGCGTGCGCTGACCCCATGCCACCGCTGCGGCCGCAGCGCTCCACGCAATGGCGATGAGCTGTCCGAGCGTGAAGCCCTCTCGCAGTGCTCCCAGAAGCGTCTCGTAGGCGTCAGGCAGACGATGTTCCGGGATGGGCTCCTCCTGATAGGTGCGGATCAGCAAGCCGTCGAGGTAGGTCACAGCCAAACCGGCCTGAAGTTTGTGCACCTGGTGCCGCACTTCGTCTGCCCGGCTGATCAACATGCGGCCCAGCAGGGACGTGATCTCACGGCGCGCCGCTGTCTTGCTGCCCAGGGCGGGCGCCAGACACCAAGGGATCTGCTTGATGTACACGCCGCGGACGGTGCCGTCGTCGTCAAACGCGAAGTCCCCAGTCGTAGCCGGCAGGGTCGGACAGATCCACCGCTCCTGGTGCAGGCTGCGGAATACCTCCACGTCGACCTCCGCAGACGCCGCCAGTGAGTAGTCCAAGCTCTGCAGCGGCCCGATCGTCTCGGTGTCCTTCCGCTGCATGATGTCCACCATGGAAACCAGTGTCAGTGCGTCCACGACGCTCGGATAACTACTGGGGAAGTCTCGTCCTGCCTGCTCCTGCAACCACGACGAGGCCGCATCGACACGTGCCTGGTTCTGCTGCCGATGCTCTTCTGCAACCCGCTGCGCTTCCTGGGCCGCATGCTCTGCCGCAGCTGTCTGACAGTCGTGGCATGAGCCGCCCGTGACGGTCTCCTCGCTCGGGAACACGTCCGGCGCCCACTTCCGAGTCGCGACCATGTCCGAGCGGCTGTGAATCCTCTTCGGTCCGGCGCAGTCGGGGCAGACGATGGTGAGCAGATCCGCGTGGCAGGACGCCTTCACCGTCCGCAGGATTGCAGTAGTGGCCCCGATCTCAGCGACCTTGTACGACCAGGTTCCGGGTTGGAAGAACGACCAGTAGTCCAGGCACACGGCCTTGTCTTCGTCGGACACGTCGGGCTTGAACACGACCTCGAGTAGCGGGTGATCCGTACTCGGGATGAGATGCCGGAGCTGTGACTGCTGCTTGGCGATGGTCTTGGGCTGCTTCTGCTGACGATTGCGTCGGCGCTGACGCTTCCCCATGGCGTCCCCTCCCTGGTGGATCGTCAGAATACGGCGGCCAATGACACCAGGAGACGAAATCCGGCACACCCGACCGCGACCCGGTTGGTCAGGTCTTTCTAGGGCCGTTCGGCTGGGCTCCCCAGAACGGTGCCGGGTGCGGCAGTCAGTGGACCAGGGGTGGACCGCAGGCACAACAGAACAGCCCAGGAACCCGTGAACGTGCAGGTCAGGCGTGAAGGAGTCGCCTCAACCAGGACTCTCTTGAAAACCGTCGTGGCGCGAGTCACCGTGGGTTCAAATCCCACACCCACCGCGGGAAGTAGCAGGTCAGAGGGCGGGTACCCGAACCGGGTACCCGCCCTCTGCACTCGTTTCCCGCTGTTGACCAGCGCGTATGGGCCATCTGTGGGCCAGGATCACGGCGCTAGACCTGCGCACTCCTGGCGTCGCGCCGCCGCGCCACGTAGCGCAACAGGGCCCAGATCGCCGCAGCGTTGACCAGGGCGCTGACCAGGACCGCGCCGTAGAAGCCGAATTCGGACCACATGTCGAGCTTGCTGTCGATGGATGTGTCCGGTGCCACCCAGTCCGCGGGGAGTGGGTCCGACTCCGAGGGGTAGTCCGTGGGCAGCTTCGTGGGCGGCTGAGAGCCGTACTGGGGATGGGGATCCATGGACGGGGCCGAGTCCGGGGCGGGTATGGAGGCGCTCAGCAGGAGGAGGCTGACCGGCGCGGTGGCGAGGATCGGCCAGACTCCGAAGAACCCGATGTCGCCTGTCCGGCTGCCGACCGCGACGTAGACCAGCATCGCGACCACCAGCGCCAGGTATCCACCGGGCACCCACATCTCAGGCTTCGACCAGCGCCGCACCATGACGATCCCCGTTCCGTTCCGCTTCGTTCGACCTGCGCCCAGTCTCGAAGCTGCCGAGGACCGCCACCTGAGTACGCCTACTCATCGTGCTCGGCCCTGAGTACCTGCTCAGAGTCGTGCACGGCAAGCACGCCGGGGACACCGCGCAACGTATCCCCCCATCTCCGGCACACGGCGCCAGAGGATTCCGCGACCAGCCGCCGCCCGGACCTGCTTCGGCGTTCATACGTCTTTCCGGGTGGTGTTTGTCGGAACATCGGCGCGGAGGGTGGGGGTGGTGCGGTTGCGAACACATCATGACGAATGTATGCAGATCCGCCCGTCGGAACATCGCGAATCGAGGCACCCGTCATGGCCCACCGCAGCGCCCTCTCGTCGATCTGGACCTCCCTCCTCACCGCCCTTGTGGCCCTCCTCAGCTCCCTCGGCCTCGGCGGGAAGGCGGCTCTGGCCGGCGCCACCGCCCCGGCCGCCGAAGCTCCGGCTGCCGGCCTTCCGGCCTCCGCGGCCGCGGTCCGCGTAGCCCGACCGGCCGTTGCGGCCCGGCGGACCTGGCGGGCGATGATGCGGGGCGGTTCGCTCCCGCCGACCATCAAGCAGCGGATCCGCGCCGAGGCCCACGGCAAGACCCCTTCCGTTCGCCGCTCGACCACTGCCGCGGCCATGGGTGCCGGACCGGGAACCGGAACCGCCGATCGGGTCCTGACCTCGGTCGCATCCCCTGCCGGAGTCGGAGTCGGAGTCGGAGCCGGAGTTCGAGTGGGCGCCCCCGCGGTCCCCGCCCGAGGAGCGCTCGCGCTCGCCGCGTGACCCCGTACCCGAACCGCAGTCCCAGAAGCAGCCGCAGTCGTAGGCGTAGAAGTAGACGTAGTCGTACGGCGCTGGAGCCCGGTCCGTCGTGACCGTGGATCGCGCCGCGTGGCGCCCCCGGAGCGGGGCGCTGATGGATCACCCCGGCGTGCGCCGGGGGTGTGCAGGGGCGTGGAGCTTGGCATTGCAGGGCCGCAGGCCCGGGAGACGGTGGGGTTCCCGGACGGCGCGGCCCTTTTCGGCATGTCCGGGACCAGGCGGTCTGGCGGAACGCTTCCTCTCTTGTGCGTCGCGGGCTGCGGCCGGTCCCAGGGTGCTGACCTGGGGCTTCGGGGGCGCGAATGAGGTTTATCCGATGTTGGTCATACTTGCGGGGGAATCGGGGACTCCGGGGTGGTTCGCCGGGGATTCGGTGGGCAACTCTGGTCTCGCGACGTCGTCACCACACGGAACGACCGAGGTGGTCGGCCAACTGCCTTGGAGCAAGTCCCACTTCGGTTTTCTGGAGGATAAAGACATGGCAAGCATCCGTACCGCCCGCGTCATCGCCGCCGTCGCCGCTCTCCCCCTCGCCGTCGCGCTCTTCGGCGGTGTGGCATCGGCCGACAACGGCTCCTTCGCGAACGACGGATCGAATGCGAGCGTCGCCAGCATCATCGGCAGCGGCGTGGGTGGCTCCAACAGCGGCAACTCGTCCACCTCGCAGCAGGTGGCCACCGGTTCCGGTGCCTCCAACCAGAACAACACCGCGCAGGTCAACGGCTCGGCTTTTACGGCGATTCACCAGGCCAACTCGAACGTAGAGGTCAATTTCTTCCCCTGGTCGTAGCCGCAGCCTGAGCCGCTCCGCAACCTGAGGGCGCCCGTGCGACCGGACCGGCTGGGGTCCGGTAGCGCGGGCGCCCTCGCGCGTGCCCGCGCTCTCCGGGGGCGTCCTGTGCCCTCACCTCCCTTCCCGACCTTGACACCACGGGTGAATCTGACGGACAGTCAGGTTCCCTCGATGATGTGATGCCGGGAGGCCAGCGCCGTGCACCTCGCCCCGACCGAAGGCCAGTTGCGGCTCCGTGCCGAACTGCGGGAGTACTTCCAGGATCTGCTGCCGGACGGAGCCCCCGAGGACCCGGTCCGCCAGCGCGCACTGCTGCGCCGCATCGGTGCCGACGGACTGCTCGGCCTCGGCTGGCCCGTCGAGTACGGCGGCCAGGGCCGCGGCGCCGAGGAACAGTTCGTCTTCTTCGACGAGGCCTACCGGGCCGGCGCCCCGGTCTCCATGGTCACGCTCAACACCGTTGGCCCGACCCTGATGAAGTACGGGACCCAGGAGCAGAAGGACTACTTCCTGCCCCGGATCCTCGCGGGTGACCTCGTCTTCGCCATCGGCTACTCGGAGCCCGAGGCCGGCACCGACCTGGCCTCCCTGCGCACCCGCGCGGTCCGGGACGGCGCGGACTGGCGGATCGACGGGCAGAAGATCTTCACATCCAACGCCCAGAACGCGGACTGGATCTGGCTCGCCTGCCGCACCGACCCCGAGGCCCCCAAGCACAAGGGCATATCGATCATCCTCGTGCCCACCGACGACCCCGGCTTCGCGTGGACCCCGATCGAGACGGTCGGCGGCCTCACGACCACCGCGACGTACTACGACTCCGTCCGCGTGCCCGCCGGCAACCTCGTCGGCCCCGAGCACGGCGGCTGGGGCCTGATCACCAACCAGCTCAACCACGAGCGCGTGGCGCTCGCCGCCATCGGCATGCAGGCCGAGGATTTCTACGGGTACGCGCTCGGCCACGCCCTGACCCCCGACCCGGTCACAGGCGACCGGCCCGCCGACCTCCCCTGGGTGCAGTCCCGGCTCGCCGAGGCGCACGCGCGACTGGCCGCCGTACGCCTCCTCAACTGGCGCCTCGTCCAGGACGTGGGCGGCGGCAGCCTGGCCCCGGGTGACGCCAGTGGCGTGAAGTTCCTCGGCACCGAGTCCACCGTCGAGGTGTACCGGATGTGCCAGGAGGTGGTGGGCGAGGAGGCCCTGATCCGGGGGCCGGGGCCCGGCGTCTTCGCGGGCGGCGAGCTGGAGCGGATGAACCGGGCCGCGCAGATCAACACCTTCGGCGGCGGGGTCAGCGAGGTCCAGCGGGAGATCGTCGCCATGATGCGGCTCGGCATGAAGGGGAGAAAGCGATGACGGCGGACGCCACGGGCACCCGTACGGGCCGCGACACCGGCACGGACGCGGGCTCCAGCACCAGTACCGGCACGGTCGAGGACGCAGCCCGGTTCCACGCGCTGCTGACGGCCTTCGAAGGCCGCCCGGCCGCCACCGGCGGCCGGGGCAAGGACCCGGTCAACGAGCCGATGATCCGCCACTGGTGCGAGGCGATGGGCGACGCCAACCCCGCCTACACCGGGCCGGACGCCATCGCTCCGCCCACCATGCTCCAGGCCTGGACGATGGGCGGGCTCTCCGGCCACTCCGACCGCTCCTCCGCCTACGACGAACTGTTCGCGCTCCTCGACGGCGCCGGCTTCACCTCCGTGGTCGCCACCGACTGCGAGCAGGAGTACCTCCGCCCGCTGCGCCCCGGCGACGCGATCACCTTCGACGCCGTGATCGAATCCGTGTCACCGCGCAAGACGACCAAGCTGGGCACCGGCCACTTCGTGACCACCCGCATGGACGTCCAGGCGGACGGGGAGCTCGCCGGCACCCACCGCTTCCGGATCCTCAAGTACGCCCCCGCGGTCAGACGGGAGAAGAAGCCCGAGGCCCGGCGCCCCCGCCCGGTGGTCAACCGCGACAACCAGGGCTTTTGGGACGGGGTGCGGGAGCACAAGCTGCTGATCCAGCGCTGCACCTCCTGCGCCACCCTGCGCTTCCCGTGGCTGCCCGGATGCAACGCCTGCGCGAGCCCCGACTGGGACACCGTCGAGGCCTGCGGAGCCGGCACGGTGTTCAGCTACGTCGTCATGCACCACCCGCCCTTCCCGGCGTTCGACCCGCCGTACGCCGTCGCACTCGTCGAACTCGCCGAGGGGGTCCGGATGATCAGCAACATCACCGGCGTGCCGTACGACAAGGTGCGCATCGGCCTGCCCGTCCAGCTGGAGTTCCTGCGCGTCGACGACGACCTCGAACTCCCCGTCTTCCGCGGGAGCGACGGCTGATGGACTTCCACCCCACCGAGGAGCAGGCCGCCGCGGCCGGTCTCGCCGCCCGGATCTTCGCCGATCTCGCCACCCACGAACGCCTCGCCGCCGCCGGCACCGGCAGCGACGCCGAGCTGTGGAAGGCCCTCACCGCGGCCGGACTGATCGCCGCCGTCGAGGAGATCGGCCTGCTCGGGCTGGTCCTGCTGCTGGAGGAACAGGGCCGCACCACCGCGCAGGTCCCCTACGCCGCCACCTGCGCGTACGGGATCCTCCCCGTGGCCGCGCACGGCAGTTTCGAGCAGCGCGCCCGGCTGCTGCCGGCCCTCGGCTCGGGCGAAGCCGTCGCCACCGGGGCCTTCCCGGCGCGCGGCCGGATCACCGCCTCGTCCGAAGGCCGCCTCACCGGCACCGCCCCCGCCGTGCCCTGGCTGCGCGACGCCACGCACGTACTGGTCCCGGACGCGGACCGGGCGCTGTGGCTCGTACGGACGGATGCACCCGGAGTGGAGACGGCGGCGGTGGAGACCACCGCCCCCTGGGCGGCGGGCCGGCTGACCCTGAGCGGAGTCGAGGCCGAGCGCATCGGGAGCGACGGCGCCTACGAGGACACCCTCGCCGCCGCCCGGACCGCCTTCGCCGGGCTCCAGGCGGGCGTCTGCGCGGGCTCGCTCGCCCGGGCCGTGGAACACACCTCCACCCGTGAACAGTTCGGCCGGCCGCTCTCCACCAACCAGGGCGTCATGCTCCGCGCGGCCGACGCCTACATGGACACCGAGGCGATCCGGGTGACCGCGTACGAGGCGGCCTGGCGCATCGACCAGGGCCTGCCGGCCCGCGAGCACGCGCTGACGACGGCCTGGTGGGCCTCGGAAGCGGGCAAGCGGGTCGTGCACGCGGGCCAGCACCTGCACGGCGGCATGGGCGCCGACCTGGACCATCCCGTCCACCGGCACTTCCTGTGGGGGCGCCAGCTGGACGCGTACCTGGGCTGCGGCAGCGAGCTGCTGGCCGAACTGGGAGCTTCGATCGCTTCGACAGCCGAGGGAGAACACGCATGAACATCGGCGACACGCTGCCGCCGCTGGAGATACCGGTCACCCGCACGCTGATCGTCGCGGGCGCGATCGCCTCCCGCGACTACCAGGACGTGCACCACGACGCGGCGCTCGCGCAGGAGAAGGGCTCCCCGGACGTCTTCATGAACATCCTGACCACGAACGGCCTGGTCGGCCGGTACGTCACCGACCACCTGGGGCCGCGGGCCGTCCTGCGCAAGGTGGCCATCCGCCTCGGCGCCCCCAACTACCCGGGCGACACGATGACCCTCACCGGGACGGTCACCGCCGTGGCCGGCAACACCGTGGAAATCCGGGTCGTCGGCGCCAACGGCATCGGCCACCACGTGTCGGGGACGGTCACCGCGGAGGTGCCGGCATGAGCGTCCGCACCCGGGACGAGCTCGGCGGCCGGGCCGCCATCGCCGGCATCGGCGCGACCGAGTTCTCCAAGAACTCCGGCCGCAGCGAGCTCAAGCTGGCCGTCGAGGCCGTGCACACCGCCCTCGACGACGCCGGGCTCACCCCCGCCGACGTCGACGGCATGGTCACCTTCACGATGGACGCCAACCCCGAGATCACCGTCGCCCAGGCGGCTGGCATCGGGGACCTGTCGTTCTTCTCCCGCATCCACTACGGCGGCGGCGCGGCCTGTGCCACCGTCCAGCAGGCCGCCCTCGCCGTCGCCACCGGGGTCGCGGAGGTCGTGGTCTGCTACCGGGCCTTCAACGAGCGCTCCGGGCGCCGCTTCGGCTCCGGCGTCCAGCAGCGGGAGCCCTCGGCGGAGGGGGCGGCGCTCGGCTGGTCGCTGCCCTGGGGGCTGCTGACCCCCGCCTCCTGGGTGGCCATGACCGCCCAGCGCTACCTGCACACCTACCACCTCACCCCCGAGGCCTTCGGGCACGTCGCGGTCACCGACCGCCGGCACGCCGCGAACAATCCGGCCGCCTACTTCCACGGCAAGCCCATCACCCTCGCCGACCACGCCGCCTCACGCTGGATCGTGGAGCCGCTGCGGCTGCTGGACTGCTGCCAGGAGACCGACGGCGGCCAGGCCCTCGTCGTCACCACGGCCGAGCGGGCCCGGGACCTGCGGCACGCGCCCGCCGTGATCACCGCGGCCGCGCAGGGCGCCGGCCGCCGACAGGAGGGCATGACCTCCTTCTACCGCGACGACCTCACCGGGCTGCCCGAGATGGACGTGGTCGCGCGCCAGCTCTGGCGCACCAGCGGGCTGCGGCCCTCGGACATCGACGTGGGCATCCTCTACGACCACTTCACCCCCTTCGTGCTGATGCAGCTGGAGGAGTTCGGCTTCTGCAAGCCCGGCGAGGCCGCCGATTTCGTCGCCGCGGACGCACTGCCGATCAACACCCACGGGGGCCAGCTCGGGGAGGCGTACCTGCACGGCATGAACGGCATCGCCGAGGCCGTCCGCCAGCTGCGCGGCACCTCCGTCAACCAGGTGGAGGGCGCGTCACACGCCCTCGTCACGGCGGGGACCGGGGTGCCGACCTCCGGGCTGATCCTCGGCGCCGACGGCTGAGACCCGTCCTCAGGGCCCCCACTCCCTCCACCTTCAGGGGGTGGGGCCTGCCCCACTCCTACAACCTGAGGTGGATCCACCATCGGCACCTGCGGCCGATCCCAGGACGGGCGGGCGCTCCTAGCGTGGAGACATGACCACGCCTGTGTGCACGCTCGCCTCGAATCCGACGCCGTACCCGTCGTTCTCGGCGTACGTACGGACCCGCGGCACGGTCCTGATGCGCACCGCGCGCTCCCTCACCGCCAACCCGTGCGATGCGGAGGACCTGCTCCAGACGGCCCTCGCCAAGACGTACGTGGCCTGGGACCGCATCGAGGACCACCGCGCCCTGGACGGCTACGTCCGGCGGACCCTCGTCAACACGCGCACCTCCCAGTGGCGCAAGCGCAAGGTCGACGAGTTCGCCTGCGACGAGCTCCCGGAGACCGAGGAGGTGCCGGCCTCCGACCCCGCCGAGACTCAGGCCCTGCGCGACGCGATGTGGCGCGCCGTGACCCGGCTGCCGGACCGGCAGCGGGCCATGGTCGTCCTGCGCTACTACGAGGACCTGAGCGAGGCGCAGACCGCGGAGCTGCTGGGCGTCTCGATCGGCACGGTCAAGAGCGCCGTCTCCCGCGCGCTGGGCAAGCTCCGCGAGGACCCGGAGCTCACCCCGGTCCGATGAGGCAGGGGATGTTTCACGTGAAACGAGAGGATGTTTCACGTGAAACACGAACTGGTTTCTACCCCCGGGTAGTGACATGCCGAGTGGTATGTGCGCAGAATCGGCAGCATCCGTAGCCGCCGCAGCGCCGCAGCGCTCATCGGGAGGACGCTTTGCTCAGCACCATGCAGGACGTACCGCTCCTCGTCACCCGCATACTCCGTCACGGGATGACCATCCACGGGAAGTCCCAGGTCACCACCTGGACCGGGGAAGCCGAGCCGCACCGCCGCAGTTTCGCCGAGATCGGCACCCGCGCCACCCGCCTCGCGAGCGCCCTGCGCGACGAGCTCGGAGTGCAGCAGGACGACCGGGTCGCCACCCTCATGTGGAACAACGCCGAGCACGTCGAGGCGTACTTCGCGATCCCCTCCATGGGCGCGGTCCTGCACACCCTCAACCTGCGGCTCCCTCCCGAGCAGCTGGTCTTCATCGTCAACCACGCGGCCGACCGGGTCGTGCTGGTCAACGGCACCCTGCTGCCGCTGCTCGCGCCCCTGCTGCCGCACCTGCCGACCATCGAGCACGTGGTCGTCTCCGGCATCGGCGACCGCTCGGCGCTCGACGGTCTGAACGTCCGCGTGCACGAGTACGAGGAGCTCCTGGAGGGCCGCCCCGACAGCTACGACTGGCCCGAGCTGGACGAGCGGCAGGCCGCCGCCATGTGCTACACCTCCGGCACCACCGGGGACCCCAAGGGCGTCGTCTTCTCCCACCGCTCGCTCTACCTGCACTCCATGCAGGTCAACATGACCGAGTCGATGGGGCTGACCGGCCGGGACACCTCCCTCGTCGTGGTCCCGCAGTTCCACGTGAACGCGTGGGGGCTGCCGCACGCCACCTTCATGACCGGCGTCAACATGCTGATGCCGGACCGCTTCCTGCAGCCCGCCCCCCTCGCCGAGATGATCGAGCGGGAGAAGCCCACGCACGCCGCGGCCGTCCCCACCATCTGGCAGGGTCTGCTGGCCGAGGTCACCGCCAACCCGCGCGACCTGACCTCGATGAAGAACGTCACCATCGGCGGATCGGCCTGTCCGCCCTCCCTGATGGAGGCCTACGACAAGCTCGGAGTCCGCCTCTGCCACGCCTGGGGCATGACCGAGACCTCCCCGCTGGGCACGATGGCCCACCCGCCGGCCGGACTGACCGCCGAGGAGGAGTGGCCCTACCGGATCACCCAGGGCCGCTTCCCCGCAGGCGTCGAGGCCCGGCTGGTCGGCCCCGGCGGCGGTGACTTCCTGCCCTGGGACGGCGAGTCGGCCGGCGAGCTGGAGGTGCGCGGCAACTGGATCGCGAGCTCCTACTACGGCGGCGTGTCCGGCGAACCCATCCGGCCCGAGGACAAGTTCAGCGCCGACGGCTGGCTCAAGACCGGGGACGTCGGCGTCATAAGCCCCGACGGCTTCCTCACCCTCACCGACCGCGCCAAGGACGTCATCAAGTCCGGCGGTGAGTGGATCTCCAGCGTGGAGCTGGAGAACGCGCTGATGGCGCACCCCGAGGTCGCCGAGGCCGCCGTCGTCGCCGTCCCGGACGAGAAGTGGGGCGAGCGTCCGCTGGCCACCGTCGTCCTCAGGGAGGGCGCGACCGTGAACTACACGGGCCTGCGGGAGTTCCTCGCGCAGTCCATCGCCAAGTGGCAGCTGCCGGAGCGCTGGACGCTCGTCGAGGCCGTGCCGAAGACCAGCGTCGGCAAGTTCGACAAGAAGGTGATCCGCCAGCGGTACGCGGAAGGCGCGCTGGACGTCACCAAGCTCGACTGACGCGACGACCCGACCCGACGTGACGGCCTGATGCGCCGACCCGACGTGACGACCGGGGCTAGCCCCGGGTGAGCCACGGCCGCAGCAGCCTGCTGACGGCGGGCATGGCCACGTAGGTCATTAGGGTGCTGAAGACGACGGCGAAGGCGGCCGTCCGCAGCACGAAGTGCAGATCCACCAGGTACGGCCCGAGCAGCGCGTTGCCGACGAGCGAGATCGGGAAGATGGCCAGCCCCGAGCTGATCGCCATCTTCCACCGCGGCGGCGCGGGCCGGGTCGTACCCGGTTTGGCGAACCAGGTCTCCATGCCGTGCAGTTCCCGGCGGGCTATCTCCGTGTGGTGGTGGCCGAGGCAGTTGGAGAACCACTGGGCCCGCTCCGGGGAGTCCTGCCAGCGCTGGAACGCCGCCTGGTTGCGGAACCGGTGGACCAGGAACCACGGCCCGCCTTCCGTCGCCGGCCGGAAGAGCCCATACCCGAGGTGGTCCGGGAAGCCGGCCGCCGTCTCCAGGATCCCGTGGGCCCAGGCCTCGAAGGTCTCCTCGTGCCCCGGGTCCACCTGGCGCGCGATGAGCAGGTTCACCTCCCCGTTGTCGGCGGGGACGGTGTGCTCGCTCGTGTGGGTGGTGGCCATCGGGCCAGGATGACTAGTTGGTGCCGATCTTGGCCAGCAGGTCCACGATGCGGCCCTGTACGTCCGCCGTGGTGGCCCGCTCGGCGAGGAAGAGCACGCTCTCGCCGGACGCCAGCCTCGGCAGGTCCGCCGGGTCGACGCCCGTCGTCGTGTAGACGACCAGCGGGGTGCGGTTCAGCTGCCCGTTGGCACGCAGCCAGTCCACGATCCCCGCCCGGCGGCGGCGCACCTGCATCAGGTCCATCACCACCAGGTTGGGACGCATCCGCGTCGCCAGCTCCACGGCGTCGGTGTCGGCGCCCGCCCGGGCGACCTGCAGGCCGCGCCTTTCCAGGGCCGCCGTCAGCGCGGTCGCGATCTCGTCGTGCTCCTCGATCAGCAGGACCCGGGAGGGGTGCTGTTCGCTGTCGCGCGGCGCCAGCGCCTTGAGCAGGACCGCCGGATCGGCGCCGTACGCCGCTTCGCGCGTGGCGTGCCCCAGCCCGGCCGTGACCAGCACGGGCACCTCGGCGGCCACCGCGGCCTGGCGCAGCGACTGCAGGGCGGTCCGGGTGATCGGCCCGGTCAGCGGGTCGACGAACAGCGCGGCGGGGAACGCGGCGATCTGCGCGTCCACCTCCTCGCGGGAGTGCACGATCACCGGGCGGTAGCCGCGGTCGCTGAGGGCCTGCTGCGTCTGCACATCGGGTGCGGGCCACACCAGCAGCCGGCGCGGGTTGTCCAGGGGCTCCGGCGGAAGTTCGTCGTCCACGGGCCGGGGTACGGGCCGGTTGACCACCTCGACGGCGCCGCCCGGGCCGTCGAGCGGCTCGGGGCCCTCGTCGGAGCCCGCTTCGGGGGCCCCTATGGCGAAGGCCCGTCCCTGCGCGGCGGGCTCGGCGAGCCGGCGGCGGCGGCCGGATCCGGAGGTGGCACCCGGGCCGGAGGCGGCGGGGTCCACGGAGATGCCCTGGCCGAGGGTGCCGAGGGCGCGCACGCTGATCGGCTGCGCGGCCTGACCCTCCGCCGGGGTGTCCTGCGGCCGGCGGGCTCCGGGCACGGCGGCCGGGCCGGGGGCCTCGTCGTCCTCGGAAGCGGTACGGGCCGCCGGCACCGGCCAGGCCGGGGTGCCGGGAAGCGCCCGGCGCCGCCCGGTCGGATTCTCGGCGGGCTCGGCGGGCTCGGCGGGCTGTGCGGCGGGTACTTCGGGCTCGGCGGCGGGAGCGCCCAGCACACGGCGGCCGCGCCGCCCGGCGGGAGCGTCGGCGTCCCCCTCGGCGGGAGCGGGGGCCGGGCCGGCCATCGCGGGGGCCTGCGGAGCGGAGGGAGCCGGGGTCGGCCCGGCGGGCAGTGCGAAGCCGCCCTCGGGGGCGATGGGCCGGGCGGGCGCGGGCGTCGGCCCGAGCCCGGTCGCCGGAACCGGGCTGCCGGGCTGCGCCGGACCGGCCGGACCCAGCGCCCGCCGTCGCCCGGCGGGATGCTCGGTCAGCGGAACCGGGGGCACCGCGGGCACGGGCGGGAGCGCGGGCACGGCGGTGCCCTGCGGGGGCACGGGCCGCCCGGGCCCGCTCTGGCCACCCGGTCCGCCGGGGCCTTCGGGACCGCCCGGTCCGCCGCTGCCGCCCGGGCCACCGGGGGCTCCCGGTCCACCGGTGCCGTCGGTCTCGCCGCTGCCGTCACCGGCCCGGCCGCGCCTGCGCCCGGTACCGAGTCCGGCCGGGTTCACCGGGGACTGGGCGAGCTCCGGGCCCGCGTCGGGAACGCCGGCCTCGCCCGCCCGCCGCCGTCCGGACGGCAGCGCCAGAGCGCTCCCGCCCTGGCCGGCCGGCGCGGGGGCCGGACCCGGGGCATCGTCGTCCAGGAAGGCGTCCACTCCGCGCCGGGCCCGCCGGCCGCCGGAGACCTTGCCGGCGGCGCCGGGAGCCGTTCCGGAGCCGTCCGTGGTCGGACCGGCCGGGGGCTCCTCCGCCGGCTCCGGCAAGGTGACCGTCCCGGCACCCGCGCCGAGCGGGAGCTCCAGCACGTACGCCCCGCCGGGCGCGCCCGGAACCTCGACCGTCTGCAGCACGCCTCCGTGCGCGGCCACGATCCCGCGCACGATCGGCTCGTGGACCGGGTTCCCGCCTTCGTAGGGCCCGCGCACCTCGATCCGTACGACATCGCCGCGCTGGGCGGCCGCCACCACGATCGTCGAGTCGCCGTACCCGCTGCCCTGGGCGGTCTTGCCGGTGGCGTCCACCCCGGCGACGTCCGCGACGAGGTGGGCGAGCGCGGTCGCGATCCGGGCCGAGTCCACCTCGGCCTCGATCGTCGGCGCGTGGACGGCGAACTGCGCGCGGCCCGGACCGATCAGTTCGACCGCGCCGTCGACGCCCGCCGAGACGACGGTGTTGATCAGGACCTTCTTCTTCGCGAGCCGGTCGCTGCCGGAGTCCAGGCGCTGGAAGCCGAGCACGTTGTCCACCAGCGTGGTCATCCGCGAGTACCCGGCGGCCAGGTGGTGCAGCAGCTGGTTGGCCTCGGGCCACAGCTGACCGGCGTCGTCTGCGGCCAGGGTGGCCAGCTCACCGCGCAGCTCGTCCAGCGGCCCGCGCAGCGAGTCCCCGAGGACGGCCAGCAGCTGCGCGTGCCGCGCGGCCAGGGCGTCGTAGGGCCGCCGGTCGGTGAAGGTCATGACGGCGCCGACGAGCTGCTCCCCGTCCCGTACGGGCGAGGTCGTCAGGTCGACGGCGACGGGCTGTCCGGCCTTGTTCCACAGCACCTGTCCGCGTACGCGGTGCTTGCGTCCGCTGCGCAGGGTGTCGGCGAGCGGGGACTCCTCGAAGGGGAAGGGCGAGCCGTCGGCGCGGGAGTGCTGGACGAGGCCGTGCAGTTCGCGGTTGCCGAGGTCGGTGGCGCGGTAGCCGAGGATCTGGGCGGCGGCCGGATTGACCAGCACCACCCGTCCGTCGGTGTCGGTGCCCACGACGCCCTCGGCGGCGGCGCGCAGGATCATCTCGGTCTGCCGCTGAGAGCGGGCCAGCTCGGCCTCGGTGTCCACGGTCTGCGAGAGGTCCCGGACCACGAGCATCAGCAGCTCGTCACCGGTGTACGAGGGTTGCGGCTCGCGGTAGGCGTCGCGGCCGTCGAGATGGGCGCTGGTGATCTCTACGGGGAACTCGGAGCCGTCGGTGCGGCGCGCGATCATCCGCTTCGGCTTGGTGCGGCCGCCTTCGTCCTCGCCGGGCCGGCGCATGGAGCCGGGGATCAGCTTGGAGTCGAACTCGGGCAGGAGGTCGAGCACGCCGCGGCCGACGAGCCCCGTGCCGGGGCTCTCCATGACCTCGAGCGCGATCGAATTGGCGTTGACGACCGTGCCGTTGGCGTTGACGAGCAACAGCGCGTCCGGAAGAGCGTCGAGTATTGCTGCGAGGCGAGCAGCGCCTCGGGATGGCCTGCTGCTCACGACGAGCTTCCTCCCTGACCACAACTACCGGCAAGTCACGGGAGGAGTCTAAGGCCACAGCCCCGCGGCGGGGTGGCCGAAGTGTGGTGGATACCGCCCATCCTGCGCATCCTCCCAGGTCAGGAACGCCCACTCGGAAGCAGAGGTTCCAACTCGTCCCAGCGGCTGATTTCGCATCCGTTCGTCCGCCGAAACGTGGCGTCCACCTTGTGGCCGTTCCAGGTTCCGGTGATCCGGGCGGTCGCGGGGCCGCCGTGCTGCATGGTGCAGATCTGCCGCTTGGAGACGGGAGCGAAGGGGTCCTTGCCCTCCTTGGCGAGCCGGTCCAGCCGGGCGCAGGCACCCGCGGCCTGGGGGTGGTCGCCGCCGACGGGGTCGCATTCGAGCCGGTACTCCCGGTCCAACTGTCGGTTCCCGGTGTCGGCCATGGTGATGGTGAGGCGGTCGGGCGGCGCCAGCAGCCCGCCCAGCGGCTCGGGCAGCGGGGGGAGGGGCCCGGCGGCCGCGGCGGCCAGGGCGGAGGTGACGGCGAAGGCGGCGAGACGCAGCATGGGGCACTCCAGGTCGTCCGTACGTCGTACGCCTGACCAACGACGGGGGCCCGCCGACGTTGCGTGCCGCGGCCGCTTTAAGGCTTTGCCCTCCGCCCGTCCCTCCTAGTACCGTGGGAGCGGATTGGTGAGGGGCCCTGCGCCTGTGTCATCATCTGCACGCACCCTCGTACGCGGGGGTGTGCTGGAGGCGTCGCCTAGTCCGGTCTATGGCGCCGCACTGCTAATGCGGTTTGGGGCTTACCCCCCATCGAGGGTTCAAATCCCTCCGCCTCCGCACCTCATCGAAGCCCCGGTCCTGACGGACCGGGGCTTCGATGCTTTCCGGGTCAATCCGGTCCGCTCCGACCTCTGTGCGAACCCATCCGGACGATCTTCGTCCGGGCTGTTTTCGCAGGTCAGCAGGGGTTTGGGTAATGGATTTCGCGTCCCGGCGAGGTCCATGTATTGTTGTTCTCGCAAGGCCAACGGGGCGCAAAACCCCGGGAAGCCCAAGCACTCGTAGCTTAACGGATAGAGCATCTGACTACGGATCAGAAGGTTGCAGGTTCGAATCCTGCCGAGTGCACAGCAGGACGAAGGCCCCCAGGAGAAATTCTGGGGGCCTTCGTCGTATGTCCCTGGCGGGGCGTCTCCTCCTTGATGGGGAGGGGGTCCCCCGGAGGTTGTCAGGGGTGGGATGGCTCTGGCGGGTGACGCCGACTACCCGCCGGCCTCGGTACGGTTTTTGAAGATCGTCCGAAGTCGGAAAACGGGGGCACTCAATGGGACTGTTCGGGAATGCGCACACCGTCGACCCCGTGTCGGCGCAGCGGGACTACGCGCGACTGCTGGGGCAGGGGGAGCAGGTGCACGCCGCCTTCCTGCTGATCAGGGACACGATCCTGTTCACTGACCGGCGGCTGGTGCTCGTCGACAAGCAGGGGCTCACGGGGAAGAAGGTGGAGTACCACTCGATCCCGTACCGGAGCATCACGCACTTCTCCGTGGAGACCGCCGGTCACTTCGATCTCGACGCCGAGCTCAAGATCTGGATATCCGGGAACCCGGCGCCGATCGAGAAGACCTTCACCAAGGGGGTCGACATCTACGAGGTGCAGGCGATCCTGACGCAGTTCGTCGCCCGGTAGCCCTCACCGGTAGCACTCAGAGGACGCGGGGGAGGCCGGTCACCGACATCACCAGGGAGTAGAGGGAGGTGGTGGCGGTGATGAAGAGGCGGTTGTTCTTGGCCCCGCCGAAGGTGATGTTCGAGACCGGCTCGGGGACGCGGACGCGGCCGATCAGGGTGCCGTCCGGGGCGTAGCAGTGGACGCCGTTCTCCATCGCGGCCGCCCACAGCCGGCCCTCGTCGTCGAAGCGGATGTTGTCGACCCCGGGGCAGGCGGTGAAGACCCGGCCGTCGGTGAGGGCGCCGTCGTCGGTGACCTTGAAGGCGCGGATGTGGCCCGCGCGGGTGTCCGCGGCGTACAGCTCGCTCTCGTCGGGGGAGAAGACGAGGCCGTTGGGGCCGAGGAAGCCGTCGGCGGCCAAGCGGACCTCGCCGGTCGAGGGGTCGGCCCGGTAGAGGTTGCAGGCGCCGATCTCGCCGGGGGCGCGGTGGCCCTCGTAGTCGCTGGTGATGCCGAAGTCCGGGTCGGAGAACCAGATGGAGCCGTCGGAGCGGACCACCGCGTCGTTCGGGCTGTTGAGCCGCTTGCCGTCGTAGCGGTCGGCGATGACGGTGAGGCTGCCGTCCGGTTCGGTGCGGGTGACGCGCCGGTTGCCCTGCTCACAGGTGATCAGGCGGCCTTCGCGGTCCAGGGTGTTGCCGTTGGGATGGCCGGCCGGGGATCGGAAGACCGAGACCGCACCGGTCTCCTCGTCCCAGCGGAGCATCCGGTCGTTGGGGATGTCGCTCCACACCAGCTGCCTCCAGGCGGGGAGGTACAGCGGGCCCTCCGCCCAGCGGCAGTCGTCGTAGAGGCGTTCCAGCCGGGCGTCGCCGTTGGTGCAGCGGCCGGTCCGGAAGCGCTCGTCCAGGATCTCGTACAAGGTGAGGTCGGCTATGGCAGACATGATTCCCCCCCGAGAGAGTTTCGCCGAATGATGTTCGGTCTGATGGTGAGATTGCAGGATCAGGTACCGTCTTCGCAAGGGTCGACAGGCCCAAGAGAGGAAGATTGCGTGGACGACATCGACCGTGCGCTCGTCCTGCGCCTGCAGCAGGACGCCGGCCAGTCGTACGCCGCTCTCGGCACGGCCGTCGGGCTCTCGGCCGGGGCCACCCACGAGCGCGTACGCAAACTGCGCGAGCGCGGGGTGATCCGGCGGACCACCATCGACGTCGACCCGGCCGCCGTCGGCAGTGGGGTCCTCGCCTACGTGATGGTCGACTCCAACGCCTGGATGGGCGAGTCCGGCGCCGACTTCGCCGCGATCCCCGAGATCCAGGAGGCGCACATCATCGCGGGCAGCGCTTCCGTGCTGGTCAAGGTGCGCACGCCCTCGACCGAGCAGCTGCAGGACGTGCTGCGCCGCCTCTACGCCATCGAAGGCGTCAGCGGTACGCATGCCACGGTCGTGCTGGACACCTTCTTCGAACGGCCGCTGCCGCTGTGACCTGGTGGTGCACCGGGATCCGGTGGAAGGACGGCCGACCGGTCATCGGGTGGTACGGGGAGGGGCGCGGCGAGCGGACGAGCGTGCTGGCGTACGGGCAGCGGCTGGCCTTCGCCGCGAGCGGCGAGCGGCACTGCCTCGGCGTGCGGCGCGCAGGGAAGCGGACGCCGTGTCCGACCGCCGCCCTCGTGCCCGCCCGCGCCGGGAACGCGCAGTGCCCCGAATGCGCCCGCCTCGACCGGTCGTTCTCCGTGGCGGCCGACACCAACGCCGCAGATCCGCGCACCTATCGGGTCTACCTGGCCTGGTTCGGGCCCGGCATGGTCAAGGTCGGGATCACCGCCGAGGAGCGCGGCTCCGCCCGGCTGCTGGAGCAGGGCGCGGTGACCTGGGCCTGGCTGGGCCGCGGTCCGCTGATGGCCACCCGGCGCGCCGAGGAGCTGCTGCGGGCGGCGCTCGGGGTGCCCGACCGGATCGCGTACGCCCGCAAGCGCGCCGTACGGGCCCAGCTGCCGCCGGGGCCGGACCGGGCCCGGGAGGTCGCCGAGCTGCACGCCCGGGCCGCGGCGCTGCCCGGGTGGCCGGAGTCGCTGGAGCGGGTGGGGTGCGAAGTCACCGACCATGCCGGGGCGTTCGGACTGGACGGGTTGCCGGAGCCCGCGCGGGTGCTCACCGGGATGGTCCCCGGCGGGGCCGTCGTGGGGAGGCTGGTGGGCGCGGCCGGTCCCGATCTGCACTTCGCGGACGGGCTCGTCGTGGACACCCGGCTGCTGGCCGGCTGGGAGCTCACCGCCCCGGGGGACGAGGCGGTGACGTCGGTCCCGGTGGCGGAGGTGCCGTCGGCCGCACCCGCGCCGGCGGAGCAGGACGGGCTGTTCTGAGGAGTGCACTCGGGACCCCGGTCAGCCCAGGTCGGCCCGGGGCGGCCCCGGTGAGCCCCTCGTCGGTCAAGGTCAAAACTTGGATCCCTTTGGCCTTCCGGGGCCGTTATCGGTGGACACGCCGGGGCGGTCCGCAGAGGCTGGAGGGCATGAGCATCCAGCCGGTGGCGGCCTTCGAACCGCCTTATGTCATGGCCGTTTTCAGCAATGTCCGGACCGACGACGACAGTGGATATCCCGAGACCCTCGCCCGGATGAAGGAGATCGTCCGGACGAATCCGGGGTACCTCGGGTACGAGTTCGCCCGCACCCCCGGCGGTCTCGGCATCACCGTCGCCTACTTCCGCGACCACGAGTCCCTCAGCGCGTGGCGGGAGGACCTGGAGCACCAGGCGGCCATGAAGCAGGGCCGCAACGACTGGTACGAGAGCTACACCCTGCACGTCGCGACCGTCGAGCGGAGCCACGGCTTTGTCCGCAACGGCTGAGGCGGTCCGCGCCTTCCGGGAGCGGCTAGGGCTGCCGGGACTGGTCGACGTCCACACGCACTTCATGCCCGAGCGGGTCCTGGACAAGGTCTGGGAGTACTTCGACGCGGTCGGCCCGCTGACCGGCGTCGAGTGGCCGATCACCTACCGGCACGAGGAGGAGCAGCGGGTCGCGCTGCTGCGGGAGTTCGGGGTCCGGGCCTTCACCGCCATGCTCTACCCGCACAAACCGGAGATGGCCGCCTGGCTCAACTCCTGGTCCGCCGATTTCGCCGCCCGCACCCCCGACTGCCTGCACACCGCGACCTTCTTCCCGGAGGAGAGCGCCGCCGCGTACGTCCGCCGGGCCGTCGACTCCGGGGCGCGGATCTTCAAGGCACACCTCCAGGTCGGCGGCTACGACCCCAATGACGACCGGCTGGATCCGGTGTGGGGGCTGCTCGCCGAGGCCGGCATCCCGATCGTGATCCACTGCGGGTCGGGTCCCGTCCCGGCCAAGTACACCGGACCCGAGCCGGTCGGCCGGCTGCTGGCCCGCCACCCGCGGCTGCCGCTGGTCATCGCGCACATGGGCATGCCCGAGTACGCCGACTTCCTCGACCTCGCCGACCGGTACGCCGCGGTGCGCCTGGACACCACCATGGTCTTCACCGACTTCTCCGAGCGGCTCAGCGGCTTCCCGCCCGGTGAGTTCGGACGGCTCGCGGACCTCGGCGACCGGATCCTGCTCGGCACCGACTTCCCGAACATCCCCTACCCCTACGAGCACCAGCTGGTCGCCCTCGAACGGCTCGGCCTCGGCGACGACTGGCTCCGCGCGGTCTGCCACGACAACGGGGCCCGGCTGTTCCGGCTCGACGGCTGAGGGCCGTTTCCCGTTTCTCAGGAAATTCACAGGCAGGCACAAGAACGCTCTCAGAGGTCCCGGAGAGCGTGTCCGGTATGACTGCGACGACCACCTCCCATGCGTCCACGTCCACCAGCAACCACACGGCCCTCGTGCGGCCCGACGGCGGGCCCTGCCGGGTGCTCGTCGTCGACGACGAGGCCGCGCTCTCCGAGCTGCTGTCCATGGCCCTGCGGTACGAGGGCTGCGAGGTCCGCAGCGCCGGCGACGGGGCCGGTGCGGTGCGGGCGGCGCGGGAGTTCCGGCCGGACGTGGTGATCCTCGACATCATGCTTCCCGACATGGACGGCCTCGCGGTTCTCGGGCGGCTGCGCCGGGAGATCCCCCAGGTCCCCGTGCTGTTCCTGACCGCCCGGGACTCCGTGGAGGACCGGATCGCCGGCCTCACGGCGGGCGGCGACGACTACGTCACCAAGCCCTTCAGCCTGGAGGAGGTCGTGGCCCGGCTGCGCGGCCTGGTCCGGCGCTCGGGAGCGGCGCAGGCCGCCCGCGGAGGTTCGGTGCTGGCCGTCGGCGATCTGCGGCTCGACGAGGACAGCCACGAGGTGGTGCGGGGCGACCGGGAGATCCACCTGACCGCGACCGAGTTCGAGCTGCTGCGCTACCTCATGCGCAACCCGCGGCGCGTGCTGAGCAAGGCGCAGATCCTGGACCGGGTGTGGTCGTACGACTTCGGCGGCCAGGCCAATGTGGTCGAGCTCTACATCTCCTACCTGCGCAGGAAGCTGGAGAGCGGCCCCGGGCTGGCTCCGATGATCCACACCCGGCGCGGCGCCGGATACCTGATCAAGCCGGCCGAGTAGTGCGCTTCCGCTTCCCCGCCCGCGGGGGACCGCGACCGCGACCGCGTGGCCGCCGGCCCTGGTCGCTGCGGACCCGGCTCGTCGTCTCGGCGGTGGCGCTGATCGCCGTGGTGGGCGCGGCCATCGGAACCGTCACCACCCTCGCCCTGCGTTCGTACCTGGTCGGTCAGCTCGACGAGCAGCTGACCACCTCCGTCGGCATGGCCGTCCGGATACCCGCCGGGAAGCCGGCCCGGCAGAACAGCACCGGCTTCGTCACGGCCCCCGGCAGTCCGCTGGACGCCACCGGGGTACGCCTGGATCCCGCCGGCACGGTGCTCGGGACCGCCCGCAACGTCCGCGTCGAGGGGGTTCCCGAGGACGCCCCGCCCCTCACCGAGCCCCAGAGCCGGGTCCTCGCCGCAGCCGCCCGGAAGGCGGCACAGGCGGCACAGGCCGCGCAGGCAGCACAGGCCGCGGCGGGCGGACAGGGCGGACAGGGCGCGCCGGGCACGCGGGCCCAGCCCCGGCCGGTTGACGCCGACCTCCCGGGCCTCGGCGCCTACCGGGTGCTGGCCGCGCCCGACGGGAGCCTGGCCCTCGCCTTCCCCCTGAGCGAGGTCGACTCCATCGTGCGCACCCTGGTCGGGGTCGAGGTCTGCGTCACCCTCGCCGGGCTGATCGCGGCCTCCCTCGCCGGGCAGGCCCTGGTCGGGGTCGCCCTGCGCCCGCTGCGCCGGGTGGCCGCCACCGCCACCCGGGTCTCCGAGCTCCCCCTGCACAAGGGCGAGCCCGCCCTCCACGAGCGGGTCCCCGACGCCGAGGCCGACCCCCGCACCGAAGTGGGCCAGGTCGGCGCGGCCATCAACCGGATGCTGGGCCACGTCTCCTCCGCCCTCACGGCCCGCCAGCAGAGCGAGATGCGCGTCCGGCAGTTCGTCGCCGACGCCAGCCACGAACTGCGCACCCCCCTGGCCTCCATCCGCGGCTATGCCGAACTGACCCGCCGGGGACGGGAGGAGCCCGGTCCCGACACCCGGCACGCCCTCGGCCGGATCGAGTCCGAGGCCACCCGGATGACCGGCCTCGTCGAGGACCTGCTGCTGCTCGCCCGGCTCGACGCGGGCCGCCCGCTCTCCAGCGCCGACACCGAGACCGACCTGGCCCCGCTCGTCGTCGACGCCGTCAGCGACGCCAGGGCCGCAGGGCCCGGGCACCACTGGCGCCTGAGTCTGCCCGAGGAGCCCGCGCCCGTCCGCGCGGACCCGGCCCGGATCCAGCAGGTCCTGGTGAACCTGCTCGCCAACGCCCGTACGCACACCCCGCCCGGCACCACCGTCACCGCGCATGTTTCACGTGAAACATCCGCCGTCCGGCTGATGGTCGAGGACGACGGGCCCGGCATTCCGCCCGAGCTGCTCCCCCGCGTCTTCGAGCGCTTCGCCCGCGGCGACGCCTCCCGCTCCCGCACGGCCGGCTCCACCGGGCTCGGGCTCGCCATCGTCCAGGCCGTGGTCACCGCGCACGGCGGGCGGGTCGGCGTACGGAGCGAGCCCGGGCGGACCCGGTTCGAGGTCGTGCTGCCGCTCGCCCGGCCGGCGGCCACGGAGCCGGAATCACAGACAGGGCACAGGCTCACCACACAGCGGTGACAGGCCGCTCCACGAGGGTCGGAGCATGCCAACCGACACCTCTCCCGGGGCCCTTCCGGTACGGGCGCCCCTCGCGCCCGTACCGGGTGAGCCCGTCCTCGACGTGGTGATCCCGGTCTTCAACGAGGAGAAGGACCTCGGCCCGTGCGTACGCCGGCTGCACGAGCACCTCACCCGGACCTTCCCCTACCCCTTCCGGATCACGGTCGCCGACAACGCGAGCACCGACCGCACCCCCGAGGTCGCGGCCGGGCTCGCCGCCGCACTGGACGGCGTACGCAGCACCCGGCTGGAGGAGAAGGGCCGGGGCAGGGCGCTGCGCACCGTCTGGTCCGACTCCGAAGCCCCCGTCCTCGCCTACATGGACGTGGACCTCTCCACCGACCTCAATGCCCTGCTGCCGCTGGTCGCACCGCTGATCTCCGGTCACTCCGACCTGGCGATCGGCACCCGGCTGGCGCGTTCCTCACGGGTGGTGCGGGGAGCCAAGCGGGAGTTCGTCTCCCGCGCCTACAACCTCCTGCTGCGGTCCTCGCTCGCCGCTCGGTTCAGCGATGCCCAGTGCGGTTTCAAGGCCATCCGGCGCGAGGTCGCCGAGCGGCTGCTGCCGCTGGTGGAGGACACGGGCTGGTTCTTCGACACCGAACTGCTCGTGCTCGCCGAGCGGGCCGGGCTGCGGATCCACGAGGTGCCGGTGGACTGGGTCGACGACCCCGACTCCACCGTCCACATCGTCCGGACCGCCACCGAGGACCTGAAGGGGATGTGGCGCGTGGGCCGGGCGCTGGCCGTCGGAGCGCTTCCGCTGGACCGGCTCGCCCGCCCCTTCGGCGACGATCCGCGCGATCGCACCGCGCTGCCCGGCGTGGAAGGGGGACTGGCCCGCCAGCTCCTCGGCTTCTGCGCCGTCGGAGCCCTGTCCACCCTGCTCTACCTGGTGCTGTACTCCGCCTTCCGCGGCGGGACCGGCCCGCAGACGGCCAACGGCGCCGCCCTGCTGCTCTCCGCCGTCGCGAACACCGCGGCCAACCGGCGGCTCACCTTCGGCGTCCGCGGCCGGGACCGGGCCGTGCGCCACCAGGCCCAGGGGCTGGTGGTCTTCGGCATCGGGCTGGCCCTGACGAGCGGTTCGCTCGCGGCGCTCGGAGCGGCCACCGCCCATCCCGCGCACGGCACCGAACTGGCCGTCCTGATCACCGCCAACCTCGCCGCCACCGTGCTGCGGTTCCTGCTCTTCCGCGCCTGGGTCTTCCCCGACCGGCGCGGCACTCCTGCGAAGGACGACATTCGATGACCACCGCGGCAACTCCGCTCTTCCCGGCCCCCGAGGCCCGGGCCCGTACCGGCCGGCGGGCCGCCGACCGGCCCCGCTGGGAACGGCCCGCCCTCGCCGGGCTGCTGATCGCCACCGCCGCCCTGCTCCTGTGGGACCTGGGCTCCTCCGGCTACGCCAACTCCTTCTACTCCGCCGCCGTGCAGGCGGGCAGCGAGAGCTGGAAGGCCTTCTTCTTCGGCTCTTCCGACGCCGGGAACTCCATCACCGTCGACAAGCCCCCGGCGGCCCTGTGGCCGATGATGCTGTCGGTCCGCCTGTTCGGGCTCGGCTCCTGGCAGATCCTCGTCCCGCAGGCCCTGATGGGCGTCGGCACGACGGCGGTGCTCTACGCGGCCGTACGCCGCCAGTTCGGGCCCGGGGCGGCGCTGCTGAGCGGTGCGGCCTTCGCGCTCACGCCCGTCGCCGCGCTGATGTTCCGCTTCAACAACCCCGACGCGCTGCTGACGCTGCTGCTGACCGTCACCGTGTACTGCGTGCTGCGCGCCCTCGACGGGGCCCGCACCACGTGGCTGGTCTGGGCCGGCGTCGCCGTCGGCTTCGCCTTCCTCACCAAGACCCTGCAGGCCTTCGTCATCCTGCCGCCGCTCGCGCTGCTGTAC
The DNA here is from genome assembly GCF_044747975.1 of Streptomyces sp. NPDC090045. Classification (NCBI taxonomy): domain Bacteria; kingdom Bacillati; phylum Actinomycetota; class Actinomycetes; order Kitasatosporales; family Streptomycetaceae; genus Streptomyces; species Streptomyces sp. NPDC090045. The sequence goes on from NZ_JBIVFA010000006.1 coordinate 383,578, forward strand.
GCGGTCTGCGCGCCGACCCGGCTGCGCAGGCGCCTGGGCCAGCTGCTGCTGGCCGGGCTCGCGATGGTGGCGGCCGGCGGCTGGTGGGTGGCGATCGTCGAGCTGTGGCCCGCGTCCTCCCGCCCGTACATCGGCGGTTCGCAGACCAACTCGTTCCTGGAACTGACCCTCGGCTACAACGGCCTGGGCCGGATCAACGGCAACGAGACCGGCAGCGTCGGCGGCGGTGCCCGGACCGGCGGAGCCGCGGCCTACGGCCTGCCCGAGGGCGGCATGGGCGGCCCGGGCGGCAGGGCCGGGGGAGGCGGCTGGGGGGAGACCGGCTTCGACCGGCTGTTCTCGGGGAACATCGGCGGGCAGATCTCCTGGCTGCTGCCCGCGGCCCTGGTGCTGCTGGTGGCCGGTCTGGTGGTGACCTGGCGGGCCCGCCGGGCCACGGACTCGCTGGACGGCATGGCCCGGGCGGCCTTCCTGGCCTGGGGCGGCGCACTGCTGATCACCGCGATCGTCTTCAGCTACATGCAGGGCATCTTCCACGAGTACTACACCGTGGCCCTGGCTCCGTTCGTGGCCGCGCTGATCGGCATGGGCGTCGCGGTCCTGTGGGAGGAGCGGGGCACCGCGGCCGCCGCGATCACCCTCTCGGGCACGCTGGCCCTGACGGCCGTCTGGTCGTACGTGCTGCTCGGCCGCGCCACCGGCTATCTGCCGTGGCTGCGCTGGGCGGTGCTGGTGGGCGGGCTGCTCGCCGCGGCCGCGCTGCCGTTCGCCGCGCGGGCGGGCCGCCGGATGCTGCCGGCCGTGGCGGCGCTGGGAGTGGCCGCGGCCCTGGCCGGGCCGTTCGCGTACTGCCTGACCACCGTGAACACCGGGCACACCGGCTCCATCGTGACCGCCGGACCGGCGGTGGCGGGCGGCCGGGGCGGCCCCGGCGGCATGATGGGCGGCTTCCCGGGCGGCACCGGCGAGATGCCGCAGGGCGGCCCGGGCGGCCAGGTCGGCCAGGGCACCCAGGGTGGGCAGCCGGCCGGTGGCCGGCCGAGCGGCGGTCAGCCGGGTGGTACGCAGCCGCAGGGAGGCATGCCGCAGGGAGGCATGCCGCAGGGAGGCATGGCGCAAGGAGGCATGCCGCAAGGCGGTACGACGCCGGGCCAGGGCGCTGCGGGCGGACGCGGCGGTATGCGCACGGGCGGCGGTCCGGGCGGAGCGGGCGGTCTGCTGAACGGGGCCCAGGTCGGCGCCGAGGCCAGGGCGGCCCTCACCACGGACGCCGACAAGTACACCTGGGCGGCGGCCGCCATCGGCTCGCAGAACGCGGCCAGTTACCAGCTGGCCTCGGGTGCGCCCGTGATGGCGATCGGCGGCTTCAACGGCAGCGACCCCTCGCCGACCCTGGAGCAGTTCAAGGCGTACGTGCGGGAAGGGAAGATCCACTGGTTCATCGGCCAGGGCGGCACGACCGGCGGCGCCGGTGCCGCCGAGGGCGGCGCGCGCATGGGCGGCGGTCCGGGCGGCGGCACCAGCAGCGAGATCGAGAGCTGGGTCAAGGCCGCCTTCAAGGCGTCCACGGTCGGCGGAGCCACGTTCTACGACCTGACCGCTCCGACGTCATGATCCGGTCGTATCCGGTCCGATCGGGTCTCATCAGGCCCGATCGACAGGACACCCCCTAGCATCAAGAGGGCGGACCGGGCATTCCGGGCTGATCCACCTGTCGTGAGGAGGGTGCCTGCATGGTGACCACGGCCGATCCGGGCGAGCCCCGGACCAGTGTGTGGCTGACCGCCAGGCCCGCCGCTCCCGCCAGACGCCGCACCGAGGCACCCTCCGGGCTCGACCGGGAGCGGATCACCGCCGCGACCGTACGGCTGCTCGACGCCGAGGGGCTGGCCCGGTTCTCGATGCGGCGGCTCGCCGCCGGTCTCGGGGTCACCGCGATGTCCCTGTACTGGTACGTGGACACCAAGCACGATCTGCTCGAACTCGCCCTGGACAGCGCCCTGGGCGAGCTCGGGCTGCCGGCCGGCCCGCCGGACACCGGCGAGGCGGGCTGGCCGGGCCGGCTGCAGGCGCTGGCCCGCGGCTACCGGCGGGTGCTGGCGGACCATCCGTGGGTGGCTCCGCTCACCGCCGCCTACCCGAACATCGGCCCGCACGCGCGGGCCTTCGACGCCGCCCTCCAGCGGCTGCTCGACGCCACCGGCCTGGTGGACGCCGCACGGACCGGCGCCCACCTGGCCGTGTCGCAGTTCCTGCAGGGCTGCGGGGGCGCGGTCCGGCGGGCGCCCGAGGGCGACTTCTGCCTCGCGCTCGACGTCCTGATCGCGGGCATCGAGGCCAAGGCCAAAGCCACGGCCGGGGCCTGAGCCCAGGGCCTGAGCCCAGGGCCTCGAGTCCGCTCAGGCCTCGAGTCCGCTCAGGCCTTGACGACGGCCTCGGCGGAGGCAGCCGGCTCGGGCGAGGCCGCCACCGGGGCGTGTGCCGACGGCTTCGACTTCAGCGCGACCTCCTTGATGAACACCACCAGCACCAGGCCGAGGAGCGCGAACGGGGCGGCGTAGAGGAAGACGTCGCCGACGCCGTGCCCGTACGCGGACTCGATGACCTCGCGGACCGGTGCGGGCAGCTTGTCGAGGTCGGGGATCCCGCCCCCCGCGGTGCCGCTGCCCAGGGCCGCGGCCTTCGGCCCGAGTGCGGCCAGCCCGTCCTGGACGTAGTGCGTGACCCGGTTGGCCATGACCGCGCCGAGCGCTGAGACGCCCATGGCGCCGCCGAGGGAGCGGAAGAAGGTGACGACCGAGCTGGCCGCGCCCAGGTCCTCGGGGGCCACCTGGTTCTGGGTGGCGAGGACCAGGTTCTGCATCATCATGCCGAGACCGAGGCCGGTCAGGGCCATGTAGATCGCGATGTGCCAGTACGGGGTGTCGTACCGCAGGGTGCCCAGCAGCCCCAGACCGGCGGTCAGCAGCACGCCGCCGGAGACGAGCCAGGCCTTCCACTTACCGGTCTTGGTGATCACCTGACCGGAAACCGTGGAGGAGACGAAGAGCCCGGCGATCATCGGAATCGTGAGGATTCCGGACATCGTCGGGGACTCGCCCCGGGCCAACTGGAAGAACTGGCTGAAAAACACGGTCCCCGAGAACATCGCGATGCCCACGAACAGCGAGGCCGCCGAGGCCAGGCTGATCGTCTTGTTGCGGAAGAGCCGCAGCGGGATGATCGGGTCGCTCGCGCGGGACTCGACGAGGACGAAGAGCAGGCCGAGCAGGACCGCGCCGCCCGTCATGGCCCAGGTCTGCCAGGAGATCCACTCGTAGGAGTCGCCGGCCTGCGTGACCCAGATCAGCAGCAGCGAGACGGCCCCGCTGATCAGGAAGGCGCCCAGCCAGTCGACCTTGACGTCGCGGCGGACGACCGGGAGGTGCAGGGTCCGCTGGAGCACGATCAGGGCGATGAGCGCGAACGGCACGCCGACGTAGAAGCACCAGCGCCAGCCCAGCCACTCGGTGTCGGTGATGACGCCGCCCAGCAGCGGGCCGCCGACGGTGGCGACGGCGAAGACCGCGCCGAGGTAGCCGCTGTACCGGCCGCGCTCGCGCGGGGAGATCATCGCGGCCATGACGATCTGGGCGAGGGCCGACAGACCGCCGACGCCGATGCCCTGGACCACGCGGCAGGCGATCAGCGTGCCGGTGTTCTGGGACAGGCCCGCGACCACGGAGCCGAGGACGTAGATCACGAGGGAGATCTGGACCAGCAGCTTCTTGCTGAAGAGGTCGGACAGCTTGCCCCACAGGGGGGTGGCCGCCGTCATCGACAGCAGGGCGGCCGTGACCACCCAGGTGTACGAGGACTGGGTGCCGCCGAGGTCGCTGATGATCTGGGGCAGGGCGTTGGAGACGATCGTGGAGGACAGGATCGCCACGAACATGCCGAGCATCAGCCCGGACAGGGCCTTCATGATCTGCGGGTGGGTCATGGTCACGGCCGCGGAAGTGGATGCTCCCGCGGCCGCGGAGGTGGGTGTGTGGTCGGTCGTCGTCTCCGACGGGGCCATGTCTTTCCTTCGTCTAGAAGCTCGATCGGAGTCGGGCCAGCAGGGTGTTGAGCACGTCGATGTCCTGGGCGGACCAGCCGTGCAGGGCTCTCTCCAGCGCGGCCGTGTAGCGGGCGCCGAGCTGGGCGAGCAGCGCGCGGCCGGCCGGGGTGAGCCGCAGGATCCGGCAGCGCCCGTCGCCCGGGTCCGTCTCGCGCTCGATCCAGCCGCGGTCGGCGACATGCGTGACGTGCCGGCTGGTCACCGAGATGTCCACGGCCATGTACTCGGCCAGCCGGCTCAGCCGCATCTCCCCGTGCCGGTCGAGCACGGTGAGGACGGCGGCCGCGCCGGGCGGGCAGTCCGGGGGCAGGCTGCGGGCGAGCTCGCGCTTGACCGCGCCGATTCCGGTGAGCTGGCGGGCCAGCTCCTCGTGCGGAGTCGGAGTGGGCGGAGCGGCCGGAGGCGCCAGGGCCGTCGGAGCCGTCGGAGCGGTCATCGTCACCGGATCCCTCCATCTTGTTGCTTCAGGCAACCATAGAAGCGAATGGTTGCTACAGGCAAACGAATCTGGGGGGTGGGGCGGTAAAAGAATCGGAAAACCGGCTAGGGTCCTGCTCCATGGCTGAGAACCACAACTCACAGGTCCCCGAGGGCAACTACGACCCCGCGGGCAGCACGCAGATGTTCCGGGCCTTCGTCGAGGAGGCCGCACCGGCCCGCCAGGCGGCGCCGGGCTCCCGCCAGCAGCGCCGCGCCGCGGAGCAGGAGCGGTCCGGGTCCTCGGGCTCGACCGCCAAGGTGGCGCTGATCATCGCGCTCGTGCTCATGATCGGCGCGGCCGCCTGGGTGGTCCTGCACTGACGGACCCGGCGGGGGCCGGCCGCGCCGGCCCCGGCTCCGGGTGGTGGTGGCGCCTCAGCTCCAGGTGGCGGTGACGCTCCGGGTGTCCACGTGCATGCCCAGCGGCACCCGCCACGCCTCCACGCACACGGTGTAGGTCTGCGTCTTCGAGGCTCCGCCCGCGAGCGGCGCCGGCAGCGGCTGGGTCGTGGTGATCGTGGCCCAGTCGATGCCGAGGGCGCCGATGATGTGCGTCGCGAAGCTGACCGTGCCCGCACGGGCCGCCGTCGTGCCGGTGTTGGTGAAGGTCACCGTGACCCGCTCGCACCAGCGGTCGGCCGCGGCCGCCCTCGTCGGCGCGGACAGCGTCAGCTTCGCCGGGGTCACGGGCGGGGCCGGGGGCGTGGTGCCGGGCGTGGTGCCGGGCTTGGTGGTCGGGGCGCCCGGGCTCGTGGGTGAGCCCGACGGCGTCCCCGGAGTGTTCGGCGCGTTCGGCGTGCCCGCCGCCGGTGTGGTCCGCCCGGGGCCGGCCGGGGTACCGGGAGTGCCCGCGGAGCCGCCGGGGGCGGTGGCCGTGGCCGCGCCCGGAGCGGAGCCGCCCGGGGGCCCGGATCCCGGCGCATCGGCCGGCGTACCGGACGACGCGGAGGAGCCGCCCGCCGCGGACGGGCCGCCGAGCTGCTGGAACTCCACCGGGCCCTGGGGCGCCACGTTCTCCCCCGCGCCCCGTTCGGGGCCCGGGGCGGCAGCGCCCACGGCCAGGTAGCCGTCCCGTGCCCGACCGCCGCAGCCGGTGAGGCCGGCGGCCGCCGTGCAGCACAGGGCGAGGAGGGTGGTGGCCGCCCGCGATCCCTTTCGCATCGCGCCAGTTTTCCTGACGGATCGTCAATTGGGAAGCGGGCGGCGCCCGGTCACTCTCCGATGAGACCTGCGCGCAGCTGCGCGAGGGTGCGGGTCAGCAGCCGGGAGACGTGCATCTGGGAGATGCCGACCTCCTCGCCGATCTGCGACTGCGTCATGTTCGCGAAGAAGCGCAGCATGATGATCTGCCGTTCCCTGGGCGGGAGTTTGGCGAGCAGCGGCTTCAGGGACTCGCGGTACTCGACGCCTTCGAGCGCGGTGTCCTCGTAGCCGAGGCGGTCCGCGAGCGAGCCCTCGCCGCCCTCGTCCTCCGGGGAGGGCGAGTCGAGCGAGGAGGCGGTGTAGGCGTTGCCGACGGCGAGACCGTCGACGACGTCCTCCTCCGAGACCCCGAGCACCGCGGCGAGTTCCGGCACGGTCGGCGAGCGGTCCAGCTTCTGTGCGAGCTCGTCGCTGGCCTTGGTCAGCGCCAGGCGCAGCTCCTGGAGCCGGCGCGGGACGCGGACGGACCAGGAGGTGTCCCTAAAGAATCGTTTGATCTCGCCCACGACGGTCGGCATCGCGAACGTCGGGAACTCCACGCCGCGTTCGCAGTCGAAGCGGTCGATCGCCTTGATCAGGCCGATGGTGCCGACCTGGACGATGTCCTCCATCGGCTCGTTGCGGCTGCGGAACCGGGCCGCGGCGTACCGCACGAGGGGCAGGTTCAGCTCGATCAGGGTGTCGCGTACGTACGCCCGTTCGGGGCTGTCCGCGTCCAGGGCGGCGAGTCGCTGGAAGAGGGAGCGGGAGAGGGTGCGGGTGTCGATGGCTTCCGAGCGGTCGGACACGGCCGGCGCTGGCGCGCTCTTGACGAGCGTGAGCACCTTGGAGCTGCCCTGGTCTACGGACATGCCACCCCCTTGAGGTCGCGGACGGTCGCGTACGGCGCGCCCGTCGGAGGAACGCAGCCTCCACCTGAATACCGGAGGCGGGGCTGCGGCAAACGCGGTTCAAGCAGAATGTCACATGTCGGCAACGCGCTGTAGCGCCATGTCGACATATATCTCCAGCGACAGGAACGGCTGGAGGGCGATCAGCCCGATCTGTCGGGAAACGTGCGGATGATCTCCACTCGTTACGGTTACGCCTCGATCCTGTTTGCGGATCTCAGTCGGGCGAAGCTCCGGGCGAGCAGCCGCGAGACGTGCATCTGGGAGACCCCGAGCTCGGCACTGATCTGGGACTGCGTCAGGTTGTTGTAGTACCGCAGGAGCAGGATCCGCTGTTCGCGCTCGGGCAGTTGTACGAGGAGGTGGCGGACGAGGTCGCGGTGCTCGACCCCGGCCAGCTCCGGGTCCTCGTAGCCGAGGCGGTCCAGCAGCCCGGGCATGCCGTCGCCCTCCTGGGCGGCTTCCAGTGAGGTCGCGTGGTAGCTGCGCCCGGCCTCGATGCAGGACAGCACCTCGTCCTCGGTGATGCGCAGCCGCTCGGCGATCTCCGGGGTGGTCGGGGTGCGCCCGTGGAGCGTGGTGAGGTCCTCGGTGGCGGCGTTGACCTGGACCCACAGCTCGTGGAGGCGGCGCGGCACGTGGACGGTGCGGACGTTGTCGCGGAAGTACCGTTTGATCTCGCCCACGACGGTCGGCATCGCGAAGGTCGGGAACTGCACGCCGCGGTCCGGGTCGAACCGGTCGATGGCGTTGATCAGGCCGATGGTGCCGACCTGGACCACGTCCTCCATCGGCTCGTTGCGGCTGCGGAAGCGGGCGGCCGCGTACCGGACCAGCGGGAGGTTGGCCTCGATGAGGGCCCCGCGCACCCGCGCGTGTTCGACGGTGCCCGGCTCCAGGCCCTTCAGCTGGCCGAAGAGGACCTGGGTGAGGGCCCGGGTGTCCGCGCCCCGGCTCGGGGGTCTCGGCGCGGCCGGAGGCTCTCCGGGAGGCTCCGGGCGGGGTTCCTGGAGCGGTTCCTGGAGGGGCTCGCGAAGCGGCTCCCGAAGCGGCTCCTGAAGGGGCTTCTGGAGCGGCTCGGGGCGGGATTCCGGAGGCGGCTCCTGGCGGGGGTCCTGCCGGGACTCCTGCCGGGACTCCTGCCGGGGCTCTTGCTGGGTCGGCACCTGGGGGTCCTGTCGGGGTGGCACCTGAGGCGCAGTACTGGCCGGCACGGTCACGCCACCCCTTCAGTCAACTCATCCGTCAAAAGCGGTCATAGCATCACAAGAGATGTGCACTGTGTGCAAGCACCGTATAACGCCGTGTTGAGGGCAAGTTGGGCATATCAGGGCAATACGCCCAGCGATGGGTATGCAAAAAGCCCCCCACCCGTCGGAGTGGGGGGCCGGAATTCCGGGAACCGCTTCAGCGTACGGGGTCAGCGCACCAGTTCGGTCATGAACTCGCCGATGCCGGATGCGGCATCCGATATCCCCTGGAAGCCTATTTCCACCATCTCGGCCGCCCTCTTCGGCTGGGTGATGATCACGAAGAGGACGAACACGGTGAGGGCACCCGTGATGAGTTTCCTGGTGTCCACGAGCGGGCGGCCTCCCCAACCGGTCCTTGCAAGTCGGGTGAGTCTAACCGGTCAAGATTGGACACTGACGTGTCCTTTAAGGACCAATGACCCGGCACTCCGGGTCCTTTGCCGCTGGGTGCGGGGTTGCGGCGGGCGCAGGATGGGTGTGAGCCCACCGGTTCTGGCAGGAAACCGGTGGGTGAGGGACAGGGCCTCACTGCGGGGTCCGAGCCGCGAGCTTCCCCCTGATCGCGGCCCGGACCGGCAGGTCCGTCCTCGTCGGGGGAAGTGGCTTTGTCCCCCCGATGCCACTTCCCCCGTCCCACACGTCGAAGGCCCCGACCCCGGTCGGGGCCTTCTGCGCGTCATCCCGCGCCGTTCCGGTGCCTACGGGGCCGGTACGGGGCTATTCGAGACCGCCGGCCAGACCCAGCACGGGCTGCACGGGGTCGATCACGGGGGACAGCTTGTCCGGCAGCTCCATGAGGGCGTTGAGCTGGTTGGCGCCCTGGCTGAGCTTCGACCCGATCTCCTGGACGGAGGTGGGCTGGGCCCCCGCCGGCATCCCGGGGGCGGCCGCCGGCAGGTCCGGGAGGGCGAGGGGGGCGATCGGAGCGGCCGAGGCGGCGGGAGCGGCGAGGCCCGCGGCGGCCCCCGCGAGGGCGATGGCGGCGAGCATGCGCTGGGTCTTGGTCATGCCGTGACAACGGCCGAAGGGGCGGCCGGTCACGGGGCTGTCCGCCGGACGGGAGCGCCAGGAACGCCGAGAGCCCCGACCCTTGCGGGGCGGGGCTCTCGGATCAGAGCGGTAGCGGTGGGATTTGAACCCACGGATAGCTTGCACCATCACACGCTTTCGAGGCGTGCTCCTTCGGCCGCTCGGACACGCTACCGAGAGAGAGCTTAGCCCAAGGTGGCCCGTGCGCCGAAATCCGTATCCGAGGGCCCGCCGTCACAGCTCACGGAAGAAGTCCGTCAGCTGCTGGGCGCACTCCTCGGCGAGGACGCCGCGGACCACTTCGGGGCGGTGGTTGAGCCGGCGGTCCCGTACGAGGTCCCACAGGGACCCGGCCGCGCCCGCCTTCTCGTCGTCCGCGCCGTAGACGACCCGGGCGACGCGCGACTGCACGAGCGCGCCCGCGCACATCACGCACGGCTCCAGGGTCACCACGAGGGTGCACCCCGGAAGCCGCCATTCCCCGAGCGCGGAGGCGGCCCGGCGCAGCGCCACCACCTCGGCGTGCGCCGTGGGGTCGCCGGTCGCCTCGCGTTCGTTGTACCCGGTGGCGAGGATCTTCCCGTCCGGGCCCAGCACGACGGCGCCGACCGGCACATCGCCGGCCGGCACCGCCCGGGCGGCCTCCTGGAGCGCAAGGCGCATGAAAGCCCGCCACGGGTCCCGTACGGGATCGGTGGTGCTCGTGTCGTGCATGCGGATCACTAGCGGACGGCCTCCAGGACCTCGGTGGCGCCGAGGGACTCGGCGATCTCCGAGAGGGCGTCCCCGTCCAGGGTCATCAGTTGTTTGTTGGTCACCCCGAGGTCGTCCAGCAGCCGGGGGTCGCCGAGCGGACCGGCAGGCACCGGCTCCGCTCCGGTCCCGCCCGCCCCGTCCTCGTCGGCGTCCTCGTCCGTGTAGGCGGCGATGGCATCCTCCTCGCCGTCCTCGGTGCCGTCCAGGTCCAGCTCGTCGAGTTCGTCGTCCTCCTCGTCGCTGCCCAGCAGCTCTTTGGTCAGCATCGAGCCGTAGGAGCTGCGGGCGGCCGCGGCGGCGTTCGATACGAAGTACCGCGGGTCCTCCTCGCCGTCCACGCGGACGACGCCGAACCAGGCGTCCTCCTGCTCGATGAGGGCGACCACCGTGTCGTCGTCGACAGCGGCGGAACGGGCGAGATCGATCAGATCACTGAGGGACTCGACGTCGTCGAGTTCCATGTCGCTCGCTTCCCACCCGTCTTCGGTGCGCGCGAGCAGTGCGGCGAAATACACCGTGACTCTCCCACTGGTCTTAGGCGTGCCGGTTGGAGGTCCCCCCGGCCGGAGGTTGGGGCGGAACGGCCGTGTGCTCGCCGCCCGTGCCCCGCCCAATCGGCATCGTGGCAGAAACAGCGGCTTTGCGAGAGGTCTTCGACGCTTGCGTCGTGCCGTGCCGTGCCCCTGCGGGGGGCTTGCGGGGTTGTGGGGCCGGGCCGGCGGGGCCGTGGCGGGGGGTGTGCGGCGGGCGGTACGGCTTGGCCGTGTCGCGGCGTGCCGGGCCTGCGGCCGGCTTCCCGGGGCTCCGCCCCCGACCCCGCGCCTCAAACGCCGGCGGGGCTGAATGGGAGGCCGGCGGGGCTGGATAGGGGCCGGCGAGTGAATCGGCTACCAGCGGAAGGTGCGCATGCGCATTTGTTGGCGCATGCGGGCTGCGCGGGCGCGGCGGGGCTGGACACGGTCGCGCAGGGCGCGGGCTTCCATGAGGTCGCGCAGGAACTGCGCGCGGCGTGCTCGGCGCTGCGCGGGGGTCTCCGGCGCGTCGTCGCTCGGCTGCGTGTCGGGCATCGGCCACCACCCTGGGCTGGTCGGTCGTCCCCCCTGCACCCACCTTCCCCCGGACGGGCCGTTTGATGCCACCCCACCGCAGGTCAGGAGTCGTCCTTGAGGGTCGGGACCACCGCCACCGGGCCCTGCGCGTGCTGCAGCACCGCATGCGCCACCGAGCCCATGAACAGCGACCGGGGGCGGCGTCTCGGGTGGTGCCGGCCGACCACGACGAGGGCCGCCGACGCGGAGGCGGTGACCAGCCGGCCCGCCGGGTCGCCCGGGACCGCGGCCTGCTCGACCCGGACGTCCGGGTAGCGGGTACGGAACGGCGCCAGCCGGGCCGTCTGGGACCGCAGCATCTCCCGCTCGGCCGGTACGGCGTCCCCCTCGTCCGCCAGTCCCTCCGGCGGGATCACCTCGAAGGGGGCGTCGATGATCAGGTTCGGCGCCGGCGGGACGGCGTACGCGGAGACCACCTGGACGGTGGTCCCCCGCGCGGCGGCCTCCGCGAAGGCGAAGGTCAGCACGTCGTCGGGCGTCTCGGCGGCGTGCAGCCCGAGCACCACCCGCCCGGCGGACTCCTGCGCGGCCTCGGAGACCCCGGCGGTCCGCGCCGCGTGCGGGACCACCACCACCGGGCAGGGCGCCGTGGCCGCCACGGCCCGGCTGTTGGAGCCGAGCAGCAGGGTGGCGAAGCCGCCGCGGCCCCGGGAGCCCATCACCAGCACCAGGGCCTCCGCCCCGATCACCCGCAGCGCCTCGGGGACGGAGCCCTCCAGGGCCTCGTACCGGACCCCCTCGGGCAGCTCGGAGCCGCCGCCGAGCAGGGCCCGTACCCAGTCCTTCACGGGGTCGGCGAACTCCTCCGGCTCCGAGGCGTCGTGCAGCGACGACCGGCGGCCCGCATACAACTGGGCGTGGTCGGGAAGAACATGGGCGATCATCAGCCCGGTACCGTGCCGGACGGCTGCGGCCCTCGCCCACTCCAGGGCCTTGAGGCTGTGTTCGGATCCGTCGACGGCTGCGATCACCGGTGCGTTGCTCATCCGTCCAGCGTGCTGGGCGTCCGGGCGGGTCGCATCCGCAGGCCGCTGCGGGCGTGGCCGCCGCTCCGGACGCGAACGGGCCGCGTCACCGCGTAGCCTTTTGGGTGCAGGTCGCGTCGTGCGGCCGTTTTTGCTGGTCGCAGGCTGAGTTTTGGAGGATGTTGTGCGTTTGCAGGTCGTCGATCACCCCTTGGTGGCGCACAAACTCACCACCCTGCGCGACAAGCGCACCGACTCCGCCACCTTCCGGCGGCTCGCCGACGAGCTGGTCACCCTGCTCGCGTACGAGGCCACCCGCGACGTGCGCACCGAGCAGGCCGACATCGAGACGCCGGTCGCCCCGACCACCGGCGTGAAGCTCTCCCACCCGCGTCCGCTGGTCGTGCCGATCCTGCGCGCCGGCCTCGGCATGCTCGACGGCATGGTGCGGCTGCTGCCGACCGCCGAGGTGGGCTTCCTGGGCATGGTCCGCAACGAGGAGACCCTGGAGGCCTCCACGTACGCGACGCGCATGCCGGAGGACCTCTCCGGACGCCAGGTCTACGTCGTCGACCCGATGCTCGCCACCGGCGGCACGCTCGTCGCGGCGATCCAGGAGCTGATCAAGCGCGGCGCCGACGACGTCACGGCCGTGGTGCTGCTCGCGGCGCCCGAGGGCGTCGAGATCATGGAGCGCGAGCTGGCGGGCACGCCGGTGACCGTGGTGACGGCCGCGGTGGACGAGCGGCTCAACGAGCACGGCTACATCGTGCCGGGCCTGGGCGACGCGGGCGACCGGATGTACGGGTCGGCCGAATAGCCGTCCGGCGGCCGGCCGTCCGTCACCGGGCTCCAGCGGGAGAGCGGTGGAGCGGCCGGCCGGTACGCCGGTACGCAGGTCAGGCGTTCAGCATTTGGCGGGCGCGGGCACGGGGTTGGCCAGGACGGCCAGCGCCTTGTCCGCGTCCTCCTTCGTACTGAGCTCCTTGAAGGCGTCGCCCAGGATCAGGTCGATGTCCGCGCTCTCGCGGGTGTCGGTCTGCTGGGTGGTGCCGGCGAGCTGGGTGCCCAGTACGGAGAAGGCGGCCTTGTCCGTGGTGGGGGAGCCCAACAGTATCCCGGTGCCGGGGACCTTCTTGTCGAAGTCGGCCGGGGCGTTGCCGACGTGGCCGATGACGAAGCCGCGTTTGGCCAGTTCGTCGCCGACGGCCTTGGCCAGGCCCGCACGCGGGGTCGCGTTGTAGACGTTGACCGTGATCTCGCCGGGCGGCGGGAGCACGACCGCGGGCTTCGCGGCGGCCGAAGCGGTGGAGGCGGCGGCGGGGCCGCCCTTGGCAGCGCCCTTGGGAGGCGTCGTCGGGCAGTCCTTGGCACCCGCAGCCGTATTCCGCTTGGGGCTGTCGCCGCGGAACACGTCGATGAGCTGCATTGCCCCGTAGCCGACCAGGGCAAGCGCGAGGACCGAGCCGAGGATGGCGAGGACGATCCGAGGACGGCTCCGCTTGCGGCTCATACGGGGGTAGGCGGCTCCCGTGACGCGGTACTTTCCGCCCATGCCGGGGGGAGTGAGCATGCTCATGGGCGCAGCGTAGTGCGGCCCGGTGGCGATGCCTACTAAATGATCTGCTGATAGGTCAATGGTGACCCGAAAGGCGCAATCAGTCGCAATCTACGCGAACACGTCAATCCATCTCGAGGACGCGGGCGTGCAGCACCTGACGCTGCTGCAGGGCGGCGCGCACGGCGCGGTGCAGCCCGTCCTCCAGGTAGAGGTCGCCCCGCCACTTCACGACGTGGGCGAACAGGTCGCCGTAGAAGGTGGAGTCCTCGGCGAGCAGCGTTTCGAGGTCCAGCTGTCCCTTGGTCGTCACGAGCTGGTCGAGCCGGACCGGGCGCGGCGCGACGTCCGCCCACTGCCGGGTGGTTTCCCTGCCGTGGTCGGGGTACGGCCGCCCGCTTCCGATGCGCTTGAAGATCACACGGAAAGCCTACCGGGCCCGTGCCTGCGGGCGCAGCCTCGAAGCGGTGGTGCAAAAGTGACGAACAGTGCTATTTGGGGAGTGATCCATGAGCGAGAGCACCGACCCCGCCGTCCCGGCGGACCGGACGGGCCCGGCCGACAAGATCGCCGCCGGGTACGCGTTCACCGGCCCCGCGCTCGATCTCGGGGCCCTGCTCTGGGACGGCGGCTGCCTGCCCGACCGCCAGATCCGCATCCCGCTGTCGATGCTCAACCGCCACGGACTGGTCGCCGGGGCCACCGGCACGGGCAAGACCAAGACGCTCCAGCTCATCGCCGAGCAGCTGTCGGCGGGCGGCGTTCCCGTCTTCCTCGCGGACGTCAAAGGGGACGTCTCGGGGATCTCGGCGCCCGGCACGGCCGGCCCGAGGATCGACGAACGGGCCCGGGAGGTGGCCCAGAAGTGGGAGCCGGCCGGATACCCCGCCGAGTTCTACTCCCTCGGCGGGATCGGCCCCGGGATCCCGGTCCGCTCCACCGTCACCAGTTTCGGCCCGGTCCTGATGTCGAAGGTGCTCCAGCTCAACCAGACGCAGGAGCAGTCCCTCGGCCTGATCTTCCACTACGCCGACACCAAGGGCCTGGAGCTGATCGACCTCAAGGACCTGCGCGCGGTCGTCGCCTTCCTCGTCTCCGACCAGGGGAAACCCGAACTCAAGGGCATCGGCGGACTGTCCACGGTGACGGCCGGGGTGATCCTGCGGTCCCTGACCGCCTTCGAGCAGCAGGGCGCCGCCGAGTTCTTCGGCGAGCCCGAATTCGACACGGGCGAATTCCTGCGCACCGCCCCGGACGGCCGCGGCCTGGTCTCCGTACTCGAACTCCCGGCGGTCCAGGACAAGCCCCAGCTCTTCTCCACCTTCCTGATGTGGCTGCTGGCCGACCTCTACAACGACCTGCCGGAGGTCGGCGATCTGGAGCAGCCCAAGCTCGTGTTCTTCTTCGACGAGGCGCACCTGCTCTTCAGCGGGGCCTCGAAGGCCTTCCTCGCCTCCATCACCCAGACCGTGCGCCTCATCCGCTCCAAGGGCGTCGGCGTCTTCTTCGTGACGCAGACCCCGAAGGACGTTCCGGCGGACGTGCTCGCCCAGCTCGGCAACCGGGTGCAGCACGCACTGCGCGCCTTCACCCCCGACGACGCCAAGGCGCTGAAGGCGACCGTGAAGACCTTCCCCAACTCCCCTTACGACCTGGAGGAGCTGCTCACCGGGCTGGGAACCGGTGAGGCGGTCGTCACCGTGCTCAGCGAGAACGGCGCCCCGACCCCGGTCGCGGCGACCCGGCTGCGCGCCCCGCAATCGCTGATGGGGCCGGTCGAGCCGGCCGCGCTGGACCGGGCGGTGAAGTCCTCGCTGCTCTGGTCGCGCTATGCGGAGCCGGTCGACCGCGAGTCGGCGTACGAGAAGATCAGCGCCGAGCAGGCCGCCGCGGAGGCGCAGGCGGAGGCCGCGGCGGCCGCCGCCGAGGCCGAAAAACAGGCCAAGGAGGCGGCGAAGGCCACGCGCAGCGCCCCGAAGCCGGATCCCTCCCTGGCCGAGCAGGTGGTGGGGAGCGGACTGTTCCGCTCACTGGCCCGCTCGATCGGCACTCAACTCGGGAGGGAGATCTCCCGCTCGATCTTCGGGACGGCGCGCAAGCGGCGGTGACGCGGTGACAGACTCTGGCCCATGCGGACCGAACTCACCGACACCACGTCCAGCAAGGTCAACCGGGCCCTGCTCGATGCCCGCCGGGCGATAGGCAGCCCGACCATGGGGCTGGTGCTGACCCTTGTCATCGTCACCGACGAGGAGAACGCCTACGACGCCGTACGCGCGGCCTCCGAGGCCTCGCGCGAACACCCCTGCCGCATCATCGCGGTGATCAGGCGGACCTCGCGCGGCCCGCTCAAGCTCCGCGCGAACCGGGTCGACGCCGAGCTGCGGGTCGGCTCGGACGCCGGGACCGGCGAGATCGTGCTGCTGCGCCTGCACGGGGCGCTGACCGAGCACGCCGGCTCGGTCGTCCTGCCGCTGCTCCTGCCGGACGCGCCGGTGGTGGCCTGGTGGCCGGCCGACGCCCCCGTCGACCTGGCGGGCGACCCGTTGGGCGGGCTGGCGCAGCGCCGGATCACGGATGCGGCGGCCGCCTTCGACACGGTCGGCGTGCTCGACGAGCGGGCCGCCGGCTACCAGCCCGGCGACACGGACCTGGCCTGGACCCGCCTCACCCCGTGGCGGTCCCTGCTGGCCGCCGCCCTGGACCAGAAGCCGCTGCCGGTGACCGCCGCGACGGTGGAGAGCGAGCCCGACAACGTGAGCGCGGAGCTGCTGGCGCGCTGGCTGGAGGACCGGCTGGGGGTGCCGGTGTCCCGGGTGGCGAGCGAGGGCCCGGTGATCACCAGGGTCAGTCTGCAGACGACGGGCGGGGAGATCCGGGTGGACCGGCCCGCGGGAGTGCTGGCCACCTTGACCCTGCCGGGGAGCCCGGACCGCAAGGTGGCCCTGAAGATCCGCAGCGGCGCCGAACTGATCGCGGAGGAACTGCGCCGCCTCGACGCGGACGTGGTCTACGGCTCGGCGCTGCGGCGGCGGCCGCTCCAGACGGGGCTCTCCGCGTAGTGGTTGTCGTAGGTCGCCGAGCTGTCCTTGATGTCCTGCACGGTGGCCTCGCCCGCGTTGACCCGGCCGAGGAGCCGGTAGTAGTCGAAGCGGGCCATGCCGGGGGTGAAGCCGACGAAGACACTGGCGGTGTGACCGGCGGCGGGGGCGAAGGCGTGCTTGACGCCCGGCGGGACCGCGATGAAGTCGCCGGCGCCCAGGGTGTGGATCTCGTCGTCGACCAGGATGTCGAGCTGTCCGGCGGTGACGTGGAAGAACTCGGTCGCCTTGGTGTGGAAGTGCACCGGGGCGCCTGCGGCGCCCTCCTCGAAGGTGGCGGTGTTGCAGGTGAGTTCGGGGGTGTCGGTGAGCAGGGTGATGAGGCTGCCAGGGGCGTCCTGGATGGCTTCGGCAGTGGCGGCGCGGGTCGCGATCTCGGTCATGTCCCCCAATTTACGGCCCCCAGGGGGGAATTGGATCTTCCTTTTCCTGGCCGGTCCGCTGGTGCGCGGGGCCCGGCCGGGCCCCTGATCAGGAGCCCGGCCGACAGCCGGATCAGGAGCCGCCGGCGGCCTTCGCGGCCTTGGCGGCGGCCTTCATCTCCTGCTTGTGCGCCCGCACCTTGGCCAGCGACTCCGGGCCCGTGATGTCGGCCGCGGAACGGTAGACGTTCGCCTGGCCGTACCCGCCCGCGGCCTCCCGCCATCCCGCCGGCCGCACGCCGAACCGCTTGCCCAGCAGGGCGAGGAAGATCTGCGCCTTCTGCTCCCCGAAGCCCGGCAGCGCCTTGAGCCGCTTCAGCAGTTCCTGGCCCGTCGCGGCACCGGCCCAGACCGCCTCGGCGCTCCCGCCGTAGTGCTCCACCAGGTACGCGCACAGCTGCTGGATCCGCGTCGCCATCGACCCCGGATACCGGTGCACGGCGGGCTTCTCCGAGAGCAGGGCGGCGAAGGCCTCCGGGTCGTAGGCGGCGATGGCGTGCGCGTCCAGGTCGTCGGCGTCCATCCGCCGGGCGATCGTCCAGGGCCCCGAGAACGCCCACTCCATCGGTACCTGCTGGTCCAGCAGCATCCCGACGAGCGCGGCGAGCGGGCTCCGGCCGAGTAGCGCGTCGGCCTCCGGCTGCTGCGCCAGCCGGATGGTGATGTCCTTGTCCATGGCACCAGCGTCCCGCGTGGCCGCGTTCCCCGCGCGGTCGGCACACCGCGCGCCTAGCGTGAGTACGACAAAAGGCACGAGACAAAAGGTACGAGACGACAGGTACGAGCGAGGAGTCGATCGATCATGCTTGAGTTCTCCGAGGGCGCGCCGTGCTGGGTGGACGCGATGTTCACCGATGTGGAAGGTGCCAAGACCTTCTACGGCGACGTGCTGGGCTGGACCTTCGGTGAAGCCAGCAGCGAGTACGGCAACTACACGCAGGCCTATTCGGACGGCAAGGCCGTGGCGGCCGTCGTGCCGCCGATGCCGGGGGTCGACGCCCCCTCGCAGTGGTGTCTGTACTTCGCCTCTCCCGACGCGGCGGCCACGGCCGGGAAGATCACCTCGGCGGGCGGCGAGGTGCTGATGGGCCCGATGCAGGTGGGCGCCTTCGGCACGATGCTGATCGCGAAGGAGCCGAGCGGTGCCGTCTTCGGCGTCTGGCAGCCGGGCGAACACAAGGGCTTCGAGAAGATGGGCGAGGCCGGCTCGTACGCCTGGGCGGAGGTCTTCACCCGGGAGCCGGAGAAGCCGGACGCGTTCCTCCCGCAGGTCTTCCCGTACGGCGCCCAGCAGATGGACGCGGGCGACGACCCCGAGATGGCGAACATGGACTTCAAGGTCTTCAGCGTCGGCGGCGGAGCCGGGAACCCGGTGCTCGGCCGGATGAAGATGGACGACGACTTCCCGCCGGACCTTCCGCCGTACATCCAGATCTACTTCGGGGTCCCGAACTGCGACGAGGCGGTCGAGAAGACGAAGAAGCACGGCGGAAAGCTGCACTTCGGCCCGATGGACAGCCCGTTCGGCCGCTTCGCCGCGGTCACCGACCCGCAGGGCGCCGCCTTCGCGGTCATCGACATGTCGACCACGGTCGGGGAGATGCCCTCCTTCGGCTGAGCCGAGGCCGGGTGCCGGCGCGGGTGCGGGAACGGCGGCGGGTCGCGCAGGGCGCGGCCCGCCGGACCGTGCCGCCGCACGACCCGGCAGACTTCGCCCCCAAGACGTACGTTCGAGCGGTGCGGGGGCGGAATTCATGAGACGTGCAACGGTCGTGGCGGCGGCGGGATGCGGGCTGGCGATGCTGGCAGCGGTCTCGTGCACGCCGCCCCCGGCGCCGCCGTTGGCGCCGAAGGCACTGCCCTCACCTGCGTCTTCGCCGATGCTCGCCCCCTCGCCGGCGCCCTCGTCGCCCGGGACGCCGTCGCCGTCGTCGTCACCCGTGACGCCTTCGCCCGCGCCGTCGACGCCCGAGGCGCCCTCGACGTCCGGGCCGGCCGCGGCGGTTGGGGAGGGGAAGGTCATACCCGCCGACACCCCGCTGCTGGAGGCGGTCCGCCGGCACCCCGAAGCCGGGTCCCAGAGCGACGACTCGATCATCGTGATCCACCGTGAGCCCGCGATCGGCGCGGGCGAGTTCGCCTGGATGCCGGACGACCGCACCTACTGCCTGGCCGTGGTCCGTGAGGGGCGGGCGGACCTCACCTGCAAGCCGCTGCCCACGTTCTGGGCGCGGCTCGGGATCCGGCTGGTGACCAAGGGCGGGCCGTACCCCGGCGGGACCGGCACCCGTACGGTCTACTTCGCCGTCGTGGACGGCGGTCACGGCCCGTACCACTACACCGGATCCGCGACGCCGGTCCCCGACGCCGGGCCGGTCCGCGACGCCACGGCCGTCTTCGCCTCGGGCCGGACGCTGAGCCTGCTGACGTACGAGCGCCCCACCGCGGATGTCCCGCCGCGCGGCGGCCCCGACATCTGCAGCAGGGACACCGCCGTCTGCTTCCCGGCGCTCGACGCCTACGTCGGCTAGCCGAAGGCGCCCGCCGGCACCCGCTTCTCCTCCTCCGCCACCACTGTCAGCGGGCTGTCAGCCCGGTGTCAGGCGGTGCGGACATCGTCCTCTCCATCGAGACCGGCGACACCGAGGAGAGACCACCATGAGCAGCACCGAGAACGCGAACACGCAGGCCGCACTGTCCGAGTTCGTCGCGGCGAAGGCCGCGGAGTTCGGGATTCCGGGCGCGGCCGTCGGCGTACGGATCGACGGCCGGGAGTTCTACGCCTGCCACGGCGTCACCAGCGTGGCGCATCCGCTGCCCGTGGACGAGCGGACGCTGTTCGTCCTGGGCTCGGTCACCAAGGCCCACACGGCGACGGCCCTGATGCGCCTGGTCGCGGAGGGCAGGGTCGAGCTGGAGGCGCCGGTGCGCCGGTACGTGCCCGAGCTCGTGCTCGCCGACGAGCGGGTGGCGGCGGAGATCACCGTGATGCAGCTGCTCAACCACACCGCCGGGCTGGACTGGAACCTCGTCACCGACACCGGTGAGGGGGACGACGCCCTGGAGGGCTTCGTGGCGGAGCTGGCCGCGCTGCCGCTGATCGGGGAGCCGGGCGCGCGGGCCTCGTACAGCCAGGCCGGCTTCAACGTGGTCGGGCGGATCATCGAGAACGCCACCGGGCTGACCTACGAGCAGGCGCTCACCCGGCTCGTGCTCCAGCCGATGGGACTGTCGGACAGCCTCTTCTTCGCCGGTGACGTCGTCACCCGGCGGTTCGCCGTGGGCCACAACCCGGACGAGGACGGTACGCCGGCGGTCGCCGGGATGTGGAAGGGGAAGCGCTGCGACAACCCGGGCGGCGGCCTCGTGTCCTCGGTCGCCGACCAGCTGCGCGCGGCGCGGTTCCACCTCGGCGACGGCCTCGGGGAGGGCGGCGAGCGGATCCTGCCGGCGGAGCTGCTCGCGCGGATGCAGGAGCCCTCGGTCGAGCTGCGGGGCAGCACGCTCGGCGACGCCTTCGGCATCGGCTGGTTCCTGCGCGATGTGGACGGCGTGCGCACCGTGGGGCACGGCGGATCGGTCGACGGCCAGTTCTCCGAGCTGCTGATCGCGCCCGGGCGCGACTTCGCGGTGGTCTCGCTGGCCAACCACGCGTACGGATACCTCTTCAACCAGGCGGTGGCCCGGTGGGCCCTGGAGCACTGCCTCGGCGTGGTCGACCGGGACCCGGAGCCGCTGCCGTACGACCCGGCGCGCGCCCCGGAGCTGGCCGGGAGGTACGACAACGACGCCATGACGCTCGTGATCGCCGCGGACGGGGAGGGTCTGACGCTGGCGGTCGCCATCAAGCCGGAGATCCGCGCGGCCTCGGACAGCGAGATGCCCGCGGACTATCCGGCGGAGTCCATGGGCCTGCTGCCGGGCGAGGGCGACGAGTACATCGTCACCAGCGGCGGTCTGAAGGGCCAGCGCGGGTTCTTCACCCGCGACGCGGGCGGCGCGGTCGTCGGCATCGACCTGGCCGGCCGGTTCTTCGGACGGGTCCCGGCCGCCTCCATGTGATCCGGCCAAGGGCCGACGGGTGGGGCAGGACTACCACTTGCGAACACTGTACGCATCGGCGTACGTTGTTCTCACGCAAGCGAACGCTGTACGCAGCGAAGCGAGGAAAAGGGGAAGGGATCACCATGGACGAGGCTCGCAATCCGCGACGCTGGCTCATCCTGATCGTGCTCTGCCTCAGCACCCTGGTGCTGGTCGTCGACAACATGGTGCTGACCGTGTCGATCCCGCCGATCGCGGAGGACCTCGGCGCCGGCGCCGAGGCCATCCAGTGGATCATCGAGTCGTACATCCTGGTCTTCGCCGGACTGCTGCTCACGGCGGGCAGCCTGTCCGACCGGTTCGGCCGCCGCCGTGTGATGATCATCGGACTGGCCCTCTTCGGAGTCGCCTCGCTCCTCGCGGCCTACGCCGACTCCCCCGCCCAGCTCATCGCCGGCCGCGTGGTGATGGGCATCGGCGGCGCCCTGGTGATGCCGAGCACCCTCTCGATCCTGATCACCGTCTTCGACGAGGAGGAGCGCCGCAAGGCCATCTCCGCCTGGGGCGCGGTGGCCGTGCTCGGCCTCGTCGGCGGCCCGGGGCTGGGCGGCGTCCTCATCGCCCACTTCTGGTGGGGCGCGGTCTTCCTGATGAACGTGCCGATCGCCCTGCTCGCCATCGCCGCCGCGCTGATCCTGATGCCGGAGTCCAAGGGCCCCTGGCGCAAGCCCGACTTCGCCGGCATGGCCCTGTCCGTCACCGGTATGACCGCCCTGATCTGGACGATCATCGCCCTCCCGAAGGACGGCCTCACCGCCGCCTCCACCCTCACCACGCTGGGCATCGCCGTGGCGGCCCTGACCGGCTTCGCCGTCCACGAGGTCCGCACCGACTCCCCGATGGTCCCGCTGGCCCTCTTCCGCGACCGGATGTTCAGCGGCGCCAGCTTCTCCCTCGTCCTGCTGACCTTCGCCAACGGCGGCCTGATGCTGGTCCTGACCCAGTACCTGCAGTTCGTCGGCGGCTACACCCCGACCGAGACCGGGCTGGCCTTCACCCCGCTGGCCGTCGCCACGCTCCTCTTCAACGGCCTCGGCGCCACCCTCGGACAGAAGATCGGCAACCGCGTCATGACCGCCGTCGGCCTGGCGGTCATCGCCTCCGGCTTCGGCGTCCTGTCCACCCTGGAGGCGGGCGACGGCTTCGGGCCCCTGGCCACCGCCATGGTCCTGATGGGCATCGGCAGCGGGCTGGCCATGCCGGCCGCCACCGCCGCCCTCATGGGCGCCGTCCCCGAGGAGCACGCCGGCGTCGGCTCCGCCCTCAACGACACCGTCCAGCAGGCCGGGGCCGCCCTGGGCGTGGCCGTCCTGGGAGCCGTGCTCTCCACCACCTACGCCGCCGGGATGCCCGGCTCGGCCCCGGCCGCCGCCCGCCACTCCGTCGCCGCGGCGCTGACCGACCCGGCCCTGGCGGCCGCCGCCCGCGAAGCCTTCACCTCGGCGATGGCTGCGACCTTCACGGCAGCGGCGGCCGGAGTCCTGGCCGCGGCCGCCCTGGCCCTGATCCTGATGCGCGACCGGCCCCGGACCGAAGCCCCCGAGACGCACCCCGAAGCCCTCGAACCGGCGCAGCCCGTCGCGCACTGACGGAGTGCGGGGAGGCGGAACGCAGCAGCGGGGGAAGCCGGCCGACGGCTTCCCCCGCTGCTGCGTTCCCCGCGTACGCGTGCCTTGCGGCCGCCGGTCGCCGGTCGCCGCCGGCGGCGTCAGCGGCCCGACCCGGGGCGGGGCGCCGTGCTCACTTGCCGGCCTCCGGGCCGTACCACTGCATGGCCTGGCCCGTGACGGCGGCGATGCATGCGAAGTCGTGGTCACGGTGCAGGAGGGTCAGCCCCTGCAGCTCCGCGGCGGCGGCCACGACGAGGTCGACCGCGCCCGCACTGCGGTGTTGCCCGCGCTGGGTCAGCAACTCCTGGACCTGCCAGGCGCGGTCGTACGCCCGATCGTCGACAGGTACCCAGCCGAACACCGACCGCATGTCCTCGATGCCCCGCGCGCGGTCCGCGGCGGAGCGTGCGCTGTAGAAGAACTCCAGCTCGGTGATCGGGCAGGTCGCGATGAGCCCGGCCGCCGCTGCCTGGTCCCAGCCGTACTGTTCGGCGTCGCCCCGCAGGAACCGCGCGAGTGCGCTGGTGTCGATCAGGAACTGCGCTGCGCTCACCGCCGGTAGTTCCTCTTGTCCTCGAAGAGGTCCAGATCGAATCCGCCTTCTTCGGCGACAGCCCGCAGTCGGGTGAGCGCGAGCGCGCGTCGACGGTTCTCCAACACCTCACGCAGGGCGGTGTTGACCGTCTCCTTCTTGGTGCTCGTCCCGAGCGCCTGTGCCACGGCGGCCAGCAGTTCGTCGTCGAGGTCGATCACGGTCCGACTCATCCGGACACCTCCTCTGATATCAAGTCGCGTACTGAGTATATCTCGCCTGATGTCCATCGGTGGGGTGAGAAGTCGGTGGACTGTCGAAGCGAGGTGCGAGGCCGCCCGGATCCCGGGAACGCAGAAGGCCCCGGCCGGTTTCCCGGTCGGGGCCTTCAAGTGCCCGGTGAGGCACTGGCGGAGGATACGAGATTCGAACTCGTGAGGGGTTGCCCCCAACACGCTTTCCAAGCGTGCGCCCTAGGCCACTAGGCGAATCCTCCGCCGCAAACAATACAAGACGTTGAGGGGTGCTCGCGAACGTGATCGTCGGCGGGAGAGCTGGTCGGGGTCCGGCTCGATTCCGGGGGCCTTCATCCGCTAGGGTGGGGCCAGCCCCTCACGTGGCGCTATCTCACCCAACTCCCCCAGGGCCGGAAGGCAGCAAGGGTAAGTGGGCTCTGGCGGGTGCGTGGGGGGCGCTTTGCGTTCCCGGGGGCCTTCGTGGCGCCGGCGGGCCGCTGTTGTCGGTGGGCCCGGATAACCTCGTAGACGTGTCGTCCCTTGCGCTGTACCGCCGCTACCGCCCCGAGTCGTTCGCCGAGGTCATCGGGCAGGAGCATGTCACTGCCCCGCTGATGCAGGCCCTGCGGAACAACCGGGTCAATCACGCGTACCTGTTCAGCGGGCCGCGCGGGTGTGGAAAGACCACCAGCGCGCGCATCCTCGCCCGGTGCCTGAACTGTGAGCAGGGTCCCACTCCGACCCCCTGCGGGGAGTGCCAGTCCTGCCGGGACCTCGCCAGGAACGGGCCGGGGTCCCTCGACGTCATCGAGATCGACGCCGCCTCGCACGGTGGTGTGGACGACGCCCGTGACCTGCGCGAGAAGGCCTTCTTCGGCCCGGCCTCCAGCCGCTACAAGATCTACATCATCGACGAGGCCCACATGGTCACCCCGCAGGGCTTCAACGCCCTGCTGAAGGTGGTCGAGGAGCCGCCGGAGCACCTCAAGTTCATCTTCGCCACCACCGAGCCGGAGAAGGTGATCGGGACCATCCGGTCCCGGACGCACCACTACCCCTTCCGGCTGGTGCCGCCCGGCACCCTGCGGGACTACCTGGGCGAGGTCTGCGGGCGGGAGGGCGCCACGGTCGAGGAGGGCGTGCTGCCGCTCGTCGTGCGCGCCGGCGCCGGGTCCGTGCGTGACTCGATGTCCGTCATGGACCAGCTGCTCGCCGGTGCGGGTGATGCCGGTGTGACGTACGCCATGGCGACCTCCCTGCTCGGCTACACCGAGGGGTCCCTGATCGACTCCGTCATCGACGCCTTCGCCGCCGGGGACGGGGCCGCCGCCTTCGAGGTCGTCGGCCGGGTGGTCGAGGGCGGGAACGACCCGCGCCGGTTCGTCACCGACCTGCTGGAGCGGCTGCGCGACCTCGTGATCCTGGCCGCCGTGCCCGAGGCCGCGGAGAAGGGGCTGATCGACGCCCCCGCCGATGTCGTGGAGCGGATGCAGGCCCAGGCCTCCGTGTTCGGGGCCGCCGAGCTGTCCCGCGCCGCCGATCTGGTCAACAGCGGGCTCACCGAGATGCGCGGCGCGACCTCGCCACGGCTGCAGCTGGAGCTGATCTGCGCCCGCGTGCTGCTGCCCGCCGCCTTCGACGACGAGCGGTCCTTCCAGGCCCGGCTCGACCGGCTGGAGCGCAGCGGGGCCGCCGCCTTCGCGGCCGCGCCCGCCATGGGTTACGTACCCGGGCCCGAGGCGCACGCCATGGCGCCCGCCGGCCCCGGCGGGGGCGGGGCCGCCGCGCGCGCCGCCGCTGCCGCCGTCCAGCCGGCCGCGCAGGTGCCGGCTCCCGCGCCGGTACGGGCTCCCGCGCAGCCGGAGGCTCCGGTGCAGGCCGCGCCGGCCGCCCAGGCGCCCGCCGCCCAGGCCCCCGCAGCCCAGGCCCCCGCCGCCCCCGCGCCCGGGGCATGGCCCGGAGCCGCACAGCCCGGCAGCGGCGCCCCCGGTGCCTGGCCCGGAGCCGCGGCCCCGGCGACCCCCGCGGCGCCGGCCGCTCCCGTGGCTCCGGCCGCCGGTGCCTGGCCCAGCGCGGCCGCCCCCGGCCAGGGCGCGCCCGCGCCCGTCGCCCCGGCCCCGGTCTCCGCTCCGGCCGCTGCCGCGGCTCCCGCCCCCGCGCCCTCTCCCGGCATGGCCGCCGGCGCGGGGCAGGTCCAGGCGATGTGGCCCGGCGTCCTGGAGGCCGTGAAGAACCGCCGCCGCTTCACCTGGATCCTGCTCAGCCAGAACGCGCAGGTCACCGGCTTCGACGGCACCACCCTCCAGCTCGGGTTCCCCAATGCCGGAGCCCGCGACAACTTCGCCAGCAGCGGCAGTGAGGACGTGCTCAAGGCGGTCCTGGCCGAGCAGTTCCAGGTGAACTGGAAGATCGACGCCGTGGTCGGCGGCGGAGGCCCGGCCCCCATGGCCCAGACCTCCTCCTACGCCGCCCCGCCGGCGCCCGCCTACAGCCCGCCGCCCCCGGCGCAGCAGGCCGCCCCGGCGGCCCCCGCGCCCCAGTACCCGCAGCAGCAGCCGCCCCAGCAGCCGCCCCAGCAGTCGGCTCCCGCCCCGCAGCCCCCCGTACAGCAGGCGCCCCCGCCGGTCGCCCCCGAGGACGACTTCGCCGAGGAGGACGATCCCGACCTCGTGGAGAGCGCCCTGACCGGACACGACCTGATCGTGCGCGAGCTGGGAGCCACCGTTGTGGAGGAATACACGAACGAGTAGCGCCTGCCGATTGGGTGGCCGCACGAAACGCGCCACTCCGGCCGGGCTACCCTGGGCGGCGTGAAGGTCCTCGTCATCGGCGGCGGCGCCCGCGAACATGCCCTGTGCCGCTCTCTGTCCCTCGACCCCGACGTCTCCGCGCTGTACTGCGCTCCCGGCAACGCCGGCATCGCCGAGGTGGCCGAGCTCCGCCCGGTCGACGCCCTCGACGGCGATGCCGTCGCCGCCCTCGCCACCGAACTCGGCGCCGGCCTGGTCGTCGTCGGTCCGGAGGCCCCGCTGGTCGCCGGGGTCGCCGACGCCGTGCGCGCCGCCGGCATCCCCGTCTTCGGCCCGTCCGCCGAGGCGGCGCAGCTCGAAGGCTCCAAGGCCTTCGCCAAGGACGTGATGGCGGCGGCCGGGGTCCCGACCGCCCGCAGCTACGTCTGCACCACCCCGGAAGAGGTGGACGCGGCCCTCGACGCCTTCGGTGCCCCGTACGTCGTCAAGGACGACGGTCTCGCCGCCGGCAAGGGCGTCGTGGTCACCGAGGACCTGGCCGCCGCCCGCGCCCACGCGCTCGGCTGCGACCGCGTGGTCATCGAGGAGTACCTCGACGGCCCCGAGGTCTCCCTCTTCGCCATCACCGACGGCGTCACCGTGGTCCCGCTCCAGCCCGCGCAGGACTTCAAGCGCGCCCTGGACGGCGACCAGGGCCCGAACACCGGCGGCATGGGCGCCTACTCCCCGCTGCCCTGGGCCGACCCGAAGCTGGTCGACGAGGTCATGGAGCTGGTGCTCCAGCCCACCGTCGACGAGCTCCGCCGCCGCGGCACCCCCTTCTCCGGGCTGCTCTACGCCGGCCTCGCGATCACCGGCCGCGGCACCCGGGTCATCGAGTTCAACGCCCGCTTCGGCGACCCCGAGACCCAGGTGGTCCTGGCCCGGCTGCGCACCCCGCTCGCGAGCGTGCTGCTGAACGCCGCCAACGGCACCCTGGACAGCGAGCCCCCGCTCGTCTGGCGCGAGGACGCGGCCGTCACCGTGGTCATCGCCTCGCACAACTACCCCGAGACCCCCCGCACCGGGGACCCGATCGAGGGCCTGGCCGAGGTGGCCGCCGAGGACGGGCCCGACGCGTACGTGCTGCACGCCGGGACCCGGCGCGACGGCGACGCGGTCGTCAGCGCGGGCGGCCGCGTGCTGTCGGTGACGGCGACCGGTTCCGATCTGGCACAGGCCCGCGAGAAGGCGTATAAGGCGGTGGCGCGCATCCGGCTGGACGGATCGCAGCACCGTACGGACATCGCGGCGAAGGCCGCCGGGCACGGCTGACCGGCGGCTCCGCAGACCCGCGGGCCCGGTGCGCAGATCCTGCGCCCGGGCCCGCGGGCGTGTCCGCGTACGAGTGCATCCGGCCGCGTTCGAACGCAGCCACCTTTGCCCAAAGCCATTCCATCGGGTGATCGTCACCTTGTCTGCCTGACGACCGGGCGTGCCCCAACTAGGGTGCGATGCCAAGCATTCCGGCACTTGGCCCACCGGCATTGCGATGTCAGTGGCGGGTGTCACAGTGGGGGAGTGAGCAACGTCGCCGCAGGGCAGAGGGGGTGAGGTCCGGCCGTGTCCGGAACCGGTTCGATCTTGGAAGCGGGCGTGCCGTCCGCACGTTCCCGCGCTCTCGCCGTGCTGCGCGTGCGCAGCAGGGCGCTGGCCGTCGGGCTGCTGCCCGCCGCCCTCGCGGTGGTGCTGGTCGCCGCCCGGATGACGGGCCGGCTGGCCGGTGAGCCCTGGCCCGTGGTGACCCTCGCCGTGTGCCTGGTCGCGGCCGTGGTGCTGCTCGTCGGCGGGATCTTCGCCGCCGTGGTGCTGCGGGCGAGCCCCGCCGTGACGCCGACGGTGCCGCTGTCGGAGGCCGCCGCGCCCGATCTCTACCGACTGGTGCGGGACCTGGCCGACCGGATGGACGTGCCGGCACCCTCCGCGATAGCCCTCACGCCGGACTGCGACAGCTGGCTGGAGGACCGCGCCCACGCGGCCCACCGCCGCAGCGCCATATCCGCCGGTCCGGAGTCCGAGCAGGGTGCGGCCCCCGTGCTGGTGATCGGTTCGCCGTTCCTGTGGTGGATGCGGGTCGCGGAGCTACGGGCGGTCCTCGCGCCGGTCGTCGCCGGTACGGGCCCTTCCGCCCACCCGGACATAGCCGACGCGCGCGGCTTCGTACGGGGCCTGGACGCGGCCGTGGACGTGGGCAGCCGGCGCGGCCTCGGCTGGATCGCCGCCCCGGCCCGGCTGCTGCTGCGGCTGTGCCGGACGGACGCCACCGAGATGGAGCGCGGGGTGGCCGCGGCCGCCTCGGAGCGTGCACAGGGTGTGGACTACGGGCTGCGCATCGTCGCCCAGGAGCAGGTCGGCCTCGCCTACGCGGGCTGGGACCGGCTGCTGACCCGGGTCGCGCTGCCCGCTTGGCGGATGGGCCGCTGGCCCGCGCACCTCGACGCCGGGGTGGTCTCCGCGCTGACCGAGCTCTCCCGGCGGGACCGGCTGGCCGAGGGGTTCACCTCGCGGCTCGGCGAGCGCCCCGCCTGTGACCTGCTGGAGCAGCCCGGGGTGGTGGACGAGGCGACCTCGCTGCTGGCCGCGCGCCTCTTCCACGGCGGTCCGGCCGAGCCCGGGCCGGACTGGTCCCCGGTGGACTGGACGGCCTATCCGGAGGAGGTCGTGGACCGCAAGTGGCGTACGGAGGCGGCCCGGCTGCACGCGGCGCTGGACGCCTTGGCCGTCCCGGCGGGTCTGCCCGCCGGCCCGGCCGCACCGGACGCCTCCACCGGGCCTGCCGGGCCCACCGGACCCGGAGCCCTGCCCGGTTCGTCAACGGCCGCGGCCTCCTCGGGCCCGTCCGGGGCGACCGGACCGGCCGGAGCCGCGGCGGCGGGACCGGCCACGATCGAGGCCACCGGTACCGCCCCGCCCACCGCGGACGGCTTCGCCGGCCCCACGCTGGAGCGGGTGCTGGGCTACCTCACGGACCCCGCGGGCGAGGGCTCGGCCGGGGAGGCCCTGGCCGGCCGGCTCAGCGGGGACCTGGCCCGCGAGGAGCGGCCCGCCGGTCCGGCCGGCGGGGCCGGGAAGGCGCGCGGCGCGGACGCCGTGCCGCTGTTCCCGCTCCAGCCGCCGCGCAGCGGCCGGGACCTGCTGGCCGACCACGTGACGGCGATGGTGTGCTGTGCGGCCGTGGACTCGGCCGGGGCCGCACCGGGGCTGGACTGGCTCGACGGGCCGGTCCTGCTGGTCGGCGGCGACCGCCGCTCCGACCTGGCCCCGCGCGTGCTGTGCCTGGTCGAGGACGGGAACCCGGACCCCCTGCGGGACTGGCTCGCGGACCTCGGCGTCCGCCCGGAGAAGCCCGTCCGCCTGGTCTGAGCCGAGCCGGGACCGTATCCCGGCCGAGCGGCCCGGACCGCGCCCCCGGAGGGCTACCACTCGCACGCACAAGCGGATGTAAATGTTCCGATCCCGCCAATTCGCGACGAACGGTGACGGACTGAGTGCGTTATGTGATGTGCTGGGACCGGTCGCGGCGGGATGTCCTGAACCGGGATGTCCGAGAACAGCCGTCTCAGCAGAGCGTCTGCCGCGCACCGACACGATGCACGCCCGTTCGGGGGAGCGAGGGAGGGGAGCGGTCATGGGTGCGGACCAGATCCGGCGTTGGGAGTCAGGTGCGCTCGCGCACGCGGTGACCGATCCCTTCGGACAGGGCCCCCTGCCCTGGTTCCGGGGGAGCGAGCTCTACTTCGACGACACCGGCCACGTCGTCCCCTGGTACGTGGACCCGGCCGCCGCGGCCGCCGGCACCGGCCAGATCCCCCGCGCCCGCGGCAACGGCGGTCCCCGCACCGCCGACGACGTGCACCGCCAGATCAAGGGCTTCGCCTCCACCGGCGCGGTCACCCCCGGCGAGGCCATCGACTTCCACATCACCGTCGACCCGCCCCAGCAGTTCTCCGTCGACGTCTACCGGATCGGCCACTACGGCGGCGACGGGGCCTCCAAGATCACCACCAGCCCCCGTCTCTCCGGCATCGTGCAGCCGGCCCCCCTGGCGGCCGACCGGACCGTCTCCTGCCACCACTGGTGGCTGTCCTGGCGCCTGCAGGTCCCGTCCTACTGGAGCGTCGGCGCGTACGTCGCCGTCCTCACCACCGCCGACGGCTACCGCTCCCACATCCCCTTCACGGTCCGCGACGACCACCCCGCGGACCTCCTGCTCCTGCTCCCCGACATCACCTGGCAGGCCTACAACCTCTACCCGGAGGACGGCCGCACCGGCGCCAGCCTCTACCACGCCTGGGACGAGGACGGCCGGCTGCTCGGCGAGCAGGACGCGGCCCACACCGTCTCCTTCGACCGCCCCTACGCGGGCGCGGGCCTGCCCCTGCACGTCGGCCACGCCTACGACTTCATCCGCTGGGCCGAGCGCTACGGCTACGACATCGCCTACGCCGACACCCGCGACCTGCACGCCGGCCGCGTCGACCCCACCCGCTACCGCGGCCTGGTCTTCCCCGGCCACGACGAGTACTGGTCGGCCCCCATGCGCCGCACCGTCGAGCGCGCGCGCCTGAACGGCACCTCGCTCGTCTTCCTCTCCGCCAACACCATGTACTGGCAGGTCGAGCTCGCCCCCTCCCCCTCCGGCGTCGCGGACCGGCTCCTCACCTGCCGAAAACGGCGCGGTCCGGGCCGCCCCAGCCTGTGGCGCGAGGTCGACCGCCCGGAGCAGCAGCTGCTCGGCATCCAGTACGCCGGCCGGGTCCCCGAGCCCGCGCCGCTGATCGTGCGCAACGCCACGCACTGGCTCTGGGACTCCACCGGCGCAAGCGAGAACGACGAGCTGCCCGGCCTGGTCGCGGGCGAGGCCGACCGCTACTTCCCGCGCACCCAGCTCCCCGAGCACCAGGACCGGATCCTGCTGGCGCACTCCCCGTACCTCGACAGCGAGGGCCACCGGCGCCACCAGGAGACCTCCCTCTACCGGGCGCCCAGCGGGGCACTGGTCTTCGCCTCCGGCACCTTCGCCTGGTCCCCGGCCCTCGACCGCCCGGGCCACGTCGACGAGCGGGTGCAGCGGGCCACCGCCAACCTCCTCGACCGGATCTGCAAGCACGACTGACCCCGCCACCGACCCCCGGCCGACCCGCGGCCGACCCACCCCCTGTCCACAGGAGGGGACCAAGGTGCGCGAGAATCGGGGTGCGCTTCATACAGAACCACAGGGAGACCCCGTGTCCGGATTCGTCGAAAAGCCCGAGCCGGTTCAGGTTCCGGGCCTCGTCCACCTCCACACCGGCAAGGTGCGCGACCTCTACCGCGACGAGGACGACCGCCTCGTCATGGTCGCCAGCGACCGCATGTCCGCCTTCGACTGGGTCCTGCCCACCGAGATCCCGGACAAGGGCCGCGTCCTGACCCAGCTCTCCCTGTGGTGGTTCGACCAGCTCGCCGACCTCGTCCCGAACCACGTCATCTCCACCGACCTGCCCGCGGGCGCCCCCGCCGACTGGGCCGGCCGCACGCTGATCTGCCGCAACCTGGACATGGTCCCGGTCGAGTGCGTGGCCCGCGGCTACCTCACCGGCTCCGGCCTCGCCGAGTACAAGCAGACCCGCACGGTGTGCGGGCTCGGGCTCCCCGAGGGCCTCGTGGACGGCTCCGAGCTGCCCGGCCCGATCTTCACCCCGGCCGCCAAGGCCGAGGTCGGCGAGCACGACGAGAACGTCTCCTACGAGGAGGTCGCGCGCACCACCGGCGCCGAGACGGCGGCGCTGCTGCGCCAGACCACCCTGGCCGTGTACGGCCGCGCCCGGGACATCGCGCGCGAGCGCGGCATCATCCTGGCCGACACCAAGTTCGAGTTCGGTTTCGACCCGAAGGACGGCACCCTGATCGCCGCCGACGAGGTGCTCACCCCGGACTCCTCCCGCTTCTGGCCGGCGGACCAGTGGGAGCCGGGCCGCTCGCAGCCCTCCTTCGACAAGCAGTACGTCCGCGACTGGCTGGCCTCCCCGGCCTCCGGCTGGGACCCCAAGGGCGAGCTCCCGCCGCCGGCCCTCCCCACGCAGGTCGTCGCGCAGACCCGCGCCAAGTACATCGAGGCGTACGAGCGGCTCACCGGACTGACCTGGTCCTGAGACACGAAGAAGCCCCCGGTCCGAGGACCGGGGGCTTCTTCACTGCAGAGCGGACAACGCGACTCGAACGCGCGACATCCACCTTGGCAAGGTGGTGCTCTACCAACTGAGCTATGTCCGCAGGTGCGCCGTAACGCGAGAACTACTATACCCAACCTCGCTCGCGTGCGAGACGTACTGCCGTGTGACGGTTCTCGGCGCCCAGCTTCGTCGCCGCCGAGGACAGGTAGTTCCGTACGGTCCCCTGCGACAGCGCGGCCCGTTCGGCGATCTCCGCGACCGGCGCCCCGTCCGCCGCCAGTTCGAGGACCTCGGCCTCCCGCGCGGTCAGCGGCGAGTCCCCCGCGCTGATGGCATCGGCCGCCAACTCCGGGTCCACGTAACGGCCTCCGGCGTGCACGGTCCGGATCAGTTCGGCCAGCCGCTGCGCCGAGACCGTCTTCGGCGCGAAGGCCCGCACCCCCGCGGCCAGTGCCCGCTTCAGGTGCCCGGGACGGCCGTGACTGGTCACGATCATGGTCCTGCAGTCGGGGAGCTCGGCCCGCAGCGATGTGGCGACACTCACACCGTCGGCCCCCGGCATCTGCAGGTCCAGCACGGCCACGTCCGGCCGGTGCGCCCGCGCCATCGCCAGCGCCTCGGGGCCCGAGGCCGCCTCCGCGACGACGAGCAGGTCGTCCTCCAGGGCGAGCAGGGCCGCCAGCGCCCCGCGGATCAGATGCTCGTCGTCGGCGAGCAGTACGCGTACGGGGCTCACGCCCGCACCTCCAGTCGTTGGGTTTCCCGGTCCGGGATCTCCGCGAGCAGCCGGAACCGGCCGTCGCCCACCAGCCCTGCCTGCAGGGTCCCGTCCAATGCGGCGAGCCGCTCCCGCAGCCCGGCCAGCCCCGAGCCGGGCGGCCCCGCGGGGGCGTCGGGCGCCCCGTCGTTCTCCACCACCAGCGTCACGGAGCCGGTCTCCGGGGCGGTCAGCCGGATCAGGCAGCGGTGCGCGTCCCCGTGCCGCAGCACGTTCGTCGTCGCCTCGCGGACCACCCAGCCGAGGGCCGACTGGACCTCGGAGGGCAGCTCGCGCCCGGGCCGGAAGTCGACCCGGCAGTCCATTCCGGCCGCGCTCAGCACCCCGCGCGCGCCCTCCAGCTCCACCGCGAGGTCCGCCTCCCGGTAGCCCCGCACCACGTCCCGGACCTCCCGCTGGGACTCCTGGGCTATCCGCTGCACCTCGATCATCTGCTCCACCGCCTCCGGCCGTTCGCGCCGCGCCAGCTGTACGGCCAGCTCGCTCTTGAGCGCGATCACGGCCAGGTTGCGGCCCATCACGTCGTGCAGGTCGCGGCCGAAGCGCAGCCGCTCCTCCGCCACCGCGAGGCGGGCCTGGACCTCCCGCGAGCGGTCCAGCTCGTAGACCGTGTTCAGCAGCCAGGCGGAGAAACCGCTGGTGAAGCAGAGGAACAGGCTGCCCACCAGGACCCCGATGAGATACCCGAGGACCTCTCCGCCGGGCAGCCCCAGGGCGAGTGCGGCCAGGCTCGTCCCGGCCGCCGCGACCGGGGCCACGTACCGCATCCTGCGCACCGACCGCAGGCACAGCACCAGCGAGCCGGAGCCGAACGAGGTCAGTCCGGACACCAGCGCCGGCGCCGCCGAGGGCTCCGCGATCCTTCCGCCGGCCTCCAGGGCGAGGACGCCCAGGGTGGCGGCGCCCGTCACGGCGGCCATGAACACCGCGAGCCGGACCGGGCGTTCGCGCCGCCCCACCACCCAGTCCAGCGCCCTGGAGTTCAGCACCCCGCACAGCGCCGCGTGACCGCACAGCACCACGAAGAGCGTGCCGGGCACCAGGGCCGAGGACTTCTGCGCCGCGCCGACCAGCGGAAGCAGCCCGAAGGACACGATCTCCAGGAGCACGAAGAAGTGGAACGACCACCGGGTGTAGAGCTCGAGCTTCCCCGCACTGCTGCGGTTCTTCCACCACCCCGTCAGCTTCGGCATCCTCACGTCTCCCCGTCCCCCGACTCGTCCTACCTGCGCGGTTCCCAGCGGAACCACTTCTGCACAGCAAACACGGTGATCATGACCCAGGCCAGCGTGTTGAGTGCGGCCCCCAGCAGGTCGTAGGCCTCGGCGCCACCGCTCCAGCCGGCCCGCACCAGGGTCATCACCCCGCTCAGCGGCAGCAGTTCGGCCAGGGAGGCCGCGAGGTCCGGCAGCGAGTCCGCCGGCATGAACAGCCCCGAGCCGAGCGCGGTCACGAGGAACAGCGGCAGCGTGGTGAGGCCGGCGGTCTCCACGGTGCGGGTGACGGAGCTGGTCACCGCGGACATCCCGGCCAGCAGCACGACGCCGGCGAGGACGGCCGCCACCAGCAGCAGCGGGTTGCGGGGCAGGCGCACGTCGAGCAGGGCCGCGCCGGCCACGGCGAGCACCGCGATCTGGCCGAGCGCGAGGACGGCGGCGGGCAGCGCGGTCCCGGCGAGGATCTCCAGGTCGTTCGCCTCGCCGGTGCGCAGCCGCTTGAGGACGAGCTCCTCGCGCCGGGCGACGTAGGCGGAGACCAGGTTCATGTAGACGACGAGGACCAGCACCATGCCGATCCCGCCGGTCACGGTGGCCTCGCCGAGGGCCTGCGCGCCCTCGGCCCCGCTGAGGGAGGAGCGCAGGACGAACACCATCAGCAGGGGCATCAGGAAGGCCATGCCGAGCGCGGCCCGGTTGCGCACCAGCAGGGTGAGCTCGGAGCGGCCGAGCGCGGCGAGCCGGCCGGGGTTCAGGGTCAAGGTGT
This sequence comes from Streptomyces sp. NPDC090045, assembly GCF_044747975.1. NCBI lineage: Bacteria > Bacillati > Actinomycetota > Actinomycetes > Kitasatosporales > Streptomycetaceae > Streptomyces > Streptomyces sp. NPDC090045. The sequence continues at coordinate 418,633 of NZ_JBIVFA010000006.1, forward strand.
TCATCGGGTCCCCGCCATCGTGTCCTCGGTGCGGCCGCCGGCGTTGCGGCGGTTCTCCGCGATCTCCAGGAAGGCCTCCTCCAGGGAGGCGGACCGGGCGTCGAGCCCGTCCAGTTCCACGCCGTTCTCCCGGGCCCAGCCGAGCAGTTCGGTCAGGTCCGCCTGGAGCCGTTCGGTACGGATCTCCACGCGCCGCCCGTCGGCCGCCGCGCGCAGCGCCAGCGGCAGCCGGGCCGCGGGCACCGCGGCCGGCAGGGTGAAGCGGATCCGGGCCGGCCGGGTGGCGGTCACCTCCGCCGGGGTGCCGGACAGGACGAGCTCCCCCTCGTGGAGGATCGCGAGGCGGTCGGCGAGCTCCTCGGCCTCCTCCAGGTAGTGCGTGGTCAGCAGCACCGTGGTGCCCTGCGCCCGCAGCTCCCGTACCAGCGCCCAGGTGTCCCGTCGCCCTTCGGGATCCATTCCGGTGGTCGGCTCGTCCAGGAAGAGCACCTCGGGGCGGCCGAGGAGGGCCAGCGCCAGGTCCAGTCGCCGCCGCTCACCGCCGGAGAGCTGCTTGACCCGTACGGAGGACCGCGCGCCCAGGCCGACCAGTTCCAGCACCTCCGCCGTCGGGCGGGCGCCGGTGGTGACGCCGGCCCACATCCGGACGGTCTCGGCGACCGACAGGTCGGAGGGGAAACCGCCCTCCTGGAGCATGACGCCGGTGCGCGGGCGGACCTGGGTCCGGCGCGTGTAGGGATCGAGCCCGAAGACGCGCACCCGGCCGTCGCTCGGCGGGGCCAGCCCCTCCAGGAGCTCGACCGTGGAGGTCTTGCCCGCGCCGTTGGTCCCGAGCAGGGCGAAGACCTCGCCCCGCGCGACGGAGAAGGAGACGCCCCGGACGGCCTCGAATCCGCCGGCGTAGCCGCGGCGCAGGCCCTGGGCTTCGATCACGGTGTCAGTCATGACTCAAGCCTCGGCGCGGCCGGACCGGGTCGGCAGTGCGCGCCGTCATCATCCGCGATGACATTTGTCAGGGGAGTCCGCCCTCGCCCGCGGGGGGACGGAGAGGAGAAAGGGAGGGAATACGAAGAAGGCCCCGATCGCAATGATCGGGGCCTTCTGCATACAGAGCGGACGACGCGACTCGAACGCGCGACATCCACCTTGGCAAGGTGGTGCTCTACCAACTGAGCTACGTCCGCATGCAGTGCACCACCGGGGTGGTGCGTGCATCACTCTACCCGATCCACCGTGGTGGTCGGAAAGCGATGCAGAGCGGGTGACAGGAATCGCACACTGCGCCTTCCCTCTGGAAGAGGGATGTTCTGCTACTGAACTACACCCGCACGACCTCGGAGGCTCTGACCTGCGGCCTGGCCCCTTGGCGTGATCCACACACTAGCCGACGGTGGGGGGTGGATGGCAAATCGGCCCTCAGTGAGCCGCGTTGTAGGCCTCGTAGATCTTCTTCGGGATGCGGCCGCGCGGGGGCACGTCGTACTGGTTGGACCGGGCCCAGGCCCGGACGACCGCCGGGTCGGGGGCGACGGCGGTGTGCTTGAAGGCCTTCCCCGAGCGGGACTGGCGGCGGCCGGCGGCCACGAAGGGGGCCAGGCCCTTCCGCAGTTTCTTTGCGTTGGCCACATTGAGGTCGATCTCGTACGACTTACCGTCCAGAGCGAACACGACCGTTTCCGCCGCTTCTCCGCCATCGATGTCGTCGGAGAGCGTGACTACTACGCGCTGCGCCACGGATATCGGTCCCTTCGTGCGACGTCGCCACCTGCTGACGTGCGGTGATGTCGCCTGTGTGGATGTTTCGGGGCAATGCATCTTTCATCCCCCGTTGCGAGGCGACAAATGACACTCGCCCGGAGTGATTCCTTTGTACCTCGATTCCCATTGCATTGCGAAGCCCAGTTAATTCTCTCCGCGTGTCCCGCCGCAATGCCGGGTACGTGGTTTTCCGGCGGATTTTGCGAAGCGTTGGTGAAGCCGAAACGGCCCGGTGATCACGCCCTCCGGATATCTACCCGCGTAGAAATTTTGGCCGGGTACGCTGATGGAACCGCCTTCGCACCAACCACCACACGGGAGTGCCCGATGGCACGCGTCGTAGTCGACGTCATGCTCAAGCCGGAGATCCTCGACCCCCAGGGCCAGGCGGTGCAGCGTGCACTGCCGCGCCTGGGCTTCGAGGGGATCGCCGACGTCCGCCAGGGGAAGCGCTTCGAACTGGAGGTGGAGGGACCGGTCGACCAGGCCGCCCTCGACCGCATCCACAAGATGGCCGAAACGTTCCTCGCCAACACCGTCATCGAAGACTTCACCGTGAAGGTCGAGGCCTGACGGTGACCACTCGCATCGGAGTCGTCACGTTCCCCGGAACGCTCGACGACCGTGACTCGCTGCGCGCCGTCCGCCTCGCGGGGGCCGAGCCGGTCTCGCTGTGGCACCGCGACAAGGACCTGCACCAGGTCGACGCGGTCGTCCTCGCGGGCGGCTTCTCCTACGGGGACTACCTGCGCGCCGGGGCCATCTCCCGCTTCTCGCCGGTGATGGAGACCATCATCGAGCAGGCCAAGGGCGGCATGCCCGTTTTGGGCATCTGCAACGGCTTCCAGGTCCTCACCGAGGCCCACCTGCTGCCGGGGGCGATGCTCCGGAACAACCACCTGCACTTCATCTGCCGCGACCAGAAGCTGCGGGTGGAGAACGCGGAGACCGCGTGGACCGGCGACTACACCGCCGGCCAGGAGATCTCCGTACCGCTGAAGAACATGGACGGCCGGTACGTCGCCGACGAGCGCGTGCTCGACGAACTGGAAGCCGAGGGCCGCGTCGCCTTCCGCTACCTCGACGTCAACCCGAACGGTTCGCTCCGCGACATCGCCGGCATCACCAACGCCGCGGGCAACGTCGTCGGCCTCATGCCGCACCCCGAGCACGCGGTCGAGCCGCTGATCGGGACCGGCCGCACCGACGGCCTCCCGTTCTTCACCTCGGTCCTGAAGAAGCTGGTCAGCGCATGAGCCTCGACACCGTCAAGAACGCCACCGAAACCCCGGACGCCTCCCAGCCGTGGAAGGAGCTCGGCCTCAAGGAGGACGAGTACGCCCGGATCCGGGAGATCCTCGGCCGCCGCCCGACCGGCGCCGAGCTCGCCATGTACTCGGTCATGTGGTCCGAGCACTGCTCGTACAAGAGCAGCAAGGTCCACCTGAAGCAGTTCGGCGAGAAGGCCCCCCAGAACGACGCCATGCTCGTCGGCATCGGCGAGAACGCGGGCGTCGTCGACGTGGGCCAGGGTTACGCGGTCACCTTCAAGGTCGAGTCGCACAACCACCCCTCGTACATCGAGCCCTACCAGGGCGCGGCCACCGGCGTCGGCGGCATCGTCCGCGACATCCTCGCCATGGGCGCCCGCCCGGTCGCCGTCGTGGACCCGCTGCGCTTCGGCGCGGCCGACCACCCCGACACCAAGCGCGTCCTGCCGGGCGTGGTCGCGGGCATCGGCGGCTACGGCAACTGCCTGGGCCTGCCGAACATCGGCGGCGAGGTCGTCTTCGACGCCTGCTACCAGGGCAACCCGCTCGTCAACGCCGGCTGCATCGGCGTGATGAAGCACGAGGACATCCACCTCGCCAAGGCCTCCGGCCCCGGCAACAAGGTCATCCTCTACGGCGCCCGCACGGGCGGCGACGGCATCGGCGGCGTCTCGGTCCTCGCGTCCGAGACCTTCGACGACACCAAGCCCACCAAGCGGCCCGCCGTCCAGGTCGGCGACCCCTTCCAGGAGAAGCTCCTCATCGAGTGCACCCTGGAGATCTTCAAGGAGAAGCTGGTCGCGGGCATCCAGGACCTCGGCGGCGCCGGGCTCTCCTGCGCGACCTCCGAGCTGGCCTCCGCCGGCTCCGGCGGCATGCGTGTCGAGCTGGACACCGTGCCGCTGCGCGACGCGACGCTCTCGCCCGAGGAAATCCTCATGAGCGAGTCGCAGGAGCGCATGTGCGCGATCGTCGAGCCGCAGTACGTCGACCGGTTCATGGAGATCTGCGAGAAGTGGGACGTCATCGCCACCGTCATCGGTGAGGTGACCGACGGCGAGCGCCTGGAGATCTTCTGGCACGGCGAGCAGATCGTGGACGTGCCCCCGGGCACCGTCGCCCACGAGGGCCCGGTCTACAACCGGCCCTACGCCCGCCCCGAGTGGCAGGACGCGCTCCAGGCGGACGACGCGGGCAAGCTGCCGCGCCCGCAGACCTCCGAGGAGCTGCGCGCGCAGGTCCTGGCCCTGGTCTCCTCGCCGAACCAGGCGTCGAAGTCCTGGGTCACCGACCAGTACGACCGCTTCGTGCAGGGCAACACCGTCCTGTCGCAGCCCGAGGACGCGGGCATGGTCCGCATCGACGAGGAGTCGAACCTCGGCGTGGCCATGGCGACCGACGGCAACGGCCGCTTCGCCAAGCTCGACCCGTACACGGGCGCGCAGCTCGCGCTGGCCGAGGCGTACCGCAACGTCGCCGCGACCGGTGCCAAGCCGCTGGCCATCTCCGACTGCCTGAACTTCGGCTCCCCCGAGGACCCGGGCGTCATGTGGCAGTTCGCCGAGGCCTGCCGCGGCCTGGCGGACGGCTGCCTGGAGCTGGGCACCCCGGTGACCGGCGGCAACGTCTCCCTCTACAACCAGACGGGCGACATCGCCATCCACCCGACCCCGGTCGTGGCGGTCCTCGGCGTGATCGACGACGTCAACCGCCGTACGCCGATGGCGTTCTCGGAGGCCGGCCAGCTGCTGTACCTGCTGGGCGACACGGCCGAGGAGTTCGGCGGCTCGGCCTGGTCCCAGGTCGTCCACGACCACCTCGGCGGCATGCCGCCCAAGGTGGACCTGGGCCGCGAGAAGCTGCTCGGCGAGATCCTGATCTCCGCCTCGCGCGACGGCATGATCGACGCCGCGCACGACCTGTCCGACGGCGGCGTGATCCAGGCGCTCACCGAGTCCTGCCTGCGCGGCGGCAACGGTGCGCGGATCGTGGTGCCCGAGGGCCTGGACGCCTTCACCTTCCTGTTCTCCGAGTCCGCGGGCCGGGCCGTCGTGGCCGTCCCGCGCAGCGAGGAGCTCCGCTTCACCGACATGTGCGGTGCGCGGGGCCTGCCGGCCACCCGCATCGGCGTGGTGGACGGTGAGGAGATCGAGATCCAGGGCGAGTTCACCCTCCCGCTGGCCGAGCTCCGCGCGGCCCACGAGGCGACGATCCCGGCCCTGCTGGCCTGATCCCGCCGTAGCGCGTACGAGGCCCCGTCCACCGTGTGGGCGGGGCCTCGGCCGTGCTCGCGCCCGGTTCGCGGCGCGGACCGGGGCAGGCTGCCCGACCGCTCCGTGGGCGCGCCCGTCGCCGCGCACACCTGGGGCGAGCCGGATCCAGGACGGCCACCACCCCTGGTGGATCCGGACGCAGACCTACTTCGGTGACGAGGCGCAGGGCACGTACGTCGCTCCTCCCGAGCCGGATCCCGGTCGTCGAGCGCAAGGCCGGACGGCAGGACGGCGTCCTCTTCGCAGCCGCCGACTGCCAGGGCCGTCCGGCGGCCTTCACCCTGCAGGCGGGCGCCACCGGGTACCGCGAGCTGGTGGGGCCGCGCCTGGCCGAGCTGTTCAAGGCCTACGCCACCGATGCCGCCGCGCGGCGCGGCTGCACGGAGCCGACGCTGCCCGGATAGGGTCGCCGCATGCCGCCCGCCAGGAAGAAGCCGCGCACCTACGACCCCGCCAGGATCCGTACGGCCGTCACCGCGCAGTTCGCGCATGTCGGCGCGGCCGTGGGGGAGTTGGGGCCCGAACAGCTGGCACGCCCCAGCGGGCTCGGGGACTGGAGCGTCGCCGACCTCGCCGGGCACATCGCCTGGATCGCGGACTCGCTGGCCGGCGGCCTCGCCCGGCCGCCCGCCGCCGTCGCCGAACTGTCCGCCGTCGAATGGCCCTTCGCGACCGCCTCCCTCGCCGGGAAGATCTCCGAAGCGGCCCGGGAGACCCTCACCGGCGCCCCGTTGCCCGAGCTGTACGAGCGGGCGGCGGCCCGCATGGCGGAGGCGCTCGCGGCGCATCCGGGCACCCGCGTGCTGGACCTGTGGATCGGGGACATGACCCTGGCCGACTTCCTGGTGACCCGCACCGTGGAGCTGGTGGTCCACACCGACGACCTGAACCGGGCCGCCGGACTGGCCATCCCGATCGAACGGCAGGCGCTGGCGGCCTGCACCCGGCTGCTCGCCGACGCCCTCGCGCTCAAGGCCCCGGGCGGTGCGGTCGAGGTGCGGATCCCGCCCTTCGCGGTGGTCCAGTGCGTCGAGGGGCCGCGCCACACCCGCGGCACCCCGCCGAACGTGGTGGAGACCGACCCGCTGACCTGGATCCGGCTCGCGACCGGCCGTACGGGATGGGCGGAGGAACTCGACGGGGCGCGGGTCAGCGCCAGTGGCGAGCGGGCCGACCTGTCCGCGCTGCTCCCGCTGATGAGCTGAGCGCGGCCATGACGGAACCGTCCCGGCGCCCCGTCCGTCCCAGGGGCATGCGTACCTTCCGGCACGTCCACACTCCCGCGGGGCTGGCCCTCGTACTCGCCCTCGCCCTGGCCGGCTGCGGCAAGGCCGAGGAGGGCGGGAGCGTCTGGCAGCCCGATGTCGTGGGCTCCTGGGCCGTCGAGTCGCTGACGACCGGCGGCCGCACCCTGCACGCCCCCGAGGCCGCCCGGGTCGACTTCGCGCAGGACGCGGCCACCGGCAGCTACGGCTGCAACGGCTTCAAGGCGGCGGTCGTCCGCGACGGCGAATCCGCCCTGACCGTCACCCCCGGCACGACGACCACCATGGCCTGCGAGGACATGGAGTTCGAGACGGCCTTCGCCCGGCTCTTCACGGGCCGGCTGACGATCGACCGGGGGCCCGACCGGCTCACCCTGAAGACCGCCGACGGGAGCACCATCGCGATGAGCTCGAAGCCCCCGGCCGCGGCCGCCCCGCTCACCACGACCGAGTGGACCGTCGAGTCGCTGATCAGCGGCGGGACCGTGTCCTCGGTGCCCGCCGAGGCGGCCGGCAAGGCGCACTTCGCGATCGCCCCCGATTCCACCGCGGGCGGCAGCCTCGGCTGCAACCGGTTCAGCGCCAAGGCCACCGTCGACGGCCCCACGGTCACCTTCGGGCCGCTCACCACGACCCGGATGGCCTGCGAGGGCCCGGTGGGCGAGGTCGAGCGGAACCTCACCCTGCTGTTCGGCAGCGGCCCGCTCACCACGAAGATCGAGGGCCAGACGCTGACCCTCACCGCACAGGACGGCAAGGGCCTGACCGCCCGGGCGGCCTCGGCCGTGGAATGACCACCACCGGGGCCACCATCGGGGCCACAGCCCGGGCCGTGCCCGCGCGGCCGGGTCAGCCCGGGTAGGGCAGCAGCCCGGCGTCCACCTTTTCCCAGGCCGCCCGCAGCTCCGCCAGCCGGGCCGGCTCCACGGCGGCCTTGTCGGCCTGTTCGCGGATGTCCCCGGCCAGGTCGAAGAGCTGGTCCCGGCCCGTCTTGCCGCGGTAGTACTTCCAGTCCCCGCGACGCAGCGCCCGCTCGCCCCGGACCCGCCAGAACAGGTCCCGCGCGGCGGCCTTCTCGCCGCGCAGCAGGTAGCCGGCCAGGCTCACCCCGTCCAGCGGGTAGGCCCGGTCCGGCCGCGCCCCGGCGACCTCCAGCAGCGTCGCCGTCCAGTCCGGGCTGAACACCGGCACGTGGCTGACCTGGCCGCCGTCCAGCCGGGCGGGCCAGCGCGCGATGTTCGGCACCCGGATCCCGCCCTCCTGCAGGGAGGCCTTGTTGCCGGACAGCGGCCAGTTGTACGAGAAGCGCTCGCCGCCGTTGTCGCTGGAGAAGACGACCAGGGTGTCGTCCTCCTGGCCGGAGCGCTTCAGGGCCGCCAGCACCTTGCCGACCGAGCGGTCGAGGTCCTCGACCATCTCCTTGTACTTCTCGACCGAGCCGCCGTCCTGGTGCCACAGGGCCCGGCCGTCGCCCGCCTTGATCCGCCGGACGATCTCGGCGCTCTGCTCGGTGTCCCCGTCGGCGATCCACGGCCAGTGCGGGGTGGTGAAGTTGAGGTTCAGCAGCCACGGCCTGCCGTGGTGGTCGCGGGAGACGTACTCGCTCGCCCGCTCGGTGATGATCCGCGTGTAGTAGCGCAGGTCCTTGTACTCGGCGTCGCCCTCGTAGAGGTCGTACTCGCCGCCCAGGCCCAGCTTGGAGTAGTACTCCAGGGCCCCGCCGAAGTTGCCGAAGAACTCGTCCCAGCCGGACCTGGTCGGGCTGTAGTCGGGCAGGTAGCCCGCGTGCCACTTGCCGATCAGCGCGGTGGCGTAGCCGGCTCCCTTCAGCAGCGAGGCCAGCGTCGGGTGGGTGGGGTCCAGGCCGACCGACTTGTCGGCGATCGGCTCGGCCAGCCCGCCCCTGGTGCGGCCCGGGTAGCGCCCCGTGTAGAGGCTGAACCGGGTCGGCGAGCAGGTCGCGGAGCCCGAGTAGGCGTCGGTGAACCGGACGCCCTGGCGGGCCAGCCGGTCGAGGTTCGGGGTCTTGATGTGCGGGGAGCCGTACGCGGAGAGGTCGGCCCAGCCCAGGTCGTCACCCAGGATGAACAGGATGTTGGGCCTGCGGGCCCGCCGGTCGCGGGCGGCCCGGAACTCCCGCTCCTGGGGGCCCGCGGCCTGTGCGCCGGCGCCCTCGGCGGCCTGGGCCGGGGCGGCGCCCAGCCCCACCGCGGCGGCGGCCGCGGTCACGCCGACGGTGCCCCCGAAGGCACGACGGGACAGCTTGTTCTCGTACGAAGACACAGGTACTCCAGAGCACGGTCCGCCGGCCGGCTCCGGGCGGGGCGCGGGACGGCGCGCGGCACGGCGGAGCAGGGCGGGGCGGAGCGGAAAGGGGAAATGGAGAGGAAGAGTTGTGGCTACGCGGAACAGCGACAGATGGCGCTCGCGACACGGACCAGGTCCACGTGCCGGCGCTCGACGAGGGTGACGGTGCGGTCACCGAGAGGCTGCATGGACCGAGAGCCTGTACGAATGCCTTCGTACATGTCAACAAGGTGATCCGAATACCGAGACGGAGGCGTCCCGTCACCCTCTGTGCTGTGACATTTCCCGGCCGTCCCCAATTCGGACCAGTGGTCGATCTCGCCTACACTCGGAAGCGTGCCTCGTGGTGATGGACGACTCAACCACGACCTGCTCCCCGGCGAAAAGGGCCCCCAGGACGCTTGCGGCGTCTTCGGTGTCTGGGCTCCGGGTGAAGAGGTCGCCAAGCTCACCTACTTCGGACTGTATGCACTGCAGCACCGCGGACAAGAGTCCGCGGGAATCGCTGTGAGCAACGGTTCCCAGATCCTCGTCTTCAAGGACATGGGCCTCGTTTCCCAAGTCTTCGACGAAACCTCTCTCGGCTCGCTCCAAGGTCATATCGCGGTCGGTCACGCCCGCTATTCGACCACCGGGGCCTCCGTCTGGGAGAACGCGCAGCCCACTTTCCGCGCGACCGCCCACGGCTCGATCGCCCTGGGTCACAACGGCAACCTGGTGAACACCGCCGAGCTCGCCGAGATGGTCGCCGACCTCCCCCGTCAGGACGGCCGTGCCACCCAGGTGGCCGCCACCAATGACACCGACCTGGTCACCGCCCTGCTCGCGGGGCAGACCGACGAGGACGGCAAGCCCCTGACGATCGAGGAGTCGGCCACCAAGGTCCTCCCGAAGGTCAAGGGCGCCTTCTCCCTCGTCTTCATGGACGAGGGAACCCTCTACACCGCCCGTGACCCGCAGGGCATCCGCCCGCTGGTCCTCGGCCGCCTGGAGCGCGGCTGGGTGGTCGCGAGCGAGACCGCCGCCCTCGACATCTGCGGCGCCAGCTTCGTCCGCGAGGTCGAGCCGGGCGAGCTCATCGCGATCGACGAGAACGGTCTGCGGACCTCTCGATTCGCGGAAGCGAAGCCCAAGGGCTGTGTCTTCGAGTACGTCTACCTGGCGCGCCCGGACACCGATATCGCCGGCCGGAACGTCTACCTCTCGCGTGTCGAGATGGGCCGGCGCCTGGCCAAGGAAGCCCCGGTCGACGCCGATCTGGTGATAGCGACGCCGGAATCCGGCACGCCCGCCGCCGTCGGTTACGCCGAGGCCAGCGGGATCCCGTACGGCTCCGGCCTGGTCAAGAACGCCTACGTCGGCCGGACCTTCATCCAGCCCTCGCAGACGATCCGCCAGCTCGGCATCCGTCTGAAGCTCAACCCCCTCAAGGAAGTCATCCGGGGCAAGCGCCTGGTGGTCGTCGACGACTCGATCGTCCGCGGCAACACCCAGCGCGCCCTGGTCAAGATGCTCCGCGAGGCCGGCGCGGCGGAGGTTCACATCCGGATCTCCTCGCCGCCGGTGAAGTGGCCGTGCTTCTTCGGCATCGACTTCGCCACCCGGGCCGAGCTGATCGCCAACGGCATGTCGGTCGACGAGATCGCCACGTCCCTCGGCGCGGACTCGCTCTCGTACATCTCGCTCGACGCGATGATCGAGGCCACCACCATCCAGAAGCCCAACCTCTGCCGTGCCTGCTTCGACGGCGAGTACCCGATGGATCTGCCCGACCCGCAGCTCCTGGGCAAGCAGCTTCTGGAGAACGAGCTCGCGGGCGGCACGGACGCCGCCGACGCGCTCCGGCGGCCGTAGGCGTTCCGGGATTCGGCCTGCTCAACCTGCGCTGGGCCCTCTCTTTGAGGCTTCTCCGGGGGCCCAGCACCACACGCAGTAACGACACGAAAGCTCTCTCCTGTCATGACAGAGAAGACCACCGGTGCCAGCTACGCAGCCGCAGGCGTGGACATCGAAGCGGGCGACCGCGCCGTCGAGCTGATGAAGGAGTGGGTGAAGAAGACGCAGCGCCCCGAGGTCCTCGGCGGCCTCGGCGGCTTCGCCGGCCTCTTCGACGCCTCCGCCCTCAAGCGCTACGAGCGCCCGCTGCTCGCCTCGGCCACCGACGGCGTCGGTACCAAGGTGGACATCGCCCGTCAGCTCGGCGTGTACGACACCATCGGCCACGACCTGGTCGCGATGGTCATGGACGACATCGTCGTCTGCGGCGCCGAGCCGCTCTTCATGACCGACTACATCTGCGTCGGCAAGGTCCACCCCGAGCGGGTCGCGGCCATCGTCAAGGGCATCGCCGAGGGCTGCGTCCTCGCCGGCTGCGCCCTGGTGGGCGGCGAGACCGCCGAACACCCCGGCCTGCTGGGCCCGGACGACTTCGACGTGGCGGGCGCCGGCACCGGCGTCGTCGAGTACGACCGCCTGCTCGGCGCGGATCGCATCCGTACGGGTGACGCCGTCATCGCGATGGCATCGTCCGGCCTTCACTCGAACGGGTACTCGCTCGTCCGGCACGTCCTCTTCGACCGGGCCGGGATGTCCCTGGACCAGCACGTCGAGGAGCTCGGCCGCACCCTCGGCGAGGAGCTCCTGGAGCCCACCAAGATCTACTCGCTGGACTGCATGGCGCTCACCCGTATGGCCGAGATCCACGCCTACTCGCACATCACCGGCGGCGGCCTCGCGGCGAACCTGGCCCGGGTCATCCCGGACCACCTGCACGCCACGGTCGACCGGTCGACCTGGACCCCCGGCGCGATCTTCGACCTGGTCGGCAAGGCCGGGCAGGTGGAGCAGCTGGAGCTGGAGAAGACCCTGAACATGGGCGTCGGCATGATGGCCGTGGTCCCGCAGGAGTCGGTGGACGTGGCCCTGACCGCGCTGGCCGACCGGGGCGTCGACGCCTGGGTCGCCGGCGAGATCCTGGACCGGGGCGACCACGCCGAGGGCGCGACCCTCACCGGGTCCTACGCGGGCTGAGCAGCACGGAAACCCGGTCCGGGGCGAGGCCCTGGACCGGGTTTCGATGTTTCGTCAGCTGACGCAGACGCTGCTCTGCAGAAGGATCCGCGCGTCAAGCCCCGCGACGGTGCGCCGACGGACCGGACTCTTCGTCCTCGTCGTCGTCATCGCGGTTGTAGAGCTCCGCGTACCGAGCGTACGGGTCGTCCTCGTCCAGCTCGTCGTCGTCTACCTCGACCGGCTCGCTGACAGGCAGCGGTTCCGCGGTCGATGCGCCCAGCTCGTTGGCCAGACGCGACAAGTCAGTCCCGCCGCTGCTGTACTTCAGCTGGCGGGCGACCTTCGTCTGCTTGGCCTTTGCCCGGCCGCGCCCCATGGCTCGACCCCCTCGGTGACGGGGCTCGACGGCCCCAGAGTCTGACACGCGTTCATGGTTCGGAGCGGGCTCTCCGTGGAGAGACCGTCCGTAGGGGTTTAACGGTACCTGCTTCCGCGGCCATACGGTACGCCGCCCGCATGACGCGCCCCGGTGCAGAACCAACGAGGCGCCCCGTCCTCCCTGGTCAGCTGCGATTTTAACCTTTTCCTGGCGGGCGACCCGCCGAAGCGCAGTGAGTTCCGTCTCGCCGCGCCCCGGCGGGTGCGCCCAAGGGTCCCGCCAGGGGCCTAGAGCGCGCGGGCGGCGCGGGCGTCCGCCATCCGCTGCTCGGCGATCCGGTCGGCCGCGGCGGCCGGCGGAATGCCGTCCGCCTTCGCGCGAGCAAAGATTTCGAGCGTGGTGTCGAAGATCTTCGTGGCCTTGACCTTGCAGCGGTCGAAGTCGAAGCCGTGCAGCTCGTCGGCGACCTGGATGACGCCACCGGCGTTGACCACGTAGTCGGGCGCGTAGAGGATGCCGCGGTCCGCGAGGTCCTTCTCGATGCCCGGGTGCGCGAGCTGGTTGTTCGCCGCACCGCAGACGACCTTGGCCGTGAGGGCGGGGACCGTCTCGTCGTTCAGGGCGCCGCCGAGCGCGCAGGGGGCGTAGATGTCCAGGCCCTCGACGCGGATGAGCGCGTCCGTGTCGGCGACCGCGGTGACCTTGCCCGGGTGCTTGTCGAGGATCCGGCGCACCGACTCCTCGCGCACGTCCGTGATCACGACCTGGGCGCCGTCCTCCAGCAGGTGCTCGACCAGGTAGTGGCCGACCTTGCCGACGCCGGCCACGGCGACCTTGCGGTCGCGCAGGGTCGGGTCGCCCCACTGGTGCTGGGCGCTGGCGCGCATGCCCTGGAAGACGCCGAAAGCGGTGAGGACCGAGGAGTCGCCCGCGCCGCCGTTCTCGGGGGAGCGGCCGGTGGCCCAGCGGGTCTCGCGGGCCACGACGTCCATGTCGGCCACGTAGGTGCCGACGTCGCAGGCGGTCACGTAGCGGCCGCCGAGGGACTCCACGAACCGGCCGTAGGCCTGGAGCAGTTCCTCGCTCTTGATGACGTCCGGGTCGCCGATGATGACGGCCTTGCCGCCGCCGAGGTCGAGACCGGCGAGGGCGTTCTTGTACGACATGCCGCGCGAGAGGTTCAGCGCGTCGAGGACGGCCTCCTCGTCCGAGGCGTACGCGTGGAAGCGCGTACCGCCGAGGGCCGGGCCCAGGGCGGTGGAGTGGATCGCGATGACGGCCTTCAGGCCGGAGGCTCGGTCCTGGCACAGCACGACTTGCTCGTGGCCGCCCTGTTCCGTACGGAACAGGGTGTGCAGGACGCCGTCGGTCATTTCGGTCACGGTGGTGACTCCCATGGAAGAGATGCGGCGGAAAGACGCCCGCCCTGCGGGTGGGGGAGGGCGTGCTGGGAGCAGAGTAAGACCTGCGGGCCCCGCGTAGGCGTCCTGTCCGGGGATCGGAACACACTCGGAGTACGAGGCCCCCCGCGCCCGGCCGGGAGCGCCCCGGAGGTGAACCGGACCCTCAAAGGGGGGAGTACGAGAGCGTGAGCGAATCCCCCGATCCCCTGCTGCCGTCCGCGCGCTCGGCGCCGACCGTTCCGTACGCCTCCTACCTGCGCGTCTACGAGCCCCTGGCCGCCTTCGCGGAGCCGGAGCGCACGCACTGGGCCGCCTACGCCCGGCGCGGGGTGACCCCGACCGCCCAGGACGAACTGCGCAGGTCGCTCGCCGACTTGGTACGGGTCCCCGTGGTGGGGGTGCCGGCGCACGAGAGCGCGGACGCCTTCACGGCGGAAGTGGACGGGGTGCTGCTGGTCTGCCCGTGGCGCACCCGGCTCCGCGGCTGGCTGGCGCTCGAGGAACTGGTGGCGTCCTTCCCCCTTCCGGTGCTGGACGCGGCGCTCCCGCCGGGGACGCGCCGGCGGGCGGCCGAGGAGTACGAGCGCTGGCGCGAGCGGAACCCGGAGGCGCGCCCCTGGATCCGGACGGGCGTGTGGCAGATTCCGCTGCGCTGGTTCGTCCTGGTGGCCGACGAGGAGCGGGAGTACGTCCCGGGCGAGCGGCTGCGCTACCGGACGCCGATGGTGCAGGCCCGGCGGCGCCTCGCCCGGGCCCTGCGGACCCTGCGCGACGCGGAGGGGTACGGGATGCTCGCCGAGGGGCTGGTGGAGGTCGGGAGCTGGCTGGAGGAGTTCCACCCGAGGTCGATGGTCGAGCTGGACTACGGGGGGCTGCTGCACGCGCTGCCGGCGGACCGGCTGGCGGCCGACCGGTCGGCCGGGGATCTGGCGGCGGGGATCGCGGCCCTGCGGGCCGGCGACATGGAGGGGGCTTCCGAGGCCTACGGGGAGCTGGCGGAGCGGTGGCGGGCGGTCCGGGAGCGACTTTTCGCGAATTAGGCCGAAAGTGGCCTGTGTGGCTTTTTTCCTCCCCGAGGGTCGCGTACGTACTGTGGCGTATCGGTCGATCAGCCAATACTGGCTGATCAGGGCCTTGATCGTAAGATTTGGGACGTAGTACCAGGACCTACGTCCCGATACGGGCCATTGGCCCAAGCGTGACGGACCGCACTAACTACACCCTTGCGCCCTTCCCCTACCCTCGTGCCAAAATAGGACAAGGAGTCCGGGGAGGGTTCCTTCCGCCCAACTAAGGGCGGAATGCTCGGCATTGCGCTCTACGGGGGGTCTGACGGCTCCTGATCACTCTGTGACTGATCGTCACAGTGGGGTGACTGTCCGTTATGGGACGGTCCATCGGCTTCCGCCGCTGATGAACACCTCGGAGGGCAATTCCGTCGGTTTGGCCGTCGAGGCTGGACGGATGGTGTAGTTGTAGTGCCGAGGACAAGCCGTTCGTCCTATAACCGACTCGGCCCGCGTATGTCCATTTCGGGCAACGCGGGCCAAGGTGCAGAATTTAGAGGAAAGAACCGAGATGGTTCGGTTCTCCCGAGGAGGCCGCTCATGACCGCTCGCACCCCTGATGCCGAGCCGCTGCTGACCCCGGCTGAGGTTGCCACGATGTTCCGCGTGGACCCGAAGACGGTCACCCGCTGGGCCAAGGCTGGCAAGCTCACGTCCATCCGCACCCTGGGTGGACACCGCCGATACCGCGAGGCCGAGGTTCGCGCACTGCTCGCGGGAATTCCGCAGCAGCGCAGCGAGGCCTGAGGTCGCGTAAACACCCCGCTTTAACGGGTCTATATCGGGTCCCCCAATCCGATGAAACCCACATGGCTTCATGCGACGGAACCTGCCCCAACAGGTTCCAGTCGTTCGATCGCGCTGGACTCCGCCGGGTCCAGCGCGATCTTTTTTATGCCCAGGTCAGGGCGGTTCCGGATGCGCGCGCGGACCCCTGCGAGGTGGGTGCCATTGCACATATTAAATCGAGCAGGCGTAGGGATGCGATAAAAGTAGGAGTCTCAAAAACTCATGCGGTGACTCCCATCACAGATGATCACTCTTGTATATCCGGTTATGCACCCCGTAAAGGGGACGTGCGTCGCGGAGCGCGTCATGCGAACGGGGGATTCTGCGCGACCACCGCACCGGCGGCGCCCGACGGAGGCCCGGACGCGTCGCGGGCGGGCCGCGGTGACCCCGGCCGGGCCCACAGCGGGTGCCGGGGGCGGCCCACGGCCCCGTACCGCCCGGACGGGCCCCGTGTGGCCCGCGGGCGCCCTCGGCGGCCCCCAACGCCCCCGGACGGCCGGGTGTTGGCCCGCCAACGCGTCAGGGCCCGCATCCCCTGGGGGATGCGGGCCCTGACGTTTCTGCGAACCTGACGGGACTTGAACCCGCGACCTCCACCTTGACAGGGTGGCGAGCTAACCAACTGCTCCACAGGTCCTTGATTTGCGGCCGCTCGGCGGCTGCGAATCAGACTGTACCGCAGCTCAGGGGGTGCAGTCGAACCGGAGCATCCGGCCGGTCACCCGGCCGGTCACGGGGCCGCCGCGTCCACCGCCTTCACGATCCGCTTGTCGGAGATCGGGTACGCCGTCCCGAGGGCGTGCGCGAAGTAACTGACCCGCAGCTCCTCGATCATCCAGCGGATGTCCGTGACCGTCGTCGGCACCGGCCGTCCCTTCGGCAACTGCTCCAGCAGCCACGCGTACTCGTCCTGCATCTCGTGGACCTTCTCCATGCGCGTGGTGTCGCGCTGGACGCCCGTGGGCATCTGCTGGAGCCGCCGGTCCGCCGCCACCAGGTACCGCATCAGGTCCGGCAGCCTGCGCAGCCCGGTGAGCGTGACGAAGCCGGCCGGCACGAGAGCCGCCAGCTGCGCCTTGACGTCCTGGATGTTGGCGACCAGGGCGAGGCTGCCGGTGGCCTTCAGGCGGCGCTCACAGGCCTGCCAGGCGGCCAGCACCTGCTGCACCTGGCTCACCGTGCGCACGGTCGTGTCCACGAGGTCGGCACGGACGGCCTCGTAGAGCTTCCGGAAGCCCGCCTCGTCCCACGCGGGACCGCCGTGGTCCGCGATCAGCTTGTCCGTCGCCGCGGTCGCGCAGTCGTCGAACAGGGCCTGGATGGAGCCGTGCGGGTTCCTGGACAGGGCCAGCTTCTGCTGGTTGCTCAGGTGGTCCGAGGCGAACTTCGCCGGGTTCACCGGGATGTTCAGCAGGATGAGGCGCCGGGTGCCCAGCCACATCGCCTGCTGCTGCTCGGCCTCGGTGTCGAAGAGCCGTACGGACACGGTCGCGCCCTCGTCGACCAGCGCCGGGTAGGCCTTCACCGGCTGGCCGGCCCGCCGGGTCTCGAAGACCTTGGTCAGCGTGCCGATCGTCCAGTCGGTCAGCCCGGTGCGCTCCAGCGACTCCCCGCCCGCCCGCTCGGCGGTGGCTGCGGCGGCCTTGGAGAGGGCCTGGCGGGCCTTCGGCTTGAGCTTCAGCCGCAGCGCCTCCAGGTCCTTGTCCTCGGCGAGGTTCTTGCGGCGCTCGTCGATGATCCGGAAGGTGATCTTCAGGTGGTCCGGGATCCGGCCGAGGTCGAAGTCCTCGGCGGAGACCGGGACCCCGACCATCCGCTGGAGCTCACGGGCCAGTGTGACGGGCAGCGGCTCCTGCAGGGGTACGGCCGTGTCCAGGAAGCGGGTCGCGAAGTTCGGCGCGGGCACGTAGTGCCGGCGGATCGGCTTCGGCAGCGAGCGGATCAGCTCGGTGACGACCTCCTCGCGCAGGCCCGGGATCTGCCAGTCGAAGCCCTCGTCGGTGACCTGGTTCAGCACCTGCAGCGGGATGTGGACGGTCACGCCGTCCGCGTCCGCGCCCGGCTCGAACTGGTAGGTCACCCGGAACTTCAGCTGCCCCTGCCGCCAGGTGTCCGGGTAGTCGGCCTTGGTGACCCCGGCCGCCTTCTCGGTGAGCAGCATCTCCCGCTCGAAGTCGAGGAGTTCGGGCTCCTCGCGCTTCTTGTGCTTCCACCAGGAGTCGAAGTGCGCCCCGGAGACCACGTGCGGCGGGATCTTCTGGTCGTAGAAGTCGAAGAGGGTCTCGTCGTCCACCACGATGTCGCGGCGCCGCGCCCGGTTCTCCAGCTCTTCCACCTCGGTGAGGAGCTTGCGGTTGTCGGCGTAGAACTTGTGGTGCGTGCGCCAGTCGCCCTCGACCAGCGCGTTGCGGATGAACAGCTCGCGCGAGACCTCGGGGTCGATCCGGCCGTAGTTGATCTTCCGCTGGGCGACGATCGGGACGCCGTACAGCGTGACCTTCTCGTACGCCATCACGGCCGCCTGGTCCTTCTCCCAGTGCGGCTCGCTGTACGTGCGCTTGATCAGGTGCTGGGCGAGCGGCTCCACCCACTCGGGCTCCACCTTGGCGTTCACCCGGGCCCACAGCCGCGAGGTCTCCACCAGCTCGGCCGACATCACGAACTTCGGCTGCTTCTTGAAGAGCGAGGAGCCGGGGAAGATCGCGAACTTCGCCGACCGGGCCCCCAGGTACTCGTTCTTGTCGGTGTCCTTGAGACCGATGTGGGACAGCAGACCGGCCAGCAGCGAGACGTGGATGACCTGCTCGGGGGCATCGGCCTCGTTGACGTGGATGCCCATGGTCTTGGCGACCGTGCGCAGCTGCGAGTAGATGTCCTGCCACTCGCGGATCCGCAGGAAGTTCAGGTACTCCTGCTTGCACATCCGGCGGAACGAGGAGGAACCGCGCTCCTTCTGCTGCTCGCGGACGTAGCGCCACATGTTCAGGTACGAGAGGAAGTCGCTGGTCTCGTCCTTGAAGCGGGCGTGGTTCTGGTCGGCCTGGGTCTGCTTGTCCGAGGGCCGCTCGCGCGGGTCCTGGATCGACAGGGCCGCCGCGATGACCATGACCTCGCGGACGCAGTTGTTCTTGTCGGCCTCGATGACCATGCGGGCGAGGCGGGGGTCCACCGGGAGCTGGGACAGCTGGCGGCCCATCTGCGTGAGCCGCTTCTTGGGGTCCTTCTCCGCCGGGTCGAGCGCCCCGAGCTCCTGGAGGAGCTGGACGCCGTCGCGGATGTTGCGGTGGTCCGGCGGATCGATGAAGGGGAACTTCTCGATCTCGCCGAGGCCGGCGGCGGTCATCTGGAGGATGACGGAGGCCAGGTTCGTGCGCAGGATCTCGGCGTCGGTGAACTCCGGACGGGCGTCGAAGTCGTCCTCGGAGTACAGCCGGATGCAGATGCCGTCGGAGGTACGGCCGCAGCGGCCCTTGCGCTGGTTGGCGCTGGCCTGCGAGATCCGCTCGATCGGCAGCCGCTGGACCTTGGTGCGGTGGCTGTAGCGGGAGATCCGGGCGGTGCCCGGGTCGATCACGTACTTGATGCCGGGGACGGTCAGGGAGGTCTCGGCGACGTTGGTGGCCAGGACGATCCGGCGCCCGGTGTGCTGCTGGAAGACGCGGTGCTGCTCGGCGTGCGAGAGGCGCGCGTAGAGGGGGAGCACCTCCGTGAAACGAAGGTTCCGTTTGTTCAGGGCGTCGGCGGTGTCGCGGATCTCGCGCTCGCCGGAGAGGAAGACCAGGATGTCGCCCGCGCCCTCGGACTGGAGCTCGTCCACGGCCTCGCAGATCGCGGTGATCTGGTCGCGGTCGGAGTCCTCGGAGTCCTCCTCGAGGAGGGGCCGGTAGCGCACCTCCACGGGATACGTGCGCCCGCTGACCTCGACGATGGGCGCCTCGCCGAAGTGCCGGGAGAAGCGCTCGGGGTCGATGGTCGCCGAGGTGATGACGACCTTGAGGTCGGGGCGCTTCGGCAGCAGCGTGGCCAGGTAGCCCAGCAGGAAGTCGATGTTGAGCGACCGCTCGTGGGCCTCGTCGATGATGATCGTGTCGTAGGCGCGCAGCTCGCGGTCCGTCTGGATCTCGGCGAGCAGGATGCCGTCCGTCATCAGCTTCACGAAGGTCGCGTCCTGGTCCACCTGGTCGGTGAACCGGACCTTCCAGCCGACGGTCTGGCCGATCTCGGACTTCAGCTCCTCGGCGATGCGTTCCGCGACGGTGCGCGCCGCGATCCGGCGGGGCTGGGTGTGCCCGATCATGCCGCGGACGCCACGGCCCAGCTCCATGCAGATCTTGGGGATCTGCGTGGTCTTGCCGGAACCGGTCTCACCGGCGACGATCACGACCTGGTGGTCGCGTATCGCCTCGGCGATCTCGTCCTTCTTCTGGCTGACGGGCAGGTTCTCGGGATACGTGACCTCCGGCATCCGCGAGGCACGGCCGGCCAGTCGCTCGGCGGCCTTCGCGGCCTCCGCGGCGATCTCGTCGAGCACGGCCTGCTTGGCCTCGGGCTTGCGGATACGGCGGGCGCCTTCGAGGCGGCGGCCGAGGCGGTGCGCGTCACGGAGGGAGATCTCACCGAGAAGCGTCTGCAGGGCGGCGAAGGAAGTAGACATACCTGATCGAGGATCTCACCTGGGCCCTCCGGGTGGCGAACGCATTTGTCGGGCGGACCCGTACGATTTCGGGACGACTCAGTCAGCCGTACGTATGAGAGGCAGCCCACCTTGTCCCGCCCGCACCGATTGGCATGCGCCGCTCTGACGGTGTGGGCAGGCCTGCTGGTGGCCGTTCTCGCGGTGGTGCTCCCGGCTGCGGCCGCTCCGGCCCCGGCCGGCCCGGCGGCGGCTTCCGCTTCCGCCCCGGCGTCCGTCCCGGCTTCCGCCCCGGCCCCGGCATCCGACGCGGGGCCCGTCCGGTCCGGGGATCCGAATCCGGCCGCGGCCCCGGCCGTCTTCTCCGGCGGCGGTGGCCCGGCCTGTGCGCCCGGGGCCGCCGATCACGGCGGGCTCCCCGCCGTCCCGGCCCGGGCCGGGGGCGAGCACGCGCACGTACCGCCCGCGCGGCCGCTGCCCGAGGGGGCGCGCCCGTACGCGGCGATGCCCGTACGGGTCCTCGTACGCGGTCCCGACCGGCCGGCGCCCGGCCCGGTGGAGCTGTCCGTGATGCGGGTCTAGGGGGACCGCTCCCCCACCGGTCCGCCTCACCACCCGCAGCACTGGAGCACCCGCATGTCCTCTTCTTCCTCTTCCTCCCGTTCCTCCTCCCGCAAGCCCCTCCTGTACGCCGCCGGGGTCGCCGTCGCCGCGATCACCCTCGGCCTCGTCTCCTGGCAGGCCACCGCCCCCGCCGAGAAGAGCTCCGCCGGCTCCTCCGCCGCGGCCGCGCCCCGGACCGACCCGACCGCCGAGCTCAAGGCGCTGGCCCGCCGCGAGGCCGGCGACAAGCTCGCCGTCGGCCGCGCCGACGCGCCCGTCGTGCTGATCGAGTACTCCGACTTCAAGTGCGGCTACTGCGGCAAGTTCGCCCGGGACACCGAACCCGAACTGGTGAAGAAGTACGTCGAGGACGGCACCCTGCGCATCGAGTGGCGCAACTTCCCGATCTTCGGCGCCGACTCCGAGGCCGCAGCCAAGGCCGCCTGGGCGGCCGGCCGGCAGGACCGGTTCACCGCCTTCCACTCGGCCGCGTACGCCGACGGCGCGAAGGAGAAGGGCTTCGCCGCGCCGCGGCTCGTGGAGCTGGCCCGCGAGGCCGGCGTCCCCGACCTGGAGCGCTTCAAGGCGGACATGGCCGGCGAGCAGGCCGCGGCGGCCCTGCGGAAGGACCAGGAGGAGGGCTACCGCATCGGCGTCACGTCCACCCCGTCCTTCCTGGTCAACGGCAAGCCGATCGCGGGCGCCCAGCCCCTCGGCAACTTCACGGCCGCCATCGCCGAGGCCAAGGCCGCGGCGGCGAAGCAGTGACCGACATCGGATACCTGGCCGCCCTGCTGGGCGGCCTGCTCGCGCTGCTCAGCCCGTGCAGCGCGCTGCTCCTGCCGGCCTTCTTCGCGTACTCGATCGACTCCACCTCGCGGCTGCTGGCGCGCACCGGGATCTTCTACGCGGGCCTCGCGAGCACGCTCGTACCGCTGGGGGCGGCCGGCTCGTACGCGGGGCGGTTCTTCCACAGCAACCGCGACCAGCTCGTCCTCGCCGGCGGCTGGCTGATCATCGCGCTCGGGCTCGCACAGATCCTGGGCCTGGGCTTCGCCTCGAAGCGGATCTCGGAGCTGTCGGGCCGGATCCGGCCGACCACCGCCCTGTCGGTGTACGCGCTCGGCGCCGTCTACGGGCTGGCCGGCTTCTGCGCCGGCCCGATCCTCGGCAGCGTCCTGACGGTCGCGGCGGTCAGCGGCAGCCCCGTCTACGGCGGCCTGCTGCTGGCGGTCTACGCCCTGGGGATGGCCGTGCCCCTCTTCCTGCTGGCCCTGCTCTGGGAGCGGTTCGAGCTGGGCAGGCGGCGCTGGCTGCGCGGGCGGGCCCTCTCGGTGGGCCGCTTCGAGCTGCACACCACCTCGCTGCTGTCCGGGCTGTTCTTCATCACCCTGGGCGCGCTGTTCCTCGTCTACGACGGGGCGAGCGCGCTGCCGGGCCTGCTGGACGTGGACGACTCGTTCGCCGTGGAGCAGTGGGTCGGATCCGTGGCGGACGCGGTCCCGGACTGGGCGCTGCTCGGGCTGGTCGCGGCGGGCGCGTCGGCCGTCGGCCTGGTGCAGTGGCGCCGCCGCTCCAACCCCACGGGTGAGGCCGAGTAACGCAGGAAGGCCCCGTCCGATGGACGGGGCCTTCCGATGGTGGCTGGGGCCGGGGTCGAACCGGCGACCTATCGCTTTTCAGGCGATCGCTCGTACCAACTGAGCTACCCAGCCACGAAACCGTTTCCGGCTTCAGCGATCCTGACGGGACTTGAACCCGCGACCTCCACCTTGACAGGGTGGCGAGCTAACCAACTGCTCCACAGGACCTTGCAGTGTGCGAGACCAAGTCTTGCACACGGTAATGCGTACCCCCAACGGGATTCGAACCCGTGCTACCGCCTTGAAAGGGCGGCGTCCTGGGCCACTAGACGATGAGGGCTAAAGGCCCGCCTGGGCGCTTTCCAGCGCGTCGGGGACGTGAGAAGCATATGGGATCCGGGGAGCTATCGCCAAAACGGTTTCTCCCCCGCACGCGGGAGGCGCCCCCACCGGAGGGACAATGACCGGGTGCTGGAGATGACGCGCGAGGAGTTCGAAGAGCTCGTCGCAGAGGCGCTGGACCGGATCCCGCCGGAGCTGACGCGGCTGATGGACAACGTGGCGGTGTTCGTCGAGGACGAACCGCCCGCCGACGACCCCGAACTGCTGGGTCTCTACGAGGGGACTCCGCTGACGGACCGCGGCGAGTGGTACGCCGGGGTGCTGCCGGACCGGATCACCATCTACCGGAACCCCACGCTGCGGATGTGTGAGGACCGGGAGAGCGTGGTCGCGGAGACGGAGGTCACCGTGGTGCACGAGATCGCCCACCACTTCGGGATCGACGACGACCGGCTGCACGCGCTGGGATACGGGTGACCCGGCCGGACCCCGGGCCCGAGGCGATCGACCCGGACGTCGACCTGCACGTCCCCGCGCAGCGCGGGGAACCGCAGGGCCGGGTGCTCGTGGCGGTGGCGGCGGGCGGGGCCGTGGGGGCCACGGCCCGGTACGGGATCTCCCTGCTGTGGCCTGCGGGGGCGGGGGCCTTCCCGTGGGCGACCTTCTGGATCAACACGTCCGGGTGCGCGCTGATCGGCGTACTGATGGTGTTGATCAGCGAGGGCGGCCGGACCGCGCCCCATCCGCTGCTGCGCCCCTTCGCCGGGGTCGGCGTGCTGGGCGGCTTCACCACCTTCTCCACCTACGCGGTGGACGTCTCGCAGCTCCTCGACGCAGGGGAGGCGGGCACCGCGCTCGCCTACGCCGGGCTCACGGTGGCCGCGGCCCTGGGCGCGGTGTGGGCGGCGGCCTCGGCGACCCGGCTCGCGGTCGGTGCGGGCGGCGGGCGGCGGCCGCACCGGGCCGCCCGGTGAACTGGCTGCTCGTCGTGGTGGGCGCGGTCGTCGGGGCGCCGCTGCGCTACCTGACGGACCGTGCGGTCCAGGCGCGCCACGATTCCGTCTTCCCGTGGGGCACCTTCCTGGTCAACGCGGCCGCCTGTCTGCTGCTCGGGTTCCTGACCGGCGCGCTGCTCGCGGGAGCCTCCTCCGCGCGGCTGCAGCTGCTGCTGGGGACCGGGCTGTGCGGGGCGCTGAGCACGTACTCGACGTTCTCGTACGAGACGCTGCGGCTGGCCGAGCGCGGCCGGGGGTTCCTGGCGGCGGCGAACGTGGTGATGTCGGTGGTGGTCGGGCTCGGCGCGGTGCGCCTCGGGTCGCAGGTGGCGGAGCAACTGTTCGGCTGAGGGCGCCGAGGGCGTGTCCCTTGCGGGTCAAAGGGAGTTGGGCACATTGACCCGCTCATGCGGACTCTCACCCTCAGGCTCCGGAGGTGCCACCGTGCGCCAGTTGTCCGCTTCCCTCCGACTGGCCGTCACCGCGCTCGCGGTCGCGGCGACGGCCGGCTGCATGAGCGTCGGCGCGGACGCGGCGAAGCCCGGTCCCTCTTCCTCGGCGGACCGCCGGGGCGGCGCCGAGGCGGGCGGGTCCGTCTCCGGGCGCGGCTCCGGGGTGCACGGCAACGGGCACGGCGCGAAGGACGGCACCGGGAGCCGGGACGGCAAGTCCAAGGAGGACGGCAAGGCCTCCGGCGCGACCGGCGCCTCGCCCAGCCCGGGTGCGCCGAGCGGCCAGCCGGGCGTCCCCGCGCCGTCGGCGGGGCCGGGCGGCGGCGCGGGCGGGCAGGGTCCGCAGGAACCCCCGGCGGGCAGTCCGGGCGGCTCCTCCGGATCGGGTGGCTCCGGGGCCTCCGGCGGATCGGGCGGACCGGGCGGTTCCGGGGGTGGGCAGCAGCCGGCCAGCCCGACCCCGAGTGCGCCGGCCACGATTCCCCCTGTGACGGAACCCACGCCGCAGTCGTCGAGTCCGCAGCCCGAGCCCACGACCCAGCCGGCGCCGCAGCCGTAGGGCCCGTCGCGGGTTCCGGGGTCTGGCGGGCTGCACCGGGAAAGGGCGTCTTCGCAGGTCAGAGGCGTTTCGACCGAAGCGACTTGCCAGACCCCGGGGAGGGTGCGTATGGTTATAGATCGTTTGATCCCATTGCCCGGCGCCGAATCCGAAGAGCGCCGTGTGGCGCGTACTCTCCCTAGCCGTGGCTGACCGCATTGAGGCGGTCGATTTGCGATTCACGGAGTTTGGGCGCGTGCCGAGACTCCGGAAGGTTTCGCATTTCGCATGTCCATTTCCAGTTCTGACCGTTCCGTCATGCCCGAGAACGACTCCAACGAGATCGTCGACGCCGAGGCCCTTGTGGTCACCGAGGCCATCGAGGCCGCAGAGGCCGACGAGATCATCGAGGCCCTTGAGGCCGACGTGACGAACGGTGAGTCCGTCGAGGACTCCATCGACTCCGACACCGACTTCGACGGTGACGACGACGCCGACGCCGAGCCCTCGATCACCTTCGGAGACCTCGGTCTGCCCGAGGGCATCGTGCGCAAGCTCGCCCAGAACGGCGTCACCGCCCCCTTCCCGATCCAGGCCGCGACCATCCCGGACGCCCTGGCCGGCAAGGACATCCTCGGCCGTGGCCGCACCGGCTCCGGCAAGACCCTCTCCTTCGGTCTGCCGACCCTGGCCTCCCTGGCCGGCGGGCACACCGAGAAGAAGAAGCCCCGCGCGATCATCCTCACGCCGACCCGTGAGCTCGCGATGCAGGTCGCGGACGCCCTCCAGCCCTACGGCGACGTGCTCGGCCTGAAGATGAAGGTCGTCTGCGGCGGTACCTCCATGAGCAACCAGATCTACGCTCTGGAGCGCGGTGTCGACGTCCTCGTCGCCACCCCGGGCCGTCTGCGCGACATCATCAACCGTGGCGCCTGCTCCCTGGAGAACGTCCAGGTCGCGGTCCTCGACGAGGCCGACCAGATGGCCGACCTGGGCTTCCTGCCCGAGGTCACCGAGCTGCTCGACCAGATCCCCGGCGGCGGCCAGCGCATGCTCTTCTCCGCCACCATGGAGAACGAGATCGGCACCCTGGTCAAGCGCTACCTGTCCAACCCCGTCACGCACGAGGTCGACAGCGCGCAGGGCAACGTCACGACCATGACGCACCACGTCCTCGTCGTGAAGCCGAAGGACAAGGCGCCGGTCACGGCCGCCATCGCCGCCCGCAAGGGCCGCACCATCATCTTCGTCCGCACCCAGCTGGGCGCCGACCGCATCGCCGAGCAGCTCGTCGAGGCCGGCGTGAAGGCCGACGCGCTGCACGGCGGCATGACGCAGGGTGCCCGTACCCGCGTCCTCGCCGACTTCAAGGACGGCTACGTCAACGCGCTCGTCGCCACCGACGTCGCCGCCCGCGGCATCCACGTCGACGGCATCGACCTGGTCCTCAACGTGGACCCGGCCGGCGACCACAAGGACTACCTGCACCGCTCGGGCCGTACCGCCCGTGCCGGCAAGTCGGGTGTCGTGGTCTCCCTCGCCCTGCCGCACCAGCGCCGCCAGATCTTCCGCCTGATGGAGGACGCGGGCGTCGACGCCTCGCGCCACATCGTCCAGGGCGCCGGCGCCTTCGAGCCGGAGGTCGCCGAGATCACCGGTGCCCGTTCGCTGACCGAGGTCCAGGCCGACTCCGCGAACAACGCCGCCAAGCAGGCCGAGCGCGAGGTCGCCGAGCTCACCAAGCAGCTGGAGCGCCTGTCGCGCCGTGCCGTCGAGCTCCGCGAGGAGGCCGACCGCCTGGTCGCCCGCTCCGCCCGTGAGCGCGGCGAGGACCCGGAGGCCGCTGTCGCCGAGGTGGCCGAGGCCGCCGAGGCCGAGGTCGCGGCTGCTGCCGCCGCCGCTGCCGCCGAGCTGGCCGCGCAGGAGCGTCGCGAGGAGCAGCGCGCCCAGCGCGACGACCGCGGCAACTTCGAGCGTCGCGACAACCGCGGTGACCGCGGTGGCGACCGTGGCGGCTTCCGCCGTGACGACCGCGGCGACCGCGGCGGCCGTCCGTCCGGTGGCTTCAACCGTGACGACCGTGGTGGCTTCCGCTCCGGTGGCGACCGTCCGTCGGGTGGCTTCCGCTCCGGTGGCGACCGTCCGGCCGGTGGTGGCTTCCGTCGCGACGACCGTCCGTCCGGTGGCTTCAACCGCGATGACCGTGGTGGCGACCGTGGCGACCGTGGTGGCTTCCGCTCCGGTGGCGACCGTCCGTCGGGTGGCTTCCGCTCCGGTGGCGACCGTCCGGCCGGTGGCGGCTTCCGCCGCGACGACCGTCCCTCGGGCGGCTTCAACCGCGACGACCGTGGTGGCGACCGTGGCGGCTTCCGCCGCGACGACCGTCCGTCCGGTGGCTTCCGCTCCGGCGGCGACCGCCCGGCCACGGGCAACGGCACGTACAACCGTGACGACCGCCCCTCCGGCGGCTTCCGCTCCGGCGGCGACCGTCCGTTCAACCGCGACCGTCGTGACGACCGTCCCTCCGGTGGCTTCCGCTCCGGCGGCGCCGGCGACCGTCCCTACGGCCGCCGCGACGACCACCGTCCGTCCGGCTCCGGCTCCGGCTCCACCGGCGGCTTCGGCGGCCGCCGCGACGACAAGCCGCGCTGGAAGCGCAACGGCTGACCACAGCTGAGCTGAACCCCTGAGAAGGGCCCGTACGACACCCGGTGTCGTACGGGCCCTTTCTCGTTCCCGAGGCGCGGACGCCCGCCGATACGATCTTCACGGCAGTAGGGGACTGCCGGTCCAGGGGAGGGACATTTCCATGATTCGTACGCGCAAGAGATCCGCGAGGACCGTCGCACTGCTGGCGGTCTCCACCGCCGTGGCCGCAGGGACGCTCACCCTTCCGGCGGGGTCGGCGTCGGCCGCCCCGGCCGCGGGCACCGCGGCCACCGCGGGTGCGGGCGAGCTCGTCCTGCCCGCGGCGCAGCGCCGCGTCCCGCGCGCCACGCGCATCCTCAAGGCGGGGGAGACGGGCCTGCTCCTCGCCCAGGAGGGCGACGACCGGCTCCTGTGGATCGACTACGCGACCGGCGCGCAGACGCCGCTGGCCACGCGCCTCGACTCCAAGCCGGTCTACAACGTCGACTCCGGCTACTTCGAGTCGCCGCCCTTCAGCTTCGAACCCGGCCACTACGGCGCCGGGTCCGACACGGTGGCCCTGTACTCCGCCGCCCCCGCCCCGCACGTGACCCTGCAGAAGGCCGCCGGCGAGCCGGTGGCCGACCTCGCGATCCCGGAGGGCCGGACCTACGTCGGCACCTTCGGCGACACCGTCGTCACCGTCACGGGCGAGCGCTCCACGCCCACCGGCTACCACCTGCTGAAGGCGGGCGGAGCGGGCGGAGCGGGCGGGGCCGTGACGGACACGCAGGTGACCGGATTCCCCGCCGGGGCGCAGCTCGCCGGGGTGACCGACGGCGACGCCACGTCCCTCGTCGTCCGCTACACGCTTCCGGAGCCCGCGGACTCCTCGCCCCGCTGGGCCCTGGTCGACCTGGGAACCGGCCTGGCCAAGGCGCTGCCCGACCGGCCCTTCCCGGACGACCCGTGGGAGGTCTCCGACTTCCGGCTCGCACCGCAGGGCCTGATCCGGGTCCGCGAGGGCCGGCGGCAGATGGAACTGCTGGACCGCGCCCACCCCGAGGCCGGGCCGACCCGTACGGTCGACACCTCGGTCCTGGGCCAGGCCGAGTACGCCCGGCTCGGCAAGGACACGCTGCTGGGCATGGACTCGTACGCGGGCGGCGCCGGCAACGATCACATCGGCTCCCTGCTCTTCGGCTTCACCCCGGACGGTGTGGTGCGGGTGGCCCTGCCGTCGGCGCGGGCGCAGCTGGTCACCGCCCCCGACGGCTCGGTGCTGACCGTGGGTACGACCTCGGAACTCGCCCACGGGGACATCGACTGGGCCGTCCAGCGGATCGTCCGGGCGGCGGGCAAGGGCGACGGGGCCGAGGCGATCGAGGTCAAGCGCGTCGCGAAGATCGCGCCCGTCACGGCCTCGGTCTACGGCCTGGCGCTCGGCAGCGGCATCCTCAACACCGCGGACAACAGCACCAACTACCTGCCCGCCGACGTCATCGGGGCCTTCCGCACCACCCGCCTCGGCGCGGGCGGCAGCCCGAGGGCCCTGTCGGTGACGGTGGACCGTCTCGTCAGCGGCAGCGACGCCGACTGCAGCGGCTGGGACCGCAAGCGTTGCCTGGAGATGTTCTCCGCCGGCGACGGCAACCACGGCCGCCGCCGGCCCACGGAACAGGGCGGCACCGTCCTCTACCGCAGCGGCTCCGCAGACTGGGGCCCCCGGGTCACCACGGGCGACTCCTCGCCGCGCCTCGCCGACCTGTCGGGCCGCTTCGGCGTGGTCGACGGCGCGAGCTCCGGCAAGCAGCAGATCGTGGAGTTCAAGGAGCCCGACTCCGGCGCCACGCTGATCAACCGCTCCCGGGTCGCGGCCGCGGTGTGGGGTTCCACGCTGTGGAGCGGCTCGGCGACGGACGGCACGGTCACCCGGCAGACGCTGCCCGGCGGCGCCGCGCAGCCGGTGTTCAAGACCCAGGGCGACTGCGTGCCCTCCGAGATCCAGGCCGTCGGCCGCTGGGTGTACTGGGCCTGCCCGTCCGACTGGGGCAAGCCGGCCGTCAGCGGTCTCTACGACCAGGTCTCCGGCCGTACCGCGCCCGCACCGGCCGGGACGGTGCTGCTCGGCGACAACCAGCTGGTGCGCCACCCCGAGGGCAAGGGGCTCGAACTGCACGACCTGAGCGCGGGCCTGCCCACGGGCGGCGCCGGTCTTCCCACCCGCGTCCTGGTGACCGAGGCTCAGCTGGGGGCGTCCACCGGCCGCCGCACCGGCTGGACGGTCGACCGCTTCGGCGGTCACGTGGCCTACGTGGACGACGCCGAGCGCGTCCACATCCTGCCGACGGGGGTCGCCCCGTCCCCGATGTCGGTGATCGACTCCCAGCCGCCCGCCGGCGTGGTGGACCTCAAGACCGTGGCGAAGCAGCCGTGGACGGGCAAGTGGTGGCTGTCCAAGCCCGCGGCGTCCTGGAAGCTGACGATCCGTAACAAGGCGACGGGCCGGTCGACGGTCGTCGCCCACGGCACCGACGCGCGGGGCGCCATCTCGGCCTCGTGGAACGGGAAGGCCCCGGTGGGGACGCTGCTCTTCCCCGGCGACTACGAGTGGAAGCTCACCGCCGTACCGGCCGACGGCCAGGGCGGCGAGTTCAGCACCTCGGGCCCGCTCACCCTTGCCGGCCCGACGGCCGGGAAACCCCGCCCGAAGCCGCTGAACTGACGGCGACAGGCCGGTCGGTCGATACCCGATCGGCTGACCGGCGCGGTCCGGCTATGCTCTGGGGTGAGCACCCGGAGGGCCATTAGCTCAATTGGCAGAGCAGCGGACTTTTAATCCGTTGGTTGTCGGTTCGAGTCCGACATGGCCTACTGCTCGCAGGCGGGGGTCAACCCCTCTGACCTGCTACTGAGCGCCCCACCCGGTTTCGGCCAGGTGGGGCGCTCAGTCGTTTCCGGGCCCGTACGTGAGCGGACGGCCCGGGACGGGGCGCCATCCCGCCCTACGAGACGGGCTCGCGCGGTACTGGCCGTGTCTCCAGCGCAGCTTCGACGGCCTCTACGGCGTCCGCGAGGTGGCGGTGGATCCGCGTCGGGAGTCCCCCGCCGTAGTGGGAGCCCCAGTCGGGAGACAGCGTGCCGAGGCACTCGCATCCGCCCATGAGAAGACTTCGGCGCTCATGACGGCCGTGACGGACAGCTCGAAGTCGGCGGCCGGAATCCCCGGGATGCGGGTGACAGGGGCCGTCCAAAAGAGCACGGCCAGAAGCTTCGGACGGCGTTCGCCGACAAGCTCGGCGGCCTGGTCGAGGACCGGGAAGCCACTGCACGTGCCCAAGGCGCGATGGCGTTGAGCGGGGCCACCCGGCAGGCCCAGTCCGCATACGGGGCCTTGCTGGACGCGGAGGCAGTGCCTGATGGCCGCCATCCCCCCTTGCTCTCGCCGTGTTCGGCCTCGGCGCTTTCCTCGGTGCGCTGTTCACCGGGAAGCTCCATGCGATCGGCCAGGCCTACGCAGCCTTCAAGCAGAACGGTGGCGGAGCTCCATAGACCCATCGTGGTGCGAGACGGGGCCGGGACTTGACACGGCGGAGCACACCGAACTCCCCTGGACGCCGTGCCTCCAACCAACCATGCCGACTCCTCTTCTGGCGGGTCCAGCACCGGAGGCGGATGTGCCGGCATAGTCACTCCCCATGCCTTTCGCCGACGCCTGGCGCAAGGGGCGTCGGCGAATGAACTGCCTTTCCCTGCAGCGGCGTTAATCTGGGACCTTGGCGCTCCCGATGGAAGCGGACATCCCGTTTTCGGTCTCACCGCCACCGTTGAGTCTTTCAACCCCGGCGGGCGTAGCCGTAGAAGGCTGCCCCCATGTCGGATAGGTATTTCGATGCTCCTTTGGGCACTGAAGGCCCGATCTTGGCACATCGAAAACTTGCCATCCTGTCCTAATTCCCTGGCTTCTAGAGGATCTTGGCTGTCATGATGGCCTGCTGGGCGCTGGGAGGTGCCCGTTTCCTGGGGAGGGGCTATTGATGCGATGGCGCATGCGTAGAACTCGTTTGACAGTAGTAGGGTTGGTGACGCTTTCCCTGCTGGGTAGTGGAGTTGCCCCGAGTGTCGCAGCGGAGTTATCCGAGGCCGCGAAGGCTGTCGTCTCGTCGGCTGGGTGGGCGGGCTTGGCTCGTACGTCAAAGCCGCTGGTACCCACCCAGGGGATGACACAGGAGGAGCGGCGAAGGCAAGTCCAGCAGGACGGGATGTTGGACCGTCTGCCTTCGCGGATCCGGCAGTCGGAGGCAGTGCGTGCGGCGGTCGCCAAGACGTCGGATGACAAAGCACAAGAACAGGTGGTACGCCTCCGTAAGGGGCAAGTTCCTAAGAGCTCGTAACACGATCATGAATCGTGTTTCTTGAGGCGTCTCCAGCAGATGAGACTGCAGGCGAGGGAGACGAACGCGTCGTGGAGTTCGGTGC